>JAFTGI010000208.1 GCA_017458195.1 Prevotella sp.
ATTGATTTGTAATTCCCCCGATTTGCACTTTTCCACGGTGGTCGGGGGGATTTTTGTTATCTTCCACAAAGGTACAAAATTCCTATCACATTACAAATCAATTAGTTATAAAGTTTCTTAATATTTAACGACACTCCCTACATTAATGTTAAGACGAAACACAACATCACTATTGCCTTGCTGACCGCCATGCTGCTGACCGGCACGACGGGACTGCCGGCACAGAAGGTGCACACCCTGGGCGACTCGACCATGGCCCCCTACGATGAGAACGCCACCGTCACCCGCGGATGGGGCATGTACTTCGGACAGTTCCTCACCGGCGGCTGGACCAGCATCAACTATGCCAAGGGCGGCCGCGACAGCTACGGCGGCTACGAGGAGCTGTGGCAGACGGCCAAGAAGCAGGTCAAGGCCGGCGACTACGTCATCATCTCATTCGCCCACAACGACGAGAAGAACGGCGGCATGGACGGCCGCCAGCTGCGCAACTACTACCTGAGCATCGGCGACCAGGCCAAGGCCGACGCCGTCGACCAGCGCGGCAGCATCCCCTCGACCACCTACAGGCAGAACCTGGCCAAGATTGTCGACGAGACCATCGCCCTGGGCGCCACGCCCGTCCTGGTCGGTGCCGTCTGTCGCAGCTATTTCACCGGCAACACTATCCGCCGCAACGGTCGCCACGACCTGGGCGACTCGTTCTCGGTGCTGACCGCCAACGGCCCTACGACAGGCAACAAGGTGGCGGCCGACGACCACACGATGGACTACACCTACCACATGAAGCAGCTGGCAGCTGAGAAGAATGTCAGCTTCATCGACTTGACGGCGGCCACGGCCGAGCTCTACGAGAGCTACGGGCCAACAAAGACCGCCGACCTGCTGTTCGACGGCCAGGGCTCGACCCACTTCAACACCACGGGGGCCCTGCTCGTGGCCCGCACCTGTGCCAAGATGATGAAGGAGCAGGGCATACTGAGCGACTGCATCGTCGTGCCGACGGACATCACCGTGACGCCGGAGCAGGGTGATTTCGGCGAGGCTTACAGGGGTCAGACGCTGACCAGGGAGTTCACCCTGAGCGGCTTCGGCCTGCAGCCCGAGGCGGGCACGGTCAGCATCACGGCCAGCGAGGGCATCAGCCTCTCGACCGACAAGACGACGTGGCAGCCGTCGCTCAGCATCAGCTATAACGCCTCGACACTCATCCAGACCTTCTACGCCAGCCTGACGCTCGCCGGCGAGGGCACCACGACGGGAACGATCACCATCACGTCGGGCGACCGCACGCTCGACATCCCCGTCACGGCCACGGCCGTCAACATGGAGGGCGGCACGGAGGTAAGCGTCAGCTGGCGACTGGAGAAGGACGACAGCTACGTGCTCAGCGGGCCGGCAACGGTGATACCCGAGTCGTGGACGGGCATGTACGTGCAGCGCTATGCCAACCCCAACGCGAAGACCGTCTGGCCGGAATGGACGGGCTACGACGCCACGCGCAAGATGCAGCGCAACCTGCTGACGGGCGACGTCTGGCCTGCCGACGAGATCGACGATAATCCCACGCGCTACATCGAGTTCGGCCTGCAGCCCAATGAGGGCAACATGCTGAAGATCGACTCCATCGGGCTGTTCATTTGCGGTGCAGGAGGCAACGGCATGTGCGCCCACGTCTACTATTCGACCGACAACTTCGAGACGCGCACCACCATCTTCGAGCAGAGCAAGATGACGGCCAACAACCCCGTGGCCGTTCAGTCGCAGCCCGTCGTCAACGTGGCCGAGGGCCAGCGGCTCTTGCTGCGCATCTACCCCTGGTATAACGGCAGCGCCAACGGCAAGACGCTCTGCATCAGCGACGTCACCATCCACGGGAAGGCCTTCGACAGCCAGGGCGCAGCCATCCGCACCGTAGGCCTCACCGAGCCCGGTGCTGCGGAGTATTATGACCTGCAGGGCCGCCGGCTCCCCCAGCCTGCCCACGGTCCCGGCATCGTCCGGTGTCTCATGGCCGACGGCTCGGTGAAGACATGCAAACATATCAACTAATCCATAAAACAAAAAGAATCTGACATGAGAAAAAACAGAATCCGCTTGCTGGGCCTGCTGGCCATGATGGCCATGCTGCTGCCCGCAAAGACAGCCGCGGCCGTCATCACCTTCCCCTTCAACCTAGGCACTGAGGGCCAGACGGCCACGTTCAGCGACGACGTGGCTCCCTACTTCAAGACCAGCTACGTGGAGCACGGCGACAACCTGATACTCAAGGATGCCAACAGCGGGCAGACGCGCTTCCAGCCCGTCATCAGCAACGAGGGATCGGCCAACGACGGCAACCGCATCGACTTCATGGTCATCCCCGTGGCCGGGCTGAAGTTCCTACCGACGAACGTGAAGTTCAAGACTACCCGCTTCGGCACCGACGGCGGCAAGGTTGACGTCAAATGGATCAACTCCGACGGCACCACGTCGACCATCGCCACGGGCGTCATTCCCGCCCGCAACAATGCCACGCCCAACGTCACCGAGTTCGACGAGCCCGTCGATAATGCCAAGGCGTGCGACGGCCTCTGCGGCCTGCGCCTCAACCTCTACAGCCTGGGCAACACCAAGCAGGTGGGCTTCAGCGACATCGTCATCGAGGGCGAACTGACGGGCACCACACAGGACGTGGCCCACTACACGCTCACCGTCAAGCTCGATCCTGAGGAGGCCGGCAAGCTGACCGTCACACCTAACATCACCGAGTTTGACGAGGGCGACGAGGTCACTGTCAGCGTGCAGGAGAACTTCGGCTATCACTTTGCTGCATGGGTCGACGCTGACGGCCAGACCGTCTCGACCGACAATCCCTACTCGTTCAGCATCACAGCCAACACCGACCTGACGGCCACTTTCACGAAGAAGAACACCTACGCCTTGAGCATCGCCCTGACCGAGGGTGCCCGCGACAATCTGGTGCAGGTTCAGCCCGAGGGCACGATGATCGACGGCCGCCGCATGTATGAGGAGGGCCAGGACGTGAAGCTGACGGCCCTGTCGAACAAGGTGCTCACGTTCATCGGCTGGGAGGACAACTCGACCAACGCCGAACGCATCATCCGCATGGATGCCGACCAGAGCCTGACGGCCAACTTCTCGGCCGACGACTACATTGTGGGCTGGGACTTCTACTACGACCAGCCCGCAAAGGAGCGCGCCGCCGACTACAAGAGCGACTCCGAGAACGCCGGCCTGCTCTCGCTGCACAACGAGAAGGGTGAGACCAGCGGATGGCTGACGCGCGGCATTGGCAACGGCCAGGAGAACGGCCGCTATGCCGCCCGCATCTGGAAGGTGCGTACGCAGGGGCTCTACTTCGAGGCTTCGTTCTCGACCAAGGGCTATAAGAACATCAAGGTGACAAGCTCGCTCGGCTGCAGCTATAACACCTACTCGGTCAACAACTTGCAATACTCCGTCGACGGCGTGAACTACACCACCGTGGCCACGTTCAACATCACCGGCTCGGGCTGGTTCGACAAGGAGGACGTTGCCCTGGGCAGCGACGCTGACGAGCAGAACCGCGTCTACGTGCGCTGGATGCCCGACCGCGAATCGGCACTCGTCGGCAACAGCACCGACTACGACGGACTGGCCATCAGCGACATCTTCATCACGGCCGACGCCGGCTCGCTGGCCGAGGAGGAGGCCGTGCTCATGAGTAGCAATCCCGAGCAGGGTGCCACCGGCGTCAGCGCCAACGGCTCCATCATCCTGAGCTTCGACAAGAAGATTAAGGCCGGCCAGGGCGTGGCTACGCTCACTATGCTCGACGGTTCAGCCGTCGAGGAACTGCAGCCCGTCATCAGCGGCAAGAGCGCCATCTTCAAGTACAGCGGCCTGGAATATGCCACCGACTATACGTTCCAGATGCCTGCCGGCGTGCTGACCAGCCGCAGCGGCAACCCCGTGGCAGCCGCCGCGATTAGCTTCACCACCATGGAGCGCACGCAGCCTGCACCGCGCCTCTATGACGCCGTCGTCGACGCCGAGGGCATTGCGCCCGCCGGTTATGACGGCGCAGTCTACACCACCGTCCAGGCCGCCGTCGACGCTGCCCCGGCCGGCCGCGCCCTGCCCTGGCTCATCTTCATCAAGAACGGCGACTACAAGGAGCACGTCGACATTCCGGCCAACAAACCCTACATCCACCTCATCGGACAGTCACGCGACGGCGTGGTCATCAAGGACGACCGCCTCTCGGGTGGCGACAATGCCGTCCACGTGAGCGTAGGTGCCACTGTTGTGGTGAACGCCGACAACACCTTCATTGAGAACCTCACCATGGAGAACATCTGGGGTCACGAGAAGCAGGCCGGCCCGCAGGCCCTGGCACTGAATACCGGCGGCGACCGCATCGCCATGAACAAGGTGCGCCTGCTCTCGTATCAGGACACGTGGATCACCACCTCGACCTCAAACAACCGCCACTACATCAAGAACTCGCTCATTGAGGGCGCCGTTGACTTTATCTATAACAGCGGTAACGTCTACCTCGACGGCGACACGCTCGAGATCAACCGTCCGAGCGGCGGCTTCATCGTCGCCCCCTCCCACGGCGCCGACGTGAAGTGGGGCAATGTGTTCATGAACAACGTGCTGCGCCCCATCAAGGGCATGAACGTCACCGACATCTGGCTCGGACGGCCCTGGCACAACCAGCCCAAGACCGTGTTCATCAACCTGCAGACCTACATCAACATCCCCGCCGCCGGCTGGTATGAGACAATGGGCGGACTGCCCGCCCTCTGGGCCGACTACAACACGGTCGATGCACAGGGCAACCCCGTCGACCTGTCGCAGCGCCGCGACACCTATTATTATACTGACGGCGACGGCAACCGCGTCTATGGCACGGCCAAGAACTACCTGACGCCAGAGGAGGCCGCCGAGTACACGCTGAAGAACGTCATGGGCGGCAGCGACAACTGGCAGCCCGACCTGATGACGGAGGCCTGCGAGGCGCCCATCGTCGCACAGGAGGACGGCAAGCTGACGTGGGACGCCGTGCCCTATGCCATCTGCTACGTCGTCACAAAGAATGGTCAGGTCGTCGGATTCACCACCGAGACGGAGTTTGATTGTTCAATGTTCAATGATCAATCCTCAATATTCACAGTGCAGGCCGTCAACGAGTTCGGCGGGCTCTCGCTCCCCGGCAGCAGCAACGACGCCGACGCCATCGTCAGCATCCAGGCGGCCGCCATGCCTGAGGCCGTCTACACGCTCGACGGCAAGCGTGCCGGCCAGGCGAGCCGCGGCTTCGTCATCATCCGCCACGACGACGGCACCGCGAGCAAGCGCCTCAGGTGATTCCCGCCACATAGGCAACTTTCATCGAAAGCAGGGGTGCGCCCCTGCTTTTTTTAGTTTTTTATCTATTGTTCTGCCCATAATTGGAATATTTTGATTACTTTTGCAGTCCAGATAACAAACCCAAACAAATAAAGCGACATGAAAATCTTACTCTTAGGCAGCGGCGGCCGCGAACACGCCCTGGCATGGAAGATAGCTCAGAGCGAGCGAGTGGAGAAACTGTTCATAGCCCCCGGCAACCCCGGTACGGCGCAGGTGGGCCAGAACGTCAACATCAAGGCCGACGACTTCGAGGCCGTCAAGCAGCTGGTGGCGAGCGAGCAGATCGACATGGTGGTCGTGGGCCCCGAAGACCCGCTGGTGAAGGGCATCTACGACGACCTCAAGGCCGACGTGCGCACACAGCACGTGGCCGTCATCGGCCCGTCGAAGGCCGGCGCCGTGCTCGAGGGTTCGAAGGATTTTGCCAAGCAGTTCATGCAGCGCCATCATATTCCCACGGCCCGCTATGAGACCTTCGACGGCGAGCACGTGCAGGAAGGTTTAGCCTTCCTGGAAACACTCCAGCCGCCCTACGTGCTGAAGGCCGACGGTCTCTGC
>JAFTGI010000209.1 GCA_017458195.1 Prevotella sp.
GAAAGGATGTAGAACATGCATATGGCCGTGGTGGCCAAGCGTTGTTTAATCGTCGTCATGATTTCTCTTTCGTTTAAAGTCCTTCTTGCCTCCGCCGCTACGGTCGAAACGCTCGTGTCCGCCACGGTTAGGGGTGCTCTTGTAGCCTGGCTTCCGCTCATTCCGCTCACGACGTTCGCCTCGCTCGCTCCGGTCGCTTCGACGCTCCTTGCGCTCGTCGTTCTTGAAGTCGTGCTTATGGAAGGTGAACGAACGGATGTCGGCTTCCTCGTTTTGCTCCTGTTCATCAAGCCGCTGCTTGAATTCGCGGTTCTTCTTGAAGCGATGCTTCTCTGCCATCTGGCGCTTTTCTTCATCGGTTTTCACGACTCCGCCTTCACTACGGAACTGCTTCAGCTTGCCGTCGAAAATCTGGTATTTGCGGAACTCGCACTCCAGCGAGCCGTTGAAGACAGGAATCTTGATGCTCGGCTTCAGCCCAATCTGGTCGAAGCATTCCTCACGGTACGACAGAATCCAAGCCTCATCACCCACGAACTGATGCTTCAGGCGCTCGCCAATCATACGATAGGTGCCCAGCAGGTCGGGGGTGGAGATGCGCTCGCCGTAAGGAGGATTCGTCACGAGAATTGATTTCTTGGCGGGCTGAGTGAAATCCTTGAAGTCCTGCTGCTCGATGGTGATGTCAGCCGTCAGGCCGGCAGCCTTGACATTCAGACGGGCGGTGTTGACGGCCTTCATGTCAATGTCGTAACCATAGATATGATGCTGGAAATCACGCTCCTGCGAGTCGTCGTTGTATATCTTGTCGAAGAGGTCGGCATCGAAGTCGGGCCACTTCTCGAAGGCGTATTCCTTGCGGAACAGTCCAGGCGCCATGTTGCGGGCAATGAGGGCAGCCTCGACGAGCAGCGTGCCGCTACCGCACATCGGATCGATGAAGTCCGTATCACCATTCCATCCCGTCATCATGATCATGCCGGCAGCCAGCACCTCGTTGAGCGGTGCCTCAACCGACTCCTGCCGATAACCGCGCCGGTGGAGCGACTCGCCACTGGAGTCGAGACAGAGCGTGCAGTCGGTCTCGGCCACATGGATATGCAGCCTGATGTCGGGGTTAGCCACTGAGATGTTGGGGCGGTTGCCAGTACGCTCGCGGAACTGGTCGACGATGGCGTCCTTCACCTTGTAGCTGACAAACTTGGAATGGCGGAACTCCTCGCTGAACACGACGGCATCGACGGCGAACGTATGCTCGACGTCCAAGTATTTACTCCAATCAATCTTCATGATTTCTCCGTAGACGTCGTCGGCACTACGGGCCTTGAAATGGCTGATAGGCTTTAGAATCTTAATGGCTGTATGCAGCTGAAAGTTAGCGCGATACAACATCTCTTTGTCACCCGTAAACGACACCATGCGTCTACCAATCTGAATGTTGTTGGCCCCAAGTTGGGTCAGTTCCTTCGCCAGCACAGGTTCCTGTCCCATGAACGTTTTGGCGATGATTTCGAATTCTTGTTCCATTATTTGATTTAATTGCGGATGCAAAGGTACGCTAAAAACGGGGAATTGCAAAATAAATCACGCACTTTTTTCCCTTTAAGCTCTTTGTTTCAGGATAGATTGTATCTTTGCCAAATCTTCCGGATAGGTGAGTTTGTCGTAGTAGGGCACGTCGAAATCCAGATAGACCCGCGACGTCTCAGGCAGCTGCTGGATGGATTCCGTCAAGGGGGAGTCGGCCTTGAAATAGCGGTCGATGAGCGGGAAGCGAAATGCCTCTGGTGCGCTGAGCGTGTAGTATTCCTCGCGGTTGACAATCCACTGGCCATGGCGCCCGAGGCTGTCGGTGATTTTGTGGGCACAGGCCACGGCATCGTAATCATCGAGCAGAGTGAAAAACCTGTCAAGCACATGGCTCTCGACGGCAGGCCTGACGGCATCAACGACGATGAGTTTCTCGCACGAAGCATGCTCCCGAATATAGTCAAGGCCGTTGCGCTTTGTCACGTTGAGCTCCGGACCGCTGGCAGCCACTTCAACGCCGTATTCACGGATGAGTTCCTCGTGGTAGTTGGGGTGGGCAACGACAAGTATGGCATCGGCCTGTCTGGTCAGCTGGCATGCTTCAATGACGTAAGAGATGACCTTGCGCCCGTTCATCTCCACATACTGCTTCGGTACGCTGCTCCCGAAACGTGCCCCCACGCCGCCGGCGGTAATCATGATAATGTTTCTGTCTGTCTTGTTCATCTGCTTTTTTGACGGCAAAGTTACTATATTTATTTTAAAAAAAGACAAATATGACGCGAAAAAGGTCGTTATGTCACATAAAATGCGTAACTTTGCAGCCCGTATGGAAAAATCTTTTAAGCAATTATTACAAGAGTCGTTCAAGTCGAACGACACGGAGGAGACCTTCGATGTCTACTTCACGCGACCCATCGGCCTTGCCTTTGCGCTGATGTGGATAAAAATAGGTGTGACCCCAAACTTCGTCACCATTCTTTCGATGTTTCTCGGAGCCGCGGCCGGCTTCTGCTTCTATCACACCGAGCTGTGGTGGAACGTCTGCGGCGTAGTGCTGCTCATGCTGGCAAACTTCTGCGACTCCACCGACGGCCAGATGGCCCGCCTGACGAACCACAAGACGATGATCGGGCGCATGCTCGACGGTCTGGCCAGCGACGTTTGGTTCTTCTTCTGCTATCTGGGCATCGCCCTGCGCCTGTGGAACCAGGACATCCCGTTCACCAGCGTGCACTGGGGCATCTGGGGCTTCCTGCTCTGCGCCTTTGCCGGCTTTTATTGGCATGCGCGTCAGTGCCAACTGGCAGACTACTACCGTCAGGTACACCTCTATTTTATTAAAGGTGAGGAGGGAAGCGAACTGAACAGCACGGCTCAGGAGCAGCGGCTGCTCGACAGCATGCCGAAGCGCAAGTGGGGCCCCTTCACCGTAGGCGACGACGGCTATTTCTGGGACTATCTGTTCCATCATTTCTACATCGGCTGGTGCCGCAAGCAGGAGAAGAACACGCCTGAGTTCCAGAAGTTCTTCGCCAAGGTCAAGCAGCAGTATCCCAATGCTGCCGACATGCCTGTGGAGCTGCGCGAGGGCTTCCGCCGCAAGAGCCTCCCCCTGATGTGGATGCCCAATGCGCTGACCCACAACACCCGCGCCATGATGCTGTTCATCGGTTGCCTCATCAACGAGCCGTGGATTTATCCCGTGTTCGAAATCACCGTCCTGGCCGCACTCTATTATTATATGAAGTACCGCCACGAGAAGATGTGTCGTGAATTTGAAATGTAATGGCTATATGAGGAAATACTTCATACTGCTGCTGTTGACCATCTCCGTTGCTGTCGGCGCCCAGACCCTGACCGGCCATATCCTCGATGCACAGACGGGCGACACCATCCCCTTTGCCTCGTGCATCTATCGCGGTCATGGAGTGGCCGTGGCCAGCGACATCAACGGGCATTTCCGCATCGAGCGCCATCAGGGGTGGCCCCTGACGTTCAGTGCCGTCGGTTATCAGCAGCAGACAATCATCGTCGACAACAAGACATCGGCCTACCTCCGCATCAAACTGCGCCCGGACAACAAGATGCTCAAGGAGGTGACGGTCAAGTCGAAGCGCCAGCGATATAGCCGCAAGAACAACCCTGCCGTCGAGCTGATGCGTAAGGTCGTGGCCGCCAAGAAGCGCACCGACCTCTCGAACCACGACTTCTACCAGTATAACAAATACCAGAAACTGACGCTGGCGCTGAACGACATCACGCCGGCCATGCTCGACTCCGGCAAGCTGGCCAAGAAGCAATGGCTGCTCAATCAGATTGAGGGCTGCCAATACAACAACAAGCTCATCCTGCCCATATCGGTCGACGAGACTGTCTCGCAGAAGATCTACCGCAAGTCGCCCCACGACGAGAAAACCATCATCAAGGGCGTCAACAACACCGGCATCAACGAACTGATTCAGACCGGCGACATCATCACCACGGCCATGCACGACGTCTTCACCGACGTCAACATCTACGACGACCAGATCCGCCTGTTGCAATATCCGTTCACGTCACCCATCGGCGACGACGCCATTGCCTTCTACCGCTATTATATTGAAGACACGGTCTACGTCGACCACGACCTCTGCTTCCACCTGACCTTCCTGCCAAACAACCAGCAGGACTTCGGATTCCGCGGACAGCTCTACATCCTGGCCGACTCGAGCTATCAGGTGAAGCGGTGCGAGATGACCATTCCCAAACGGTCAGACGTCAACTTCGTTGAGAACATGAAGGTAGTACAGGAATTCCAAAAGCTGCCCAACGGCGAGTGGGTGCTCTCCATCGACGACATGTTCACCGAGCTCAAGGTGGCCAATTTCCTGCAGGAGTTTGCGGTCATACGCAACACGCGACTGACCGACTATGCCTTCGACGAACTGCCGAAACAGCTGTTTAAGGGAAAGAAAAAGGAGGTGAAGGACGTCAATGCGATGATGCAAAGCGACGACTTCTGGGCGCAATACCGCCAAGTGGAACTCACCAAGAGCGAGAGTTCGATGGACGCCTTCGTCCATGGCCTCGAGCAGGTGAAAGGCTTCAAGTACATCATCTTCGGACTCAAGGCTTTCATTGAGAACTTCGTCGAGACGGGCAATCCGTCGAAGGTTGACATCGGCCCCATCAACACGATGATCAGCCAGAACTTCATCGACGACGTCCGACTCCGCTTCTCAGCCCAGACGACGGCCAACCTCGACTCCAACCTCTTCCTCAGCGGATACATCGCACGCGGCATGACCTCAAAGAAGACCTACTACCGGGGCGACGTCATCTGGTCGTTCAACAAGAAGGAATACTTGCCGCGAGAATTCCCGAAGCGCACCCTGACGCTCTCGTCGAGCTACGACATCGAGTCGCCTTCCGACAAGTTCATGCGCACCGACAAGGACAACGTCTTCACTTCATTCAAGTGGACGACCGTCGACAAGATGCTGTTCTACAACCGCCAGTCGCTCACCTTTGAGCGCGAGGAGGACTGGGGATTCCGCACCACCGTAGCCTTTAAATGCGAGGAGAACGAAGGTGCCGGTCAGCTCTACTATATCCCGCTGTCCCAGAGTCCCGACCGCTCCACATGGACAAACTGGAGCCACCCCGTCGCTCCCGTCGCCACGTCTGCTGCGACCGAGTCGCAGCGTATCCGCACCACAGAGCTCCGCGCTGAAATCCGTTTTGCTCCAGGCGAGACTTTCATCAACACCAAGCAGCGCCGACTGCCCATCAATCTCGACTCGCCCGTCTTCACGCTCGGTCACACCATGGGATTCAAGGGCTTCCTCGGCGGCGACTACCGCTACAACCTCACCCAAGCCAGCGTCTACAAACGCTTCTGGCTGAAGTCGTGGGGAAAGGTCGACTGCCTTGTCAAGGGCGGCATACAGTGGAACCAGGTGCCCTTCCCCCTGCTCGTCATGCCCGAGACCAACCTCTCCTACATCCTGCAGGACTATACCTTCATGCTCGTCAACAACATGGAGTTCCTCAATGACCGCTATGCCGCTGCCATTGTCTCATGGGACCTCAACGGAAAGATTTTCAACCGCATACCGCTGCTCCGCAAGCTAAAGTGGCGCGAATGGCTCTCCGTGCGCTGCTTCTGGGGTGACCTGAGCGACAAGAACAACCCCTACCTGCCGCAGAACGCAGGAAGCGATGTGCTCATGTACTTCCCCGAAGGTTCCTATATTCTTGACAAGGACCGCCCGTACTGGGAGGTATCGGCCGGCATCCACAACATCTTCAAGATTATTCATGTCGAGTATGTCCGCCGACTGAGCTATCTCGACCTCCCGACAGCTCATAAGCAAGGCGTCCGTTTCATGATCCGCATGACCTTCTGACCCAAAGCCGCGTGACTGGAGTCGCAACGTGAGAAAGTTGCCGTTGAACCAGGACAAAAGCACCGGCGTAGGGGAAATCCCGCGATAGTTTAGGGAAAAGTCTACTCCGAATTAGGGAAAACCTTTTTCGGGGAAGTTGGAAACTTCGTATCTTTGCACCAGATTCGAGAGCGAATCAGTTTATATCAGAAATGAATGTTTCCATAGATTTGTTTTTTAGGTTATTGTTTGCTTTTAATTTTGAAAGAAGAAGCGCTGGACGATGTGATATCGGCCAGCGCTTCGCACTCTTATACGATGTTTATTTATTGCATGTCGTAGACAACCTTCATCAGCTGTTTTCCCAGCTCGTCGGCCTCGTCCATCGTCTGAGCCTCGCTATAGATGCGGATGATGGGCTCCGTGTTCGACTTGCGCAGATGAACCCACTTCGTCGGGAAGTCGATCTTAACGCCGTCGATGTCGTTGACGTCAGCCTCAGGATTCTGAGCGAACATTTCTTTAACGCGGCGAAGGATAGCGTCAACGTCGGTTTCGGGCGTCAGGTCGATGCGGTTCTTGGCAATCTGGTAGTCTGGGAAGGTCTTTCGCAACTGGCTTGCCGTAAGTCCCTTTTGGGCAAGCGAAGAAAGGAACAGGCCTATGCCCACAAGGGCGTCGCGGCCGTAGTGGCTCTCGGGGTAGATGACGCCGCCGTTGCCTTCGCCACCAATAACGGCTCCCACCTGCTTCATCTTCGTTGTCACGTTCACCTCGCCCACGGCAGCAGCTGCATAGCAGCCACCATGCTTTTCAGTCACGTCGCGCAAAGCACGGGTGCTGCTCAAATTCGATACGGTGTTCAGGTTAGCATTTTCCTTTTCACCTTTCTCATTTTTCATTTGCGCGAGCACGTAGTCGGCCACACTGACCAGCGTATATTCTTCACCGAACATGCGGCCATCCTCACAGATGAAGGCCAGTCGGTCGACATCCGGGTCAACGACGATGCCGAGGTCGAATCCGCCTTGCCGCATTTTGTCCATGATGCCCTGCAGATTCTTCTCCAGCGGCTCAGGATTATGGGCAAACTGCCCGTTGCACTCGCCGTTCAGAATCTCAAAGTCAACGCCTAAAGCCCGGAACAGGTCGGGCAGGATGACGCCGCCCACCGAGTTGATCGTGTCGGCACAAACGCGGAAACGGCGGCGCCGGATGGCTTCGGTGTCCACAAGCCGGAGGTCGAGCACCGACTGGATGTGGCGCTGGTTCATCGTGTCGTCAACGACTACACGTCCGAGCCTTTCAACAGGTGCATAGTCAAAGTCCTCAAGTTCGGCAATACGGAGTACTTCGGCGCCGTCCTCAGCCGTGAGGAACTCACCCTCGCGGTTAAGCAGCTTCAAGGCATTCCACTGAGTCGGGTTGTGTGAGGCTGTGATGATGATGCCGCCGTCGGCCTCATGCCAACGCACGGCCAGTTCCGTAGTCGGCGTGGTGGCCAGTCCGATGTCAATCACTTCGTAGCCCATGCCGACGAGCGTACCGCAGACGACATCGCGCACCATGGGGCCTGAGATTCGTCCATCGCGGCCGACGACGATGCGGGGGTGTGCCGATTTCTCACCATTACACTTTTCACGAGTGGCAAGGCCTCGTCCAATGAACGTAGCGTAGGCTGTTGTGAACTTAACGATGTCAAGGGGATTGAGCGTGTTGCCCGTGCGTCCGCCAATGGTGCCGCGGATGCCTGATATTGATTTGATAAGGGTCATAAATCTATTTTGCGTTGAAAACTGAATTCATAATAATACGGATAGACATAGTTGGAAGCTATGGTGTGCCCCTGTGAATGAGGCACAATCAGCCGCACCTTGGCGACGTGGTCTTCAGCCGTTCGAGGCCGCCCCACGTTGATATAGGGAAATTCCACGAGGAATCCCTGGGCAGCACCGAAGGCAGCACCGTTGTAGCCGTAGGTCGACATCATCAGCCCTTCAGTGAACGAGCCAGTGTAGGTGCCTCCGCTGCGGGTGATGTTGAGCACATCCACTTCATAGGGATGCGTGTCGTTGTATAGGGCGGTAGAATCCATCAGGCATATTTCCAGAAAACGCACCAGCAGGTCGGTCTGCTCGCCGTCGGCAATAGGAGTGCCGCAGCCGCGATGCACAATCTGCATGTAGACGCCCGAGTTGTCCAAGTAGACGAACTCATTCTTGGCTGTGTCGGTCACGTCACCGTTTTTATGGAATGTTGCCTCGTCAATGACGACGATGGCTGAATCGCTCAGGAAGCGCTTGATGGCCTTGCGCTCCTTCTCCTTCTTGTCGCCATAGGTCTCGTAGTTGTTGCAGGCAACGAAAGAGGCAAGGCAAAAAACGCCCAGCAGAGCTATGATGGCTTTTCTCATAAGTCAATGTTGAGTTATTATCGGGTGCAAAATTACGAAAAAGAGTTCAAACTGCCGCACATTTTCACTACTTTAACAACGTATCGAAGGCTTCAAAGGCTTGCCTGACCGTCATGACGGCCTCGTCCATAGAGCAATAGAGCCGTCCGCCCGAGGCGTTCAAGTGGCCGCCGCCGTTGAAGAAGCGGGCTGCCATCTCGTTGCATGGGAACTGGTCGACACTGCGTAATGACACCCAAACGAGATTGTCTTTCTCCGAATCCTCGCGCAGCGACACCGACAGGCGGTGGCCCTTCATCTGGAGCGGCATGTTGACCAGGCCCTCAGCGTCGCCCTTGATGAAGTGGAAGCGGCGCAGGTCATCGCGTGTCAGGGTAAAATAGCTGGCGTGCCGTTCGGCATCGACGACAAGCTTCTCGTACATCACGTAGCCCATCAGCCTTAACCTGTTCTCGGAGAACGTGTTATAGACGTTGCGGTAAATCTTGTCTTTGTTGATATGTTTGGTCAGCAACTGCGAGATAATAAAGTAGATGTCAGGGTCGCTGGAGTTGTAGGTGAAGCCGCCTGTGTCGGTCATCATGCCGCAGTAGACGGGTACGGCGAAGTGTTTCCCAAGTGCGTCAAAGCACCCCATCTGCCACACAAGCCGGAAGATCAGTTCGCAGGTGCTCGACGCCTCTGGACGTGAGATGCTGACTACGGCGTCGACATCGGGCTCCAGATGATGGTCGATGAGCACCTTCCTTGCTGGCGACTGCCTGAGTGTCTGCTCCATCTCTGCTGTGCGCTGTGGTGTGTTGAAGTCAAGGCAGAAGATGAGATCGGCCCTCTGAAGCATAAAATCGCAGCCCTCGCGGTGCTTGTCGTAGCGGATTGTTTTATCCGTGTTGGGCAGCCATTGCAGGAAATCTGGATACTGGTCGGGCACAAAGACCTGCGGTTCCTTGCCGTATTGGGTGCGCAGCACCTCAGCCCACGCCAGGCATGATCCCAATGCATCACCATCAGGGTTCTGGTGGCATGTAATAATAATGATTTCGCTCGCGCGTATGAGGCCCTCGAGCTGTCCGATCATCTCGGTGGTAACAATGTCTTTCAACATAAAGGCTACAAAAGTGTATCAACGGCTTGAACGTCGTCGGCTCCAGCTTCAGCTACGGAATCGAGCACCTCCTCGTCGGAGTCCATATACTGGAGCTCCGAGGGTGGTGGGGCATAGCAAGCCATGAACATCATCGTGGAACCAAAGCCAAGAATGGTGATGGCAAACTGATAAAATCGGTTGGCAAATGTGCGCGATTTCTTCATTGATAAATCTATTATGTCAGATTATTACGCCTCTGTCAGCAGGCCTTGAACGACATGTCCAACCCCTTGACACTATGTGTAAGTGCACCGACTGACACATAGTCAACCCCCTGCTCGGCATACTGTCGGATGGTGTCGATTGTGATACCGCCGCTGGACTCCGTCTCGTAGCGGTGGCCGATGAGGCGGACAGCCTTGCCGGTGTCTTCAGGGGTGAAGTTGTCGAGCATGATGCGGTCGACGCCACCATGGTCGAGCACCTGCTGCAACTCATCGAATGAGCGCACCTCAATCTCAATTTTCAGGTCAAGGCCCTTTTCCTTGAGATAGGCATGGCAGCGGTCGATGGCATTGGTGATGCCTCCGGCGAAGTCGACATGATTGTCCTTAAGCAGGATCATGTCGAAAAGCCCGATGCGATGGTTCACGCCGCCGCCGATCTTCACGGCCTGCTTCTCGAGCATACGCATGCCGGGAGTGGTCTTGCGGGTGTCGAGCACACGTGTGCCGGTGCCCTCAAGGCGCTCCACGTAACGGTGGGTCATCGTGGCAATGCCGCTCATGCGCTGCATGATGTTGAGCATCAGGCGCTCCGTCTGGAGCAGCGAGCGCACACGTCCGGTGACGATCATGGCCACGTCGCCCTTCTTTACTTGGCTACCGTCGCCCATGAGCACCTCAACCTGCAGGTCGGGATCAAAGCGACGGAACACTTCCTTGGCCACCTCGACACCTGCCAGGATGCCGTCCTCCTTGATAAGCAGGCGCGAACGGCCCATGGCGTCCTCAGGTATGCAACACAGGGTGGTATGGTCGCCGTCGCCGATGTCCTCAGCAAACGACAGGTCGATGAGTCGGTCGACCAGTTCTTCAACACTCAGCATACTTTACTCGAAATAAATACCAAGACCGATACGGATGCCGAAGCCGCTGTAGTCGCTGTGGTTCTTCAGGCTCTGGTTGTAGTAGACCTCAGGCTCCAGCGTGACGGTACGGTTGAGGAAGAAAGCATAGCCGAGCTGAACGGTAGGCAGAAGGTCGTCATAGCTGTGGTGGTGCTGATAGTTGGCACCGGCTCCGAGATAGAGACCATTCTGCTCGATGTAGTAGCGCAGACCGGCACCGACACTGAAGTCATTGAAGCCGCGCTGACGATAATCGTAGCCCAGGTTGCCAGTGACCATCCAGTTGTCCTCAAACAGGTAGCCGGCCTTAGCCTGTGCACCAAAGTTCCACTTTTCCGAGCCGTTGTAGGTCAGTCCGACGTTAGAAACGCTTGCGCCGACATACACTTTGTCCTTACCGAAAGGAGGACGATCCTTCACCTGGGCTGAAGCGGTCATTGTGAAGACGAGACCGCAGAGCAGCATCATGATAGTTTTCTTCATAATCGTTTGATAATTATTTGTTTATTGTTTATTGTTTAATGTCTTGCGATACCACATTGTGAACCATACGAGGGCAATGACTGTCACCACGGCACCGATTGTGTAGGAAATGCCTTCAGGCAGTCCGAAAGCGATGTGCGACACACAGAGGAACGAGGCGCACACACTCGTCATAAACAAAGCCGGAATGAGGGTAATGAGATAGGGCTTGCGACGCTGGGCCAGATAGACTGTGGCTGCCCAGAGCATGATGACCGAGAGGGTCTGATTAGACCATCCGAAGTATTGCCAAATCGTGTTGAAACCATTGGGATTCTCCACCTGCCAGTAGAGTAGGGCCATGGAACCCAGGAATAGTGGCAGACCAACCAGCAGTCGCTTGGGAATGGGCTTCTGGCTAATACCGAAGGCTTCGCTGATGATGAGGCGGGCAGACCGGAAGGCCGTATCGCCGCTGGTGATGGGAGCTGCCACGACGCCTAAGACAGCCAGTACACCGCCCACGACGCCCAGCCAATGATTGCACATGATGTTGACCACAGCGGGAGCCGACGTGTGGAACCCGTTGTTGCCGACGGCTTCGATGAGTTCATAGCCAGGGGCGGGATTGCCATAGAAGAAATACATCGAAACGGTGCACCAGACGAGAGCGACGATGCCTTCAGTGATCATCGAGCCATAGAAGACGGGGCGCCCCATGCGCTCCGACTTCACGCATCGGGCCATCAAGGGGCTCTGAGTGGCATGGAAGCCGCTGAGCGCGCCGCAGGCAATCGTGATGAACAGACAGGGATAGATCTGGTCGGTGAACGTGCCGGGATCGGCCTTCATGCCCATATTCTCGAGGTTGGTCCACAGTTCAGGCAGCGAGGGCCACTTCACGATGAGGGCCGCCATCAGGCCGGCAGCCATGAACAGCAGCGAGAAGGCAAAGAGCGGATAGAAGCGCCCGATGACTTTGTCGATGGGCAGCATCGTGGCAAGAACGTAGTAGCAGAAAATGACGATCACCCACATGAAGGTGCTGCCGCCAAATCCATGGAGTATTTCTGCAGGACTGTAGACAAACACCGTGCCGACCATCAGCAGCAACACCACCGAGAAGACCAGCATCAGCCTGCGGGCACCTGCCCCCATGTACTGACCGACAATCTCAGGACAGCTGGCACCGCCGTGGCGCATAGAAAGCATGCCCACCAGATAGTCATGGACGGCACCGGCAAAGATGCAGCCGAAGACAATCCAGAGGTAGGCCGCCGGCCCGAACTTAGCACCCATGATGGCTCCGAAGATGGGACCTGTGCCTGCTATGTTGAGGAACTGAATCATGAAGACCTTCCATGACGGCAAGGCGATATAGTCCACGCCATCGGCCTTCTCGACGGCGGGAGTCACACGGTCGTCAGGTCCAAACACGCGCTCCACGAAGCGGCCGTAGAGCAGATAGCCAAGAATGAGAGCCACGAGGCTCAGGCAAAACGTAATCATGGTCTTATTTTCCTGTTTTCGTTCTATTCGATGTGCAAAAGTAACGATTTTATTTGAAATATGAAAAAAATATCATAACTTTGCACTGGAAAAAAAGAAAAAAGATGAAATATACCATCATATGGCTGCTTTTATTGGGCTTTTTATTGCCCATGACGGCACAATCACCGAAACATGAGGTTAGGGCAGTGTGGCTCACCACCATCGGCGGCATTGACTGGCCCCACTCAACCAATGGCGACGAACAGAAGAAAGAACTCGCAGCAACGCTGGAACGCCTCCAGAAGGCCGGCGTCAACACGGTCCTCATCCAGACACGTGTGAGGGCTACGGCCATCTATCCATCTTCGCTCGAGCCGTGGGACGCATGCATGACGGGGCAAGCCGGACGTTCGCCGGGCTACGACCCCCTGCAGCTCTGCATCGAAGAGTGCCACCGACGGGGCATGGAGTGCCATGCGTGGGTGGTCACGATTCCAGTAGGGAAATGGAACAAACTGGGCTGCCAACAGCTACGCAAGAAGTTTCCCAAGCTGATCCGCCACATCGGTGAGGACGGCTTCATGGACCCGGAGCAGGCGCAGACAGGTGACTACCTGGCTGAGATATGCCGCGAAATCGTCAGCAGATACGACGTCGACGGCATCCATCTCGATTATATCCGCTATCCCGAGACCTGGCCGAAAGCCAGCCGACGCACCACGCCTGCCGCCAAGCGACGCGAATACATCACCGACATTGTACGTAAAATCAACTCTGCCGTCAAGAACGAGAAGCCCTGGGTGAAGCTGTCGTGCTCGCCCATTGGCAAGTATGACGACCTGACGCGCTACAAGTCAGGCGGATGGAATGCCCGTACGGCTGTCAGTCAGGATGCCCAGGCGTGGCTGCGCGAGGGACTGATGGACGCCTTGTTCCCGATGATGTATTTCCAGGGCAACCAGTTCTTCCCCTTCGCCATCGACTGGCAGGAGCAGTCCTCCGGGCGTATGGTCTGTCCTGGCCTCGGCATCTATTTTCTCGACCCTAAGGAGGGCAAATGGACCCTGCCCGTCGTGGAGCGCGAGATGAACGTGCTTCGCCAGTTGGGGCTTGGACATGCCTACTTCCGCTCTAAATTTCTGACCGACAACGTGAAGGGCGTCTACGACTTTGCCGCACGGTTCGACGAAGTGCCCGCACTGGTGCCGCCAATGACATGGGCCACCAGCGACGTTCCCCAGAAGCCCCGTTTACTGAACCTTGACGACAGCCAGCTCAGCTGGACTTCTGTCGAGGACCATAGCGGTACACCTTATATATTATATAATGTTTATGGCTCGCTGACCTATCCCGTCGACACCGATGACCCGCAGAACCTGATGGCCTGGCGACTGACGTCGACGTCGTTGCAGGTGCCCCCCGGCCGCTACTATGCTGTCCGCGCCATGAACCGCTATGGCATTGAGGGCGAGGCCGTGCAACTGGCGTCAGAGTCCGACGTCAGGCATACGCCCATCGGGGGCAAGCGACTCTACCGCGTCACCGAGGATGCCCAGCTACGACTGCCACGCCCGTCAACGATTGATGCTTCTTACATTGTTGTCGAGGACTTGCAGGGACGCCAGGTAAGCGTCTACACGTGGACACCTGTCATCGACCTCACGACTCTGCCCGACGGTTTCTATCAGCTGCGCTCATTAGGCCGCAAAGGGCGCACCCACCGGCTGGGATTCCTCTATAAGCGACCCGAAAAATGAGACTTACGCGGAAATAATTTGTGTTTTCCGCTCGTTATTCGGCAAAAATGACTAATTTTGTAAGCGAATTGTTACAGGATTATGACAGAGAGACTTGAATTCAAGGCTGAGGAGCGCGAACTGGCTTTGGCGCTCTACAACCAGCTGAAAGACAAGATAGGAACGTCACTTAGCGAGGGTGACGAGGCAGAGTTGCGCCGTCAGCTCGACCGAAGCATGAACGAAGGGCTGGCCCATCGCGACGCCTTCGGGCTGAACCCCATTGTCAGCAGCTTGCAGACGGCGCTGCTGGCCGTCGACGAGATCGGTCTTAGGCGCGACGCCGTGGTGGCTATCATGCTTCGCCCGTGCGTTGACCAGGAATCGTTCACGACCGAAGAGGCTACCCGCCGGTTCGGGCCTGCCGTGGGGCGCATCCTCCATGGCCTGCGACGCATTGAGGAGCTTTATCAGAACAACCCCGTGGCCGACAGCGACCGCTCAGCCTTCGTACGCCAGCAAGGCGAGAACTTCCGCAACCTGCTGCTCTCGTTTGCCGAGGACATGCGGGTCATCCTCATCATGATCGCCGACCGCGTGAACATGATGCGCCAGATACGCGACACGAATAACGAGGAGGCCAAGCGCATCATGAGCGAGGAGGCCGCCTACCTCTATGCACCGCTGGCCCATAAGCTGGGCCTATACAAACTGAAGTCGGAACTCGAGGACCTCTCGCTGAAGTATCTGGAGCACGATGCCTACTACATGATCAAGGAGAAACTGAACGCCACGAAGAAGGCCCGCGACGCCTACATCGATCAGTTCATCGGCCCCATTGAGAAGAAACTGACCGAGGCCGGGCTGAAGTTCCACATGAAAGGGCGCACCAAGTCGATCCACTCCATCTGGCAGAAGATGAAGAAGCAGCACTGCGGCTTCGAGGGCGTCTACGATCTTTTTGCCATCCGAATTATCATAGACTGTCCGGTCGACAAGGAGAAAATGAGCTGCTGGCAGACGTTTGCACTGATAACCGACATGTACACGTCCAACCCTAAACGCATGCGCGACTGGCTCACCGTGCCTAAGTCGAACGGCTACGAGAGCCTGCACATCACCGTGCTGGGCCCCGAGGACAAATGGGTTGAGGTGCAGATACGCACGGAGCGCATGGACGAGATCGCCGAGCGCGGCGTGGCTGCCCACTGGCGCTACAAGGGCGTGAAGCAGGCTGAAGGGGGCATGGACGAATGGCTGAGCAACATCCGGCAGATGCTGGAGCATGCTGACAGCGGGCTCGAGGCTATGGACAACTTCGTCGGTGAACTGCGCGAGGACGAGGTCTACGTCTTCACACCGAAGGGCGACCTGATGCGCTTCCCCAAGGGCGCCACCGTGCTCGACATGGCTTACTATATCCACTCGAAGGTGGGGTCGGCCTGCACCGGCGCACGCATTAACAACAAGCTGGTCACCTTCCGTCATGAACTGCGCTCCGGCGACCAGGTGGAAATCACGACGTCGACCACCCAGCGCCCCAAGCAGGAATGGCTCCAGATTGTGAAGACGAGCCGTGCCAAGTCGAAGATCAGGCTGGCCCTCAAGGAGACGCAGCAGAAGGAGGCCCTGATGGTCAAGGAGATGCTGGAGCGCCGCTTCCGCAACCGCAAGATTGAACAGGAGGAGGCCCTCATGATGCGCACCATCAAGAAGCTGGGCTACAAGGAGAACAGCGACTTCTATCGCGATATTGCCCAGGGCACACTCGACACGCAGACCGTGCTCGACAAATACATTGAAATACAGCAGGGCGACCGTGCCGTC
>JAFTGI010000022.1 GCA_017458195.1 Prevotella sp.
AGAAGTTGGAAGAGCTCGCACATCTCACTAATAACTTCTCACTTCCTTATGTTATCCTGCGCCCCACAGGCGTCTATGGCCCTCGCGAGCGCGACTACTTCCTGATGGCCAAGTCGATCAAGCAGCACAGCGACTTTGCCGTCGGCTATAAGCAGCAGGACATCACGTTCGTCTACGTCACCGACGTGGTGCAGGCCGTCTTCCTGGCCTGCGAGCGCGGCGAGGCGGGGCGCAAGTACTTCTTGAGCGACGGCGAGGTCTATCAGTCGACGACCTTCAGCGACCTTATCCGCCGCGAGCTGGGCTCGCCCTGGTGGATCCGCATCACGGCCCCCATCTGGGTGCTCCGCGTGGTGACCTTCTTCGGCGACCTCATCGGCCGCATGACGGGCAAGATCTCGGCCCTCAACAACGACAAGTATCACATTCTCAAGCAGCGCAACTGGCGTTGCGACATCGAGCCGGCACACCGCGAATTGGGCTATGAGCCGCAGGTGCAGCTGGAGGAGGGCGTGCGCCGCACTATCAAGTGGTATAAGGAAAACAAATGGCTCTGATTTATTAGTGACTAACGTTTCCTGCCTAATATCATAACCACGGATTTCACGGATGACACGGATTGATTCTTAGGAAATCCGTTAAATCCGCTAAATCCGTGGTTTAAAGAGAAGGGAAAGTTCAATGAGTAAAGAAATGAGAAGTGACAAGAAAGGGCTGTTGTGGGCCGAGTGGGCCATGCTGGGCTATACGGCGCTGACGCTGGTGCTCATGGCTGTGCTGTGGGACAGGCTGGTCAGCCCCGTGGACATGCTGGCCGGACGCGCCGGGGCGGTGCTGACGACGCTCGCGCTGTGGGGCGTCTATCGGCGATGGCCCTGCCGGCTGACGATGTTCGTGCGCGTGGCCGGACTGATGGCCTGGCTCGGCTGGTGGTATCCGGACACGTATGAGCTCAACCGCGTGCTGCCCAACCTCGACCATCTCTTTGCCTCGGCCGAGCAGTGGCTGTTCGGCTGCCAGCCTGCGCTGGTGCTTCCCGTGCGCTTCCCGCAGCCCGTCGTCAGCGAGCTGCTGTCGCTGGGCTACGTCAGCTACTATCCGCTCATCGTCGCGCTCGTGCTGGTCTATTTCTTCCGCCGCTACGAGCGCTTCACGTATGCCGTCTACGTCGTCATGGCGTCGTTCTTCATCTTCTACGTCGTCTTCGACCTCCTGCCCGTGGCCGGGCCGCAGTTCTACTATGAGGCCGTCGGCTGCGACCTGATTGCGCAGGGACAATTCCCCGACCTGGGACTCTACTTCCGCGACCATCAGGAGTCGCTGCCCATACCCGGATGGAAGGACGGCCTGTTCTACGACCTGCTCGTCGACGCCCACAACGCCGGCGAACGGCCCACGGCGGCCTTCCCGTCGAGCCACGTCGGCATCACCACCGTCCTGCTGTGGCTGGCGTGGGAGGTGCGCTCGCGCTGGCTGCTCGCGGTGATGGCGCCCCTGGCCGTGCTGATGTTCTTCGCCACCTTCTATATCCAGGCCCACTATGCCATCGACGCCATCGCCGGACTCTTTGCCGGCACGGCCTTCTACTTCGTGCTGCGACACCTCTACAGAGCAAAAAGGGCAAAAGTTTTTTCAGAAAAACATTTGGCAGAATGAATAATAATGTGTAACTTTGCAGGCGAATTCAATTAAAGACACAGCGATAACACCACTATGGGCGGATTTTTCGGAACCATCTCGACCAGAGACTGCGTAAACGACTTGTTTTACGGAACCGACTACAACTCACATCTCGGCACGCGCCGCGCGGGCCTCGTTACGTTCGACCGCGAACGCGGTTTTACGCGCTCTATCCACTCGTTAGAGCGCGATTATTTTAGGTCGAAGTTCGAGGACGAGCTGGGCGACTTCTGCGGCCGCCAGGGCCTCGGCGTCATCAGCGACACCGACCCGCAGCCCATCATCATCAACTCCCACCTGGGGCGCTACGCCGTGGTCACCGTGGCCAAGATCAACAACCTGCGCGAGATTGCCGACGAGCTGCTCGCCCAGCGCATGCACCTCAGCGAGCAGAGCGCCAACAACCTGAACCAGACCGAAGTCGTCGCACTGCTCATCAACATGGGCAACACGTTCGTCGACGGCATCAACCGCGTCTACCAGAAAATCAAGGGCTCCTGCTCGATGCTCATCCTGACCGAGGACGGCATCATCGCCGCACGCGACTTCCTGGGCCGCACGCCCATCGTCCTGGGACGCAAGGAGGTGCATCAGCTGTCGCCCATCGGCACCGACGACTGCGTTATAGCCTATGCCGCCTCAAGCGAGTCGACCAGCTTCCCCAACCTCGACTATAAGGTGCTGCGCGACGTCGGGCCCGGCGAAATCGTGCGCCTCAAGGCCGACGGCATCGAGGTGCTGCAGCCTGCCTTCAAGCGCTGCCAGATCTGCTCCTTCCTGTGGGTCTACTACGGATTCCCCGCTTCGTGCTACGAGGGCATCAACGCCGAAGATGTGCGCGAGCGCAACGGCGAACTGATGGCCCAAGGCGACAGCGTCGATGCCGACATGGTGTGCGGCATCCCCGACTCGGGCGTCGGCATGGCCATCGGCTACAGCAACGGGTCGCACATCCCCTACAAGCGCGCCGTGCTGAAGTACACGCCCACGTGGCCCCGCTCGTTCACCCCCCAGGACCAGTCGCGCCGCCGGCTGGTGGCCAAGATGAAGCTCATCCCCAACGAAGCCCTGCTGCGCGACAAGCGCATCGTCTTCTGCGATGACTCCATCGTGCGAGGCACCCAGCTGCGCGACAACGTCCGTGAGTTCTTTGCCAACGGGGCCCGCGAGGTCCACGTGCGCATCTCCTGTCCGCCGCTGGTCTATGGCTGTCCCTTCATCGGCTTCACCAACTCGAAGACCGACATGGAGCTCATCACGCGCCAGATCATCCGCGACTTCGAGGGCGAGAACCCCACCAACCTCGACAAGTATGCCAAGACCGGCTCGCCCGAATATCAGCGCATGGTCGACGAGATAGCCCGCCGCCTGGGTCTCACCTCGGTGAAGTTCTCTCGTCTGGAGGATCTCATCGCCAGCATCGGTCTGCCCAAGGGCCACGTCTGCACCCACTGCTTCGACGGCTCCAGCTACGACAACCAGCACGACGGCGAGTTCTTCGGCTGATTTTGAGGTAGCGCGGGCGGGCGC
>JAFTGI010000210.1 GCA_017458195.1 Prevotella sp.
TTCTCGAATTAAACGAATTGTCTTAAGGATTAAATTCGTATAATTCGTGAAATTCGTAGTTTTATTGTGCTCGTTTTTTTGCGTCCTTTCTCAGCCCTATTTTTGCCAAAGTGGGGCTTTTTGATACCAATATAGGGGTATATTACTTTCAAAAAGGGCCGTTTCTTGATTTTTTGGGGATGCTCAGACCTCCTCGAGAGCGTAGTATTGATAGTCGCGGAGAATGCGCTCGAGGAAGGATGCGGACGAGGACTCCTGCGGGGCGACGGCGAGGCGGTGGGCCACCTTGTCGGCGAGCGTCTGCAGGCGCTGAGCCTGATCGGCGGTGGCGGTGGTCAGCGTGCGGCGGATAATCTCGATTTGCTCGAGCGAGAGGTCGGCAGCGGCCGGATAGCGCGGCGTGTAGCCATGCTGCAGGTAGTCATATTCGTCGAGCGAGACCTGCAGCCGGCGGTAGTCTTGGCGCTTGATGACGACGGTGCCGGCGGCCAAGTCGCCGAGCCGCTGGCTGTTGCGGCTGAGGATGATGACGAGCACGCCGAGAAACGAGAAGCTGGGGCCGTCGACGATCCACAGCAGCCAGCGCAGCAGATAGCTGCCCAGCGAGGGCACGGAGCCGTCGAGGCGGACGACCTGGATGCGGAGCAGCATCTTGCCGACGGTCTGTCCGCGGTTGAGCAGCTCCATGAGCAACGTATAGAACAGCGGCGGCATGACGAGCAGCAACAGCACCGGCCAGAAGAACGAGTCCAGTCGGTTGAAGCTTATGAACCAGCTTATGGCAGTGACGTAGGCCAAGAGGACGAGCCAGTCGACGATTTGGGCCAGCATACGGTCGCCGATGCTGGCCACAGGCTGGTGGATTCGCACGTATTGAGCAGTCAAAATGCCGGTATCTGCCATCGCTGTTGATAGTTTTTTCTGAATTTCGTTGCAAAATTAAGAATTATTTCTTACTTTTGTGCCATATTTCGCAAAAAGTTTTGCATAGAGAGAATGAAAGAAGTCACGTTCATACGGCGGAACATCGGGAAGTGGCGCTCCTACGAGGAGGTGGCCGAGGCTGTGCGCACGGCTCCGGCCGACGCCGTGGCCGATGCCTACATCGACGTGACGAGCGACCTCAGTTTCGCGCAGACCCACTATCCGCAGTCGCGCATCACGCTCTACCTGAACAACCTGGCGTCGGCCCTGCACAACGAAATCTATCGCAACAAGCGCGAGCGCTGGAGCCGTCTGCTGACGTTCTGGACGCGCGAGGTGCCGCTGACGATGTGGGAGGGTCGCCGCGAGCTGCGCTGGTCGGCCCTGATCTTCGCGGTCAGCGTCGCCGTTGGCGTCGTGTCGCAATGGCTCGATGCCGACTTCTGCCGGCTCATTTTGGGCAATGGCTACGTCGAGATGACGCTCGACAACATCCAGCGGGGCGAGCCGATGGGCGTCTACGGCACGGCGCCTGAGGACACGATGTTCGCCAGCATCACGATGAACAACATCTACGTCTCGTTCGTCATCTTCGCCGCCGGACTGCTGACGTCGCTGGGCACGGGCTGGTTCCTGCTGCAGAACGGCGTCATGCTGGGCTCGTTCCAGACGTTCTTCCTGCAGCAGGGCGTGCTCGGCGAGTCGATGCTGGCCGTCTGGCTGCACGGCACGCTCGAGATCTCGGCCATCATCGTCGCCGGCGCGGCGGGCCTGGCCCTGGGGGGCGGCCTCCTCTTTCCCGGCACCTACACCCGCGGCTATGCCTTCCGCCGTGGTGCCAAGCGCGGGCTAAAGATTGTCATCGGCACGGTGCCAGTCTTCTGCGTGGCGGGCTTCATCGAGAGCTTCATGACGCGCCACACGGAGTGGCCCGACGCGCTCCGGCTGGCGGTCATCCTCGGCTCCCTTTCGTTTGTCATTTATTATTACATTATATTACCTTACAAGAGACATCATGGAATACGTGAGACCTAAAGTGGAACTGTACCGCACGCGTACGTTCAGTGAAAAGATTTCGGACACGTTCGCCTTCATCAAGGACACGTGGCGCCCGATGCTTAAGTATTTTGTCTATCTGATGCTGCCCGTCAGCATCGTGCTGGGCTTCTTTATGAACAACTTCTTCAGTGGCTACATGGGCATTCTGATGAGTACTGCGGGCGGCGGGGCCGAGGGCCTCGACACGCCGCAGGTGGTGCGGTTCGTCGGCATGACCGTCGGACTGACGGTGTGTGCACTGGTGTCCAGCCTCCTGCTCATGGGGCTCGTCTATGCCATGCTGCGGCTCTATGGCCGCCGCGACGATCGGCTGAAGAACCTGACCACGGCTGAGCTGAAGCCAGAGCTGATGCACTGCATGGGACGCACGCTGAAGCTGCTGCTGGCGGGCATCGTGATCGGTCTGCTCATCGGCGTGCTGGTGGCTCTGCTGATGATGCTGATGTTCTCGTTCAACCCCATCGTCGGGGCCGTCTTCGTGCTCCTGTTCTACATCGGACTCGTCGCCCTGATGCTGCCCTTCGCGCTGACCATGCCCATCTATCTGATGGAGGACGAGATCGGCATCATCGAGGCCCTGCAGAAGGCCTGGCGGCTGGGCATCGCCACGTGGGGCGGCATCTTCGCCGTCGAATTCGTGCTGGGGCTCATCGGGTCGCTGTTGCAGACGCTGACCTTCCTGCCCTGGTATCTGCTGGTCGTCTTCGGCATGGTGTTTACCCTTCAGGGCGAGGGCGGTGGCTTTGCCGGTTCGACGGGCTACGCTTTCCTGCAGTATCTGTCGTCGGTGTGGATGTGTCTGGGCTATCTGCTCGTCGCCGTGCTCTCCACCGTCGGACTGACCATCCAGTATGGTCATGCCAGCGACAAGATCGACGGGGTAGGGGTGGCCGCCGGCATTGAGAAGTTCGAGGAGTTCGACAACGTTTGATTTATTGAACATTGAACATTGAAAATTGAACATTGACCATTGACTACCAGATCATGGTATCAAGGCAGAATGTTCAATTATAAATGTTCAATAAATAATGTTCAATGTTCAATGTTCAATAAATAAAGTACATGATTGATTCGCTCTACATTGACTCCGTGCAGGTGGCGGCTTGGCAGGCCGACAGCCGCTACGACTACGACCGCGAACTCGTGGGCGGTAGCCAGAACCTGCTGGAATATCTGACCGAGCAAATCAACCATTGGCTTAACCGCACGCTGGGCACGGCCCTCGACAGCCGCGCCGTCTACTATGGACTCATCGTTGCCGGAGTGCTCGTCGTCGGGTTCCTCGCATGGCTCATCTGGCGGCGGCGCGTCGGACTCTTTGTGCGCGGCGAGAAGGTGCAGGGGCTGGATTACACCGTGGAGCAGGACAATATCTACGGCATCGACTTCGACGCCGAACTGGCTCGCGCTGAGGCCGACGGCGACTGGCGTCAGGGCGTCCGCCTCGTCTATCTGCAGACTCTGCGGCGGCTGAGCGATGCGGCCGTCATCGACTGGCAACCCTCGAAGACGCCGGCGCAGTATGAGCGCGAGGTCGGACAGGCGGCGTTCAGCGAGCTGTCGCGCCATTTCGTCCGCGTGCGCTATGGCAATTTTGAGGCCACGGAGCCCCTGTTCGCCGAGATGTGGCGCCTGCAGGCCGAAGTGGATTCAGTGAAAGGAGGTGAGGCTGCGGAATGAACCGGAAGTTCCTGTTGCTCATCCTTGGCCTGCTGCTCGTGGTCTTCATCATCGAGTATCGCATGCCGCGCCATTTCACATGGACGCCCACCTTCGACCATCGCGACGGACAGCCCTTCGGCTGCATGGTCTTCGACAGTCTGCTCGCCGGTTCGATGCCCCGGGGCTACAGTGTCACCCGCCAGTCGCTCTGGCAGTTGCAGCGCGACTCAGCTTTCATGGCCGAGCCTCACGGCATCATCATTCTCACCGACCATGAACCGGACTCCGTGGCGTTAAGGCAGATCTGCCAGATGGCTGACAGCGGCCACACGGTGCTGCTGGCCGTAAGTGATTATGTCGGATGGCTCGAGGACTCGCTGGGCTTCAGTGTCATGTGGAATGGATACTTCAGTCTGCAACGCTATATCTCTAACGCCACGGCCAACACGCTCGTCTATCTGCCCGACAGTCTGTGTATTACTCCTTACGAGGGCCTGATTGAGCGCACTATGGTGGTGGGCAAATCCGTCGAATTTGAACCGATCATCACTTGTCTTGACGGGCAGGTCGCATGGGATGACGAGGATGTTTACATGGTCATTGAGGAAGACACCGATTCAATTGCCACTGACTCCATCCCCGAAATAACGAGTTACACGGCCATCGCCTTCAACGTCGGCCGCGGACAGATCATCATCGTCTCAACGCCCCTGCTGATGACCAACTACGGCATGCTCGACGACGGCATCCGGCTCTTCATCGGACGGCTCATGGGGCGGTTGAAGCACCTGCCCGTCTTGCGCACCGAGGCTTATATGAAGGACACGGCCCAGCAGGAGCAGTCGCCCTTCTACGTGCTGCTGCAGCGGCCGCCGCTGCGCTGGGCGCTCTATCTGAGCGTGCTGACCGTCCTCTGCCTCATGTTCTTCACTGCCCGTCGGCGCCAGCGTGCCATACCCTTCGTTGAGGAGCCGCGCAATGCCAACCTCGAACTGGTCCGGCTCGTCGGCACCCTCTCTTGGCAACAGGGCGACCATCGCGGGCTCGTCGAGCGCAAACTGCAATATGCTGCTGAGGAAGTGCGCCGGCTTGTCGGCATCGACCTGCTGGCGGCCGACAAGGACGATCTGCAGCAGCTGGCCCGCCTCACCGGCCTGACCTACGACGAGCTGCGCCTGCGCCTTGCCAACGCCCGCGAGGCCACCACTGGCCATCACGTCGTCACGACCGAGGAAATGCGCGTGCACATAGACAACCTGAACGAAATCATCAATCTGCTCTCGTAGCAGCGTTATCCCGTTATCCCGTTTTAACGGAATACCGGAATACCGAAATACCGAAATACCGAAAAAAAAAGAAAAGAACAATGGAAGAAAGAATCAACCTGACAGAATTTGCCGCAAAGATCAGCCAGCTGCGACAGAGCATCGCCGAGGTCATCGTCGGCCAGACGGAGACCGTCGACCTGCTCTTGACGGCCATCCTGGCCAACGGCCATGTGCTCATCGAGGGTGTGCCTGGCGTGGCCAAGACACTGCTGGCCCGCCTCATGGCCCGTCTCATCGACGCCCGCTTCAGCCGCGTGCAGTTCACGCCCGACCTGATGCCCAGCGACGTGCTCGGCACCAATGTGTTCAACATGAAGACCTCAGACTTCGACTTCCACCAGGGGCCTGTCTTTGCCGACATCGTGCTCGTCGACGAGATCAACCGTGCCCCGGCCAAGACGCAGGCTGCCCTGTTCGAGGTGATGGAGGAGCGCCAGGTGACGCTCGACGGCGTGACCCACAAGATGGGGCCCTTCTACACTATCCTGGCCACGCAGAACCCCGTCGAGCAGGAGGGTACGTATAAGCTGCCGGAGGCTCAGACCGACCGTTTCATGATGAAGCTGACGATGGGTTATCCCACGGTCGACGAGGAAGTGGAAATCCTGCGCCGTCACCACGAGAACCTGCAGCTGACGCAGCTCGACGGCATCAGCCCGGTCATCACGAAGGAGGAACTCATCGGCATGCGGCAGATGCTCGGTGAAGTCTTCGTCGACCCGGCCCTGCTGCGCTACATTGCCGACATCATCGTGCAGACGCGCCAGTCGAAGGCCGTCTTCCTCGGTGCCTCGCCCCGCGCCTCCGTCGCCCTGCTGCAGGCCTCCAAGGCCTATGCCTTGCTGCAAGGCTGCGATTTCGTCAGTCCCGACGACGTGCGTCTCGTGGCCCCCAGCGTGTTGCAGCACCGCCTTGTCCTTACCGCCGAGGCCGAGATGGAGGGCATCACGCCGCAGAAGGCCGTCCAGCGGCTCATCGAGAAAGTTGAAGTGCCGAAGTGATTGAAAATTGAAAATTGAAGATTGAAAATTGTAAATCGTAAATAAAAAAGGTGTACTTGAAACGTCGATTCTACTGGCTGATGACTGTCGTGGTGCTGGTCACTGCGGCGGGGGCCTTCGTGCCGGTGCTGTTCACGGCGGGGCGCCTGCTGCTCGCCGTGTTGCTCATCATGCTGGCCGTCGACGTGGCCATGCTGTGGAGCCGACGGGGCCTCGATGCCACGCGGCAGATGAGCGACCGCTTCTCCAACGGCGACCCGAACCCAGTGCGCATCCGGTTGGAAAGCACCTATCCCTTTGCCGTCAGCACGGAGGTCATCGACGAAATCCCGTTTGTGTTCCAGCGGCGCGACGTTCTTTTCCGCGCTTCTCTCAGCCCGCGCGGCGAGGCCACCATCCGCTACGAGCTGACGCCCACGAAGCGCGGCGTCTACGGTTTCGGCCATGTCCGCGTGTTCGTTGCCACCCGCCTTGGCCTCGCGGAGCGCCGCTATACCTGTGCGGCCCCCCGCGACGTGAAGGTCTATCCCTCCTACCTGATGCTCCGGCAATATGAGCTGCTGGCCATGAGCAACAACCTCACCGAGATGGGCATCAAGCGCATCCGCCGTATCGGCAACAACACCGACTTTGAGCAGATCAAGAACTACGTCGACGGCGACGACTACCGCACCATCAACTGGCGCGCCACGGCCCGCCGCCACGAGCTGATGGTCAACGTCTATCAGGAGGAGCGCTCGCAGCAGGTCTATTGCGTCGTCGACAAGGGCCGCATGATGCAGCAGACCTTTGCCGGAATGACGTTGCTCGACTATGCCATCAACGCCTCGCTCGTGCTGTCATACGTGGCGGTCAACAAGCAGGACAAGGCAGGGCTCATCACGTTCAGCTCGCAGTTCGACACCTTTGTCAGTGCCTCGCGTCAGGCCGGCCAGATGCAGACCTTGCTGGAGGCGCTCTACGCTGAGCAGACCCGCTTCGACGAGACCGACTACTCCGCCCTGCTGGCGGGCCTCTCACGACACGTCAGCCGCCGCTCGCTGCTCATCCTGTTCACCTCCTTCACCTCGATGGCCGCCTTGCAGCGTCAGCTGTCCTTCCTCCGTCAGCTGTCGCGGCGCCATCGCCTGCTGGTGGTGTTCTTCGAGGATCAGGAACTGCGCAACTATGCCGGGGCTCCCGCTCAGACCACCGAGCAATACTACCAGCATGCCGTCGCCGAGCGGTTCCTCTACGAGCAGCGCCTCATCGTCCACACCCTTCGCCAGTATGGCATCCAGTCGATGCTCACGACGCCCGCCGGCCTCTCTGTCGGCGTCGTCAACAAATATCTGGAAATCAAGTCACGGCTGTAATTACAGCCTTATTATCCATTCAGCAATATCGCTCAGCACTTCCGGTGCCATGGTCTCCTCCGTTTGGCTATATTCGGAGACGAGACCGGTCGTGCAGTGCTGGAAAAGATGGTTGAGCGCAGCATATTCCCTGACCACATTCTTCTTCGACCGGGGCAGCAGCTGCCGTAGGGCCGGGATGCAAAGCGCGGAGATCACCTGACAGTCGCGGTCGCCGTTCAGGGCGAACACCGGGCAGCGCGTCCGCCGGATATCAGCCGCCGGATCATAGTCGCAGAACCATTGCAGCCAGGGCGACTGCTTGATGGCCTCTTGCTGGCGATACTTCTCGACGGTCATCGTCGCGGGCATGCCCGACAGCTGCAGGATGCGGTTGCTCTGCGCCGTCAGCAGCGTGTCGCCCTTGACGGCGGGGCCGGCCAGCGTGACGATGAAGTCGGTCAGCCTGCGGGCCCCGAGCATGAAGGCGATGGTGCCCCCTTCGCTGTGACCGATACAACCGACCTTCCCAAACGCTTTCCTGTGGCGCAGATAGTCTAATCCAGCGGCGGCGTCCCGCATGAAATCCTCTGTCGTGGCATTCTTCACTTCGCCTCCGCTGGAAGCGCCGGTCGCGCGGTCGTCATAGCGGAGGGTGGCAATGCCGTGGCGGGCCAGATAGTCGGCCAGGACGAGAAATGGCTTATGGCCAAACAGTTCCTCGTCGCGGTTCTGCTGTCCGCTGCCGCTGATGAGCAGCACGACCGTGGGCTTCTGCCTGGACAGCCGGTCGTAGCCGACGGGATAGGTGAGCGTGCCGGCCAGCATGGCGCCGTCGGCCTTGTTCTCAAAGCTCACCTCCTCCGTCGCGTAGGGGTAGGGCGGTTGTGGCGTCTGCGGTCGTTTCACCTCAGATAAACCTCTTTCAAGGGCAAGTGGAAGCGCAAAGCCGTTCTGCGTGAAAGTGCCGACAAGGCTGTCTCCCTTCAGGCGTGCACGATAGCTGGCGTTGATGATTCCTACTTTCACGGCCACGGAATCGTCCGACAGGTAGTCCACCGTGGCGGGGATGCCGCGGGCCCCCTGGTCCGGGCTGTCGAGCGCCACTTTCAGGCTGTCGCCGTCCTGCTCCAGATGTAGTACCAGCGTCAGTGACATGACGCCCACGTTAAGCTTGCCCGACCATGAGCCGAGCACGGGGCTGGGCTGGGCCTGACCTGCCATTGCGCCGACGGCGAGCAGCAGGGTGAAGATCATCGTTCTAATCATTCGTCTCATTTTTTTTATTTCTGTTTTATTCAACTTTCGCATGTCTGAGGAGTGTAGGAGTGTAGGAGTTTTCGCGGCTTTCAGCCGCTGGAGTTTAGACGTTAGTCTTGTTGGCAGTATGTTCATAGGACGGTTTGACACACCAGTCTATCGTCTAAACTCCTAAACTCCTAAACTCCAAAACTCCAAGAGGCAAGCAGAACTTGCGAAAGTTGTTGCAAAGGTAATGAAAATCTGGCAGACAAACGAAAAACAGTCGGGAAAAGTGAGAGGTTTTTGACCGTCGGCCGAAATCCGTACACCGGGGATGTACGAATCGTACACACGGGATGTACGAAACGTACATACGGGGTGTACCGTTTTTTCTACTCTCCCGCAGAACACCCGACGAACCACAATCCGACGACCAGATTTTTGGCAGGAAAAGTAAAAAATACGGCTAAAGTCTTGGCTGTTTGGAAAATAAGTTGTACCTTTGCAGCCGCAAATCGTGCGCGTGGGCGTGCGGTGCGCATTTATGTCTAACAATTTAAACCATTAAAACCAAGAAAAAGTATGATTATCGTACCCGTAAAAGAAGGCGAAAACATCGAGAAGGCCCTCAAGAAGTTTAAGAGAAAGTTTGAGAAGACTGGTGTCGTGAAAGAACTGCGCCGTCGTCAGCAATTCGACAAACCCTCTGTGCTGAAGCGCCTGAAGATGGAGCACGCCGTTTACGTGCAGCAGCTCCGTACTGCCGAGGATCAGTAAAAAAATCCCGGAAAATTTGGTAGTTTCATAAAATTTCCGTAAATTCGTAGCCAAATTCCGTGATAGACCAATTCCTGAGCTATTTGCGCTTTGAGCGGAACCGCAGCATGCTGACCGTCAAGCGCTACGAACAGAGCCTTCGCGACTTCGAGGACTACTTCAGGGCTCAGGATGAGACGCTCGACTGGGCATCGGTGGATGCCGACGTCATCCGCGGATGGATGGAGCATTTCATGGAAAAGGGCAACATCGCCTCAACCGTCAACACGGGCCTCTCGGCCCTCAGGTCGTTCTACAGGTTCGCCCTGTCGCGACAGCTGGTTGACAGCGACCCGGCCCACAACATCACGGGGCCCAAGAAGCGCAAGCCACTGCCGCAATTCCTCAAGGAGAGCGAGGTGGACCGTCTGCTGGATGAGCAGGAGTGGGGTGATACATATAATGAGGTACGCGCACGTACCATTATTATATTACTCTACGAAACCGGAATCCGGCGCGCGGAGCTGACAGGACTGGATGATGACGACATCGACTTCGCTGCCCGGCAGCTGAAAGTGACCGGCAAGCGCAACAAGCAGCGCATCATCCCCTTCGGTGAAGAACTGGCCGACGCGCTGCACCACTTCATTGAGGTGCGCGACAGTCAGGTGGAGCGTCAGGACGGCGCCGCACTGCTGCTGACAAGGCGAGGCAGGCGCATGACGGGCAATCAGGTCTATCAGGAGGTGAAGAAACAGCTGACGAGGGTGTCGACCCTGAAGAAACGGTCGCCCCACGTGCTCCGCCACACCTTCGCAACAGCCCTGCTCAACCACGATGCCGGACTTGAAAGCGTCCGCCAGCTGTTGGGGCATGAGAGTCTCGAAACCACAGAGATCTATACCCACACCACCTTTGAGCAGCTACGTCGAGTTTACAAAGAAGCCCATCCAAGGGGCTAATGATACACTTTATAGTTTAACTTTTAAAAATAGGAGGTAACTATGGAAATTAAGATTCAGTCGATTCATTTCGACGCTACCGAGAAGTTAGAGGCGTTCATCGAGAAGAAGGTCGCCAAGTTAGAAAAATCGTACGAAGATATTCAGAAAGTAGAGGTGCAATTGAAAGTTGTCAAACCTGCTACGGCTCAAAATAAGGAAACGAGCGTCACCGTGACGGTGCCTGGGAATACATTCCACGTAGAGAAAGTGAACGACACATTTGAGGAAGGCATTGACCTTTGTGTCGATTCTTTGAAGGTGCAACTGCAGAAAAATAAAGAAAAATCGAGGAATTACTAAAAAAAACTCGAAAAAGTTTTGGTAGTTCAAAAAAAAGTCGTAACTTTGCAGCCGTTTTCCAACAGGTCGTAAATCTGAAACGAGGACGGCTGCCTTGAAAA
>JAFTGI010000211.1 GCA_017458195.1 Prevotella sp.
CCTCTCGGGCCGCTCGCTGGAGAACGTCAAGGACGCCTCGCGCGAGCTCGACGGCGTCGGCGAGAAGCGCAACCAGGCCGACTTCGCCCTGTGGAAGCAGGCCCAGCCGGAGCACATCATGCGCTGGCCCTCGCCCTGGAGCGACGGATTCCCGGGCTGGCACTGCGAGTGCACGGCCATGGGTCGCAAGTACCTCGGCGACGAGTTCGACATCCACGGCGGCGGCATGGACCTCGTCTTCCCTCACCACGAGTGCGAGATTGCGCAGGCCGTGGCCTCGATGGGCCACCAGGCCGTGAAGTACTGGATGCACAACAACATGATCACCATCAACGGACAGAAGATGGGCAAGTCGCTCGGCAACTTCATCACGCTCGAGCAGTTCTTCACCGGGCAGCATGAGCTGCTGTCGAAGGCCTACTCGCCCATGACCATCCGCTTCTTCATCCTCTCGGCCCACTACCGCGGCACCGTCGACTTCAGCGACGAGGCCCTGCAGGCCGCTGAGAAGGGCCTCGAGAAGCTCATGGACGCCATGGCCAGCCTGTCCCGTCTGTCATCATCTCATGACGACCAACCCTGCGACGCCGCCACCGAGCAGTTCGTCCGCGGCCTGCGCCAGCGCTGCTACGACGCCATGAACGACGACCTGGCCACGCCGCAGCTCATCAGCCACCTCTTTGAGGCCTGCTCGCTCAGCCACAAGCTCGTCGACCACAAGGCCACCATCTGCGCCGAATGCCTGAAGGAGCTCTCGGAGGTGATGCACCTCTTTGTCGAGGACATCCTCGGTCTGCGCCTGCAGCGCTCAGCCGACAACCCGCAGCGCGAGGAGGCCTTCGGCCAGGTGGTCGACATGGTGCTCGACCTGCGCGCCAAGGCCAAGGCCCAGAAGGACTGGGCCACCAGCGACCTCATCCGCGACCAGCTCGCCCACGCCGGCTTCGAGGTGAAGGACACCAAGGACGGTGCCACCTGGAAACTCAACCGCTGATTTTTTATAAGACCACGGATTTCACGGATTAAACGGATTATTGTCCTTCGTTATATACGACCACGGATTTCACGGATTAAACGGATCATTGTCCTTCGTTATATACGACCACGGATTCCACGGATTAAACGGATCATTGTCCTTCGTTATATACGACCACGGATTCCACGGATTAAACGGATTATTGTCCTTCGTTATATACGACCACGGATTTCACGGATTAAACGGATTATTGTCCTTCGATAAGGCTTGACAAATAAAATCCGTATAATCCGTGAAATCCGTGGTAGTTTATATTTCGTAATCCGTGGTAGTTAAATATTGTAATTCGTAGTAGCAATGACGTCGCGGGGCAGGTAGAGGGCGATGGTCTTCTCGCGGAGATAGTCCTCGTGCATGAACATCAGACCGTCGTACTTGTTGCTGCGGCCCCATGAGTTTTTCATCACGAAGTAGCGCTCGCCACGTGCGTCGTGGGCCAGGCCGACGATGGCCATGCAGTGGTCGTCGGTCGTCGTGCCGTTGATGAACGACAGACGGGCGACGCCCTCCTTCCAGTCGAAGCCCGGCTCGCTGATGTCGCCCTCCCAGCAGACGCCGCGGTGCTGGGCGACGGCGCGGGTCGCGATGCTGGCGAGCGAATCCTGCGGCACGTTCAGCAGCCGGTTGTGCTCCCAGTTGTCGGGCAGCCGGGGCTCATAGTCAGTATAATAGGGGTAATGGCTGTCGAAGCCGATGCCGACGTATTCGCCGGGCGCACAGACGCTGCGGGCAAACTCGTGCAGCGTATAGTCGGCGCCCAGCATGAAGGCGCGGCGGGGCAGGGGAATGAGCGTGTCGCGCATCGACTCGTAGGGCACGAGGCCGTAGCGCCCGATCATGTTGATGAGCGTCATGCCCATGCCACGCTTCTTTTCCGATGCGCCGGGCTCCTGCTCCATGGTCTTCTCGACGAACGCCACCGAGAGGTGGACCGAGTCGCCGCGCATGATGTGCTCCGTCTCGATGGCCGAGAGCATCGCGTAGGCCCAGCAGGTCTGCGAGTGGCCCTGGTTCTTCACCGGCGTGTAGCTGTTCATCACGTCGACGGTGAACTCAACGTCGGACTCCGAACAGGCCGCCAGGGCTATAATAAAAAAGAACAAAAAGCGTTTCACGACTGCAAAGGTACAAATTAATTCTTAATTCTTAATTCATAATTCATAATTATTTCTTACCTTTGCACGCGAAATCGTGGACTACAAGACTTATACGCTCGAAAACGGACTGCGCGTCGTCCACCTGCCCTCGGAGGCACCGGTGGTCTACTGCGGCATCGCCGTGCGCGCCGGCACCCGCAACGAGGCGCCCGGTGAGGAGGGACTGGCCCACTTCTGCGAGCACCTCAGCTTCAAGGGCACGGCCCGCCGCTCGGCCATGCGCATCATCAACGACATCGAGGGCGTGGGCGGCGAGCTCAACGCCTTCACGAACAAGGAGGACACGGTCTACTACTGTGCCATCGGCGCCCGCTATGTGCGCCGCGCCGTCGACGTGCTCATGGACATCGTCTTCTCGAGCCAGTTTCCCGAGGCTGAGATCGAGAAGGAGCGCGAGGTGGTCTGCGATGAGATTGAGAGCTACGAGGACTCGCCCGCCGAGCTCATCTACGACGAGTTTGAGAACCTGCTGTTCGAGGGACATCCCCTGGGCCACAACATCCTGGGCACGGCCGAGCGCGTGCGCCAGTACACCCAGGCCGACGCGCTCCGCTTCACCCGCCAGTGGTACCGGCCGGAGAACTGCGTCTTATTTATCAGCGGCAAGGCTCCGGCCCTGCCTACTAAACCTACTGAACCTACCGAACCTACCCCGAGTAGGTGCGGTAGGTTCAGTAGGTTTAGTAGGGGAAGCGTCATCACGCGGCAGCGCTCGACGCATCAGGCACACGTCATGATCGGCACCCGCGCCTACGCCGCCACCGACGAGCGCCGCTGGGCTCTCTACCTGCTGAACAACATCCTCGGCGGACCGGGCATGAACTCGCGACTGAACCTCTCGCTGCGCGAGCGCCACGGCCTCGTCTACACCGTCGAGAGCTCGATGGTCAGCTATGCCGACACGGGCCTCTGGAGCGTCTACTTCGGCTGCGACCCCGGCGACATCGACCGCTGCCGCCGACTGGTGGGCCGCGAGCTCGACCGCCTCGCCAGCCAGCCCCTCTCCCCCACCCGACTGACGGCCGCCAAGCGCCAGCTGCAGGGCCAGCTCGCCATTGCCAGCGACAGCCGCGAGCAGTTTGCCCTCGACTTTGCCAAGAACTACCTGCACACGGGCACCCTGCGCTCGCTGACCGACATCATGGCCCACATCGACCGCCTCACGGCCGACGACCTGCAGCAAGTGGCCCAGGACCTCTTTGCTCCCGAGCAGCTCACAACGCTGATCTACACATAGGTTGGCTCGACTTCTCTAATTCTTCCATGCGGTCGGGGGCGACTTGATAGAACTTGTAATACGTATTCTTCTGATTGGGGAAATCGCCATACCGCTCCTCAATTGATTTGCCTGTCATCACGATGTGGTCAGTGGCAACGGAATCAATATGCAGTTCCGAATAAGGTGCACTTTTATTTATGAAAAGACGATGCGACACCTCATCGTAAGTATAGTCTACGTCCTCATAACGCCATCCCCACTCTGTAAACACATAGTCCATGTGGAGTCTTACCCTATTGTCGCTAAGAACCTGAAAGATAGGCATTTGCGAAGCATCGCTCATGACGAGGAACGAGGGGTCATGGATGCCCTCAAAATCCCAAGCCACATGTTTCGTGCCGTCGTTCATCAGCAGTCCGTACTCTCCTACATACCAGTATTTGTTCTTAAATTGATTGATGAAAGCTGACCTGGTTTCGTTTGTTGATTTCTCGATGTTGGCGTCTTCCCCATTTGTGGAACATGCTACCAGCATTGTGCCGGCCAGTAGCATCAGTGACAGAAAAGTCTTTGTCGTCATAAACTAATTGTTAGGGGTTATCTGATGGTAACTATTCAGCGATTACCCATGCAGTTGCCTTCCATGCTTAGAACAGAGCACGGATAGCAGCGTATGGTGAGTTGTTGTGCTTCTTGGTAGTTTCCACAATGGAAAGCAGGTCGAGGAAAGCATCTGCTCCTTTATCG
>JAFTGI010000212.1 GCA_017458195.1 Prevotella sp.
AGAGCACCAATATGTTCCGCCTTATCAAGATGATTGACCCGAATGCCTTCGTGTCGCAGTCAAGCGTCATCGGCGTCTACGGCGAGGGCTTCGACGAGATGCACGTAAAAATCAAGCAGGAAAAGAAAGAGAAAATGAAAATAGTATTTGCCACCAACAACCAGCATAAGCTCGACGAGATCCGCCACATCCTGGGCAACAGCGTCGAGGTACTCTCGCTGAGCGACATCGGCTGCCACGAGGACATCCCCGAGACGGGACAGACCCTCGAGGAGAATGCACTGCAGAAGGCCCGCTACGTCTACGACCACTACCACGTCAGCTGCTTCGCCGACGATACCGGCCTCGAAGTCGATGCCCTCGGCGGGCGTCCCGGCGTCTACAGCGCCCGCTATGCCGGTGGCGCCGGCCACGATTCTGAGGCCAATATGACCAAATTATTAGGCGAATTAGCAGAAAATAACAATCGTAAGGCAAGATTTCGCACTATCATTGCGTTATTGATAAAGCAGGACGTGTGTCCGTGCGGTTGCACCAGCATCAAGCAGGAGCACCTCTTCGAGGGCATCGTCGAGGGCGAGATCACCCGCGAGCGCAGCGGAGCCGAAGGGTTCGGCTACGACCCCATCTTCCGCCCCGACGGCTACGACAAGACCTTCGCCGAGCTGGGCACCGACATCAAAAACCAAATCAGCCACCGCACCCGCGCCACTCAAAAGCTGGCTGAGTTCTTACTAAACAACACCACTAAAAGATGATGAAACGATTAGCAACACTACTCTCATTGCTGGCACTGGCCACCATGTCGGTCTTTTCACAGGTTGGCACGTGGAAAGCCTTCATTTCCTATTATGAGCCCCAGCAAATTGTCAAGGGCGGCCATAAACTCTATGTCCGGGCTTCCAACGGACTCTACAACTACAACCTCAGCGACCAGAGCATCACCACCTACGACAAGGTGCGACAGCTCAACGACTGCCGCGTGTCGTTCATTGCCTGGAACCCGAAGGTCAGCCGTCTCATCGTGGTCTACGACAACGGCAACATCGACCTGATTGACGATGCCGACAACGTGGTCAACATCAGCGCCCTCCACACGAAGACGATGATGCAGTCGAAGACCGTCAACAACATCTACATCTACGAGCAGTATGCCTATCTGGCCACGGCCTTCGGTGTAGTGAAGCTCAACATGGAGCGCGCCGAAATCAGCGAGTCCTATATCCTCAACGAGGACATCAACGCCATCGGCATTGCCGACGGGACAATCTACATCCGCAACACCAAGGGGACCGTCCTGACCGGCGACCTGGCCAAGAACCTCATCGATCCCCACAACTGGAAAGAGGGCTCGGCCCCTGCCGCCATCTTCACGCAGGACCTGACCGACTGGAACGACAACATCGAGCTGGTCCGGACACTGAATCCCGGTGGGCCGAAGTATAATCACTTCGCCCACATGGTCTTGAAAAACAACGAGCTCTACACCGTCGGCGGCGGCTATGGCGTCAACGTGGAGCTCACCCTGCCGGCCTCAGTCCAGATGATGAAGATCGGTGATTACGAATGGACAATACTGCAAGACGACATCAAAGGCAACTTCCCCGGTACGGAAGCCGGCTCATGGCAGTTCATCGACATGCTCTCGGTCGACGTAGACCCACTTGACAGCAAGCATGTGTTTGCCGGTGGCCGGACTGGACTGTATGAATACTACGACGGACAGTTGCGAACCTACTGGAACAAGGACAACAGCATTTTGGAGGCCGCCACGAGCAGCAACCGCTACATAATCATTGGCGGACTGACTTTCGATAACGAAGGCAACCTTTGGATGGTTCAGGATGGCATGATCAACAATTCGATTATCGAACTGACCAAGGACGGTGAATGGAAATCAATCCGACATGAAGAACTGATGAATACCGATGGTAAATCACACTATGGTCTGACAAAGCCTGTTTTCGACAGCCGCGGTCTCCTTTGGATTGTCAACAAGCACTGGCAGTCGCCGTCGTTCTTCTGCTATGATCCTTCGACCGACCAGTTAATACAACATACTCATGACTTCGTCAATCAAGACGGATTGAGATACGACGCCTACAACCCCCGCTTCATCGCAGAGGATCTTGAAGGCAACATGTGGCTTAATACGCTTCAAGGACCCTTCCAAATTGATAATGAAAACATTTACAACACTGACACCTACCTGACTCAAATCAAGGTGCCCCGCAACGACGGCACCAACTATGCCGACTATCTGCTGAGCGGCGTCGATATCTCATGCATGGTCGTCGACGGCGGTAACCGCAAATGGATAGGTTCGAGCAAGAATGGTGTCTATCTGATCAGCGCCGACAACATGACCCAGCTAGCCCACTTCACGACGTCGAACAGCCCTCTGCTGTCGGACGTCGTCGAGTCGATAGCCATCAACAATGAGACGGGCGAGGTGTTCTTCGGCACTGAGAACGGACTCTGCTCTTACATGAGCGACGCCACTACAGCCTCCATCGAGATGGTCAAGGACAATGTCTATGCCTATCCCAATCCGGTGGTGTCCGGCTACGACGGCATGATCACCGTCGTGGGCCTGTCGATGGACGCCGACGTGAAGATACTCTCCACCAGCGGTCAGCTCGTGGCTCAGGGCCGCTCCAACGGCGGCACCTTCACCTGGGACGGCCGCGACCGCCAGGGCCGCCGCGTTGCCAGCGGTGTCTACATGGTAGCCGCTGCCACGAGCGACGGCAAGAAGGGCGTGGTTTGCAAGGTTGCCGTCATCAAGTGATATGGACACTAAGAACATGCAAACGACATTTGTCAGCAGGAGTGCGTGGCTCATACTCTTGCTGACAAATGCCGCTTTTGTATGGAAATATTCAGCCCGGACGTCCTTCAGTCCGCTGCTGTGCACCGGTCTCTATGCTTTATTCCTGCTTTCCATAGCTTTATTCTGCGAAAGAAAGCTGTTTTCCCCCAAGACCGCCAGATGCATCACACTGGCCCTTTTAGCCGTTGCCTTTGCCGGCATTGCCGTTTTGCTAATGCGGATTGACCCGCTATCAGTAAACGTCGACCGATGGTCGGCTACGACCTACTGGCTCGATGCGCTGTTCCAAGGCATTTATCCCTACGGCGTCCACACACATGTCTGCGAGACCAACTTCCCATCGCCACTGCCACTATGGCACTACCTGAACCTACCTTTCTGGCTACTGGGCGACGTGGGGTTGGGGCTCTTTGTCTTTCTGGCCATGTTCGTAGCCGCAGTGTTCTGGTTTACCCGTTCATGGCGTCAGACATCCGTCGCGCTGCTGTTGCTCGTCGCTTCGCCAGCCTACTGGTGGGAAGTGCTCGTCAGGAGCGACGGACTGAGCAATGCACTGCTCGTGTTCTGCCTTATCCTGCTGATGGAGAAGAAAGGCATCACGCCGCAACGTCACTGGCTGCTCTGCGCCGTTATCTGTGCGCTGACAGCGCTGACACGCCTGTCGGCCATCATCCCCATGGCGCTCTATGTGGCTAAGGACTACCTGAAGTCGCCGCTGAGCCGTCAAGTTGCCATCGCGCTGACAGTCATTGTTATCGTCTTCGCATTCTTTGCTCCCTTCATTTTCTGGGACACCGACAGCTGGGTGTTCTTCCATCGCAATCCGTTCATGTCGCAGACGTCAACGGGCAGCCCATGGATACTCCTGTTTATGGCGGCCTTCGCGCTATGGCTTATCTGGAGTTACAACCGCAGCTTTTCTCGTTTCGTGCGCTCAACAGCGTGGTTCATGTTCGGGTTTTTCCTTCTGTCAATCGTCTACAACCATTTTGCCTACAACGCCAATGTCAGTCCGTTTGACGATGCCGACTTCGACATCAGCTACCTCACCCTCTCGCTGCCCTACTGCTTATTTGCCATAGCAACCCGAAAACCACAAGAAGAATGAAGAAAACCATCACTATACTATTGCCCGCCTACAATGAGCAAGAGTCCATGCCCGACTTGAAGCGCTCAATGGACCAGGTACTTCGTGATAATCCCGATTATGACTGGGAGTTCCTGATGGTGAACGACGGCAGCACCGACGGCACCCTCTCTGAGATGGAGCGACTCTGCCGCGAGAACCCACGCAACTATCATTGTCTGGACCTCTCACGCAATTATGGCAAGGAGATAGCCCTGCTGGCCGGCATGGACTATGCCCATGGCGACGCCCTCATCGTGATGGATGCCGACATGCAGCATCCCACGGACGTGATTCCCGAGATGCTCAGCTACTGGGAGCAGGGCTACGACGACGTCTATGCCCAGCGCCAGTCGTCGCGCGAGACATGGCTGAAGAAAAATACGTCGCGCTTCTACTACCAACTGCTGCAACGTATCACCCGTATCCCAATACAGCCCAACACGGGCGACTTCCGGCTGATTGACCGCCGCTGCATCGACGCCCTGCGACAGATGCGCGAGACCGACCGCAACACCAAGGGCATGTTCTCATGGATTGGCTTCCGCAAGAAGGGCATCTACTACCAGCAGCAAGAGCGACAGCACGGACAGACAAAGTGGAGCTTCCGCCAGCTCTTCAACCTGGCTCTCAACGGCCTCACATCGTTTACAACTGCCCCTCTGCGTCTGGCCTCCGTCTTCGGCATCGTTGTCAGCCTATGCGCCTTTCTTTACCTCATATATATTATCGTAAAGACCATTTTTATAGGCGACCCCGTGCAGGGCTATCCCACGCTGATGGTCACCATCCTCTTCCTCGGCGGCATACAGCTCATCTCGCTGGGCATCATCGGCGAGTATCTGGGTCATATCTTCAACGAGACCAAGAAGCGCCCCGCCTATTTCGTGCGCAGCTACGACGGACAGACCGATGCCCCTGCGCCGTGAGTCAATCATCAAAACAAGCCGAAACATGAGAACCGTCATCACCGCCTTACTGCTCAACATTTTCTGTCTGGCGCAGGCACAACTCATTATTGACGGCCGACACACAGCCTACGACAGCCTGACCAACACGATGCTGGCCACGGTGCCCGAGGCGCTGTTCGGACAGTCAGCACAGCTCAGCGTAGGTCTGGCTGAAGGTTATGCGGCCTGCACTGTCGACGGCGAGGCGGTCAGCGACAGCTGTGTCTTCAGCGACATTGAGGCCCTGAAGGGCTATCACATTCTGCTCACCGACACCATGGGCAACACCGTCAGCCGGCGCCTGGAGTTCACCTTCCTGCCCATTATCTGCCTGAGCGGCAACTTCAGCAACGACTATCTGCACACGCTGGTGCTGTTCAGCGACCCTGCGGCCCGGCAGACCGACACGCTGGCGGCCGACGTGAAGTGGCGCGGCGGCACCACCAACACCCCCGACAAGCACAAGCGCAACTATAAAATCAAGCTCGACGCCGACACGACGCTGCTCGGCTTGCGCAACGACAACAACTGGATTCTCGATGCCGGACAGCCCGACGTCTTCCGCCTGCGCAACCGCATCGCCATGGACATCTGGAACAGCATGGCCACGCCCCCCTACTACGCCGACCAGGAGCCGAAGGCCCGCAACGGCGTCAGCGGCCGGCTGGTCGAAGTGTTCCTCGACGACGACTATCGCGGCTTCTATAACCTCTCGGAGGCCATGGACCGCAAGCAGATGAAGCTGAAGAAGATCGACAAGCAGACGGGCGAAATCCGCGGCTGCCTGTACAAGGGTGTGACCTGGAGCAGAACCCAGATGTTCAATTCCATCGACGACTACGACAACAACGAGGAGACCCTCTTTGGCTTCGAGGTGAAATATCCCGACCTGCAGGACAGCGACACCACCGACTGGTCCCCGCTCGTGGCCGCCTGCAACTTCTCCGTGGAGAGCGCCGACGAGGACTTCCGCGACCACATCGCTGACTATTTCGACATGCCCGTGGTCATGGACTACAACATCTTCTTCAATGTCGTCAACGCCGTCGACAATGCCGGCAAAAACATGTACTGGGCCATCTACGACAAGACGCAGACCCAGCGGCTCACCCCCACACCATGGGACCTCGACGCCACCCTTGGACAGCGCTGGGGCGGACAGCTCGTCCGCGAGACCGACGAGGGCCTGTGCACATCGCCCGACTACAGGCTCGACTACGAGACGATGACCAGCTACCGTCACTTCCGCGACAACTTCAACGACTACATCGGAAAGATGAACACGCGCTACCGACAGCTGCGCCAGCCGGGACAGCCGCTCCACACCGACAGTCTGCTGGCCGTCGTCAGCCACTACTACCGGATGGTGAAGAACAGCGGGGCCGCTGCCCGTGAACAGGCGAAATGGAGCGGCGACAGCGACGTCTGGGGCGACACCATCGACTTCGACCGCGAGTATGCCTACATCTGCAACTGGATCAGCCAGCGCATGACGTTCATCGACGCCACCGAGCTGCCCCTCTTCTATAAGTCGTCGTATTTCGACGAACTTGACGTCAGCGCGCCGACGGCCAATGGTCGTCCTGACGACGCCATCCGCGACCTGAGCGGGCGAATCGTCGCCACCGGCCCGTCGACGGCCCTCAAGCCCGGAGTCTACATCCGCGGCGGCCGAAAGATTATCATTAAAAAGTTCTGAAGAAAATGGCAAGCGAAGGAAAAAACGGCAGCATTCAGGCTCTGCGATTCGTGTTTGTGATGATGATTTTCATGTCACACTTCTCCTATCGCGGCTTCACGACCTTCGAAGCTGGCGGCGACTGCGGTGTTGCTTTTTTCTTTCTGCTCAGCGGCTTTGCCTTGTCGATGGGCTACGGCCGCAGCATCAGCGAGGGCACCTTCAATCTTAAGAGATACGTCCGTCGCCGGCTGACGAAGGTCTATCCGCTCCACCTCCTCACCCTGGCCCTCTTTCTTGTCATCTTCCGACCTGAAATCAACCAGCGGCTTCCGCTCAATGCCCTGCTGCTCCAGTCGTGGGTGCCCGACGACAGCTACTATTTCTCCTACAACGGCGTGTCGTGGTTTCTTTCCAGCCTGCTGTTCAGCTATCTGCTCTTCCCGCTGGCCTATCGGCATGCCAACCGGCGCACACTGACGGTTGCCCTCATCATCTGTGCGATTGTCTATATCGTTGTGCCTTACAGTCAGGTCAACGCGCTGCTCTATGTATTCCCGCCAGTCCGATTCATCGACTTCTTCCTCGGCATCATGCTCTATAAGTTTTGTGCCGGTCGGCAGCCCGTCACTACCTGGTGGGCTGAAATCGTGCTGGTTCTCCTGCTGATACTGGCATTGGCGGTTTACCCCTTCACCGACGCGAAGCTGCGCAATGCCCCACTCTACTGGCTCGTGCTCCTGCCTTTCATTTATGTGTTCATCCAGCAGCGGGGGCCGCTGTCAGCCTGTCTGCAGTGGCGCGTTTTCCAATGGCTGGGATCGCTGAGCATGCCCGTCTTCATGCTCCACCCCATCGTGTTCCGCACCTTGTTTCATTTTTTCCCCGCAATACCCACCGGCACGATGCTGGCGCTTTGCTTCATTACAACCATCCTGCTCAGCTGGGCCACCGACCGGCTGCTGCTGAAATATGTTATGAACAACACCCGAACATGACTCATAAGAACACCTTTTACTTCACTCTGCTGGCAGTCTTGTGTGGCCTGCTCGCCTTTCCGACAGAAAGCATGGCCCAGCGCCCACGCTACGACAAGATGTCGCCCATGCTGCGCCACATGGCCCGCCAGGAGGCGGCTGCCAGCCGCAGCGCCCAACAGCCTCCGGGACAGCGACGGGCGGCGGCCGTCTGTAGCTTTGTCAAGATTGCCGACGGCGGACTGGAGGCACTCTCGCAGAACGGCTGCCGGGTGCTGGCGCAGGTGGGCAACATCTGCATCACCGACATTCCGAAGAACCGGCTGGCCAATCTGTCGCTCGACCGCCGCATCCTGCGGATGGAGGCCAACCGCGGCAACCACCCGGCGACCGACTCGCTGGCGTGGTTTCTGAATGCCTTGCCTGTCTATGCCGGCGAAAACCTGCCCCAAGCTTACACCGGCCAGGGCGTGGTCGTGGGCGTCATGGACATCGGCTTCGACCTGACCAACCCCAACTTCTACAGCCGCGACACCACCCAATACCGCATCAGCCGCTTCTGGGACATGCTCTCGCAGGACACCGTCGGCAGTCCCCTCTACGTCGGCCGCGACTATGCCGGGAAAGAAGAACTGCTCAGCATCGCCCATGCCCGCGACGGACTGACCCAATACCACGGCACCCACACGCTGGGCATTGCCGCCGGCAGCGGCTACAACTCCCCCTACGTCGGCATGGCGCCCGAGAGCGACATCTGCATCGTGGCCAATGCCGTCAGCGACGATATCGCCCTCATCGACTCGGCCGACTACGATAAATACACCTTCGCCACCGACGCCCTGGGCTTCAAGTATATCTTCGACTACGCCGCAAGCCAGGGCAAGCCCTGCGTCATCAACTTCAGCGAGGGCAGCCGACAGGACTTCTGGGGCTACGACCAGCTCTACTACGAGATGCTCGACAGCCTTACCGGCCCCGGCCGCATCATCGTCTCGGCGGCGGGCAACTATGGCAACGACAAGAACTACATGCACAAGGAGCGGGGCCAACTGTCAGCAGGCACCTTTCTGCGCTCCTGGACCAGGAATGCCCTGTTCACGTTCAAGTCCGACGACGACTTCCGCCTGCAGCTTGTCGTCTATGGCGGTGAACAAGGCAACGACACGCTGATCATAGCCGCCAGTGAGATCCTGACCGCAGAGGACTCGGTGCTCGAGGCGAAGCTGTTCAGCCAGAATCCCAGCCGCGAAATCAATGTCATCACAGAGGCCTACCCGTCGTGCTATGACAACCGGGAAACCTGCTTCGACGTCACCTTCCAGGGGAAGACCACCTTCGGCTCGTCGCTGCCCGTCTCGGTGGAAATTCTGGGCCGCGAGGCCGACGTGGAAGCCTACACAGCCGAAGGATTCATGGTCGACAACCTCACGCTGAACCCGCTGCTCACGGCGGGCGAAAAGTCGCACAGCATCCTGTCGCCGGCCTCGTCGCCAGGCATCATCTGCGTGGGCCAGACCTTCTATCGCCCTACCGTTGAGAACTATCAGGGCAAGCATATGCAGCTCACTGAGTCGGGGCCATGGGGTGAGAGGAGCAAATACTCATCAGTAGGCCCCACGTTCGACGGGCGCATCAAACCCGACGTCGTAGCACCTGGCATGCACATCATTTCGTCGTTCAGCAGCTACTACATGGAAAACAATCCGAATTCCGGCAATCTTGACTGGAACGTGAACCTATTCGACTTCAACGGGCGCACCTATTCGTGGAATGCACAGTCAGGCACGTCGATGTCTTCGCCAGCCGTGGCAGGGGCTATTGCCCTCTGGCTACAGGCCAAGCCCGACCTGACGACAGAGGAGGTGCTCAATGTCTTTGAACACACCTGCAGCCACTACGACCCGTCGCTCACCTATCCCAACAACTACTATGGCTACGGCCAGATCGACGTCTACCATGGTCTGCTCTACCTGCTCGGGGCCGACAAAATCGAGGGTGTCTCCGTCACGCAGTCGAGAGCCCACGTCAGCTACGCCGACGGTCGCCTGACCATTAACTTCGACGATGCCAGCCACGCGGCTTCCACCCTGACCGTTTACGACCTCGGCGGCAAGCACATCTTCACGACCGTCCTGCCCGCCGGGCAGAGAGTCTGTCAGCTTCAGATGCCGCCCCTGGCCCCTGCCACCTATGTCTTCCAGTTCAGTCAGGCCGACGGTCCTGGCAGCTCGACCCTCATCATCGTTAAATAGTTATTTTGGAGTGAAAGTCGGCTCAATCCCCTTCACTCCTTTCACTCCATAATAATAACACTTGTAAAGATTTTTTTAAATACTTGAAATTTATTCGTTAAGAAGTCTTAATTTCGTACATCGGCGGTGTACGGTTCGTACATGGCCGATGTACGATTCGTACACCGCCGATGTACGAAATTCCGTCCAGCACCTTCGCTCATGTGGTTTTTCTCTATTATTCTCAATTTGTCAACATTTTTCGGCAACAGAAAGTACCAGCAAGACTGACGTCCCTTCACTCCCCTTCACTCCAAACCACATGATTAATCCGCCGGAAAATGTTCTTCGTGGGACAGGAGAACACCAGAAAACGACGCTGATCAATGGTGACTGTCCAGAAACGGAAGTCTTCCGGCTCATAAACATCACCCTGATAGGCCAGCAGCCGCTCAGGGAAGCCTAATTCTGAGGTATTCTCAGAATCAAGAACGAACTTCATTTTCTTGACTGGACGATTGTGATGGAGCCTCACAATACAAAGATTTGCATTGTCAACAAGCGTGCATCGCTCATAGGCCGTGGTGTCCGACTCTATACGCCTCATCACCGGCTCTGGCATGAACACGAGTTTCTCCTTGTGAAAGTAGGCCTTGCAATAACGCAGGTTAATGTTGTTATAAAGGCTAAAAAAATCAAAACGGCAGGTGGGTATCGTGAATCTGTCGCGCATGGCACTGACCAACCAGTTGTCCCTGTACGCGGGTGTCCTCGCTACGATGACCGTCTTTCCGGGATCCTCCAATTGTCCGATCAGATGGCTCGAAATAGAATAATTTTCGATTCGCAAAGCCACGACAGGAATAAAAGCGAGCAACATCAGCCAACAACCGGCCACGGTCAGAGCATGGCGCCAGCGGCCGAACACTGAAGTTCTCAGCAAGAGGCTCAGCAACAGCATCATGGCTATGAAATCAGCCATGAAAGCCACCCGCTCCAGATGCGTACCGCAGAGAAAAATGATGGCCAAAGCAGGAATCAGTGCAAGGTAGCCATACTTACGGTGGCTCAGTTCGGTTTTCATCAAGTCTTTGTCGCGTCGCCACACGATGACCGACACCAACAAGAGTAACCAGAAGATGCGCAGGTTGACAATAAAGTTGATGGCTCCTGAAAAGATTCTGTTGAACAACGTCAGTTCGTCCATGGCACGGTGCATGAGACCTGGTGCTGCAACACACATCAACGAACCGACTATATAGAACAGCAGATAGGGCAACAATGCGCGGCGGAGAATATGACGACGATTCAGAATGATGAACACACACATGGAAAACGACAATGGCAACGACAACGCTTCGTGACTCCAGCCCGCCAGCAGCGAAAGGGGAGCTGCAAGCCAGTGGACGGGTGCAGCCGGCTTGTCGCTGATTCTTCTCAGGTAGAGCAGAAACAGGCCGTTCAGCGTGAGCACCCAGAGATAGTTGAAAGCCCCCATGTTCCAGATAAGACTGCTCTTGAACCCAACTATTACAAAGAACAGCAGGAAGCACATGATGACTGCCGTTGATAGATATTTTGACCTGTCGGCTGTCAAGAGCCTCACATGAACATGCAGGAACAGGACAAACATGAAACTGTTTACCACCTTGAACAGCACGTCAGGGACGAAGGCCAACACCGACTGGGCCAGCAGGTGAACGAAAAAACGGCCGTTGATGAGCTGAAAGTGAGCTATTTGCGACTGCCACAGTTCTTGCCACGTGGTCACTCGCCGGAGGGGAGCCTCCTCGTCGGTGTTCCACATAAAACGATAGAGCAAATCATCTTGCATCGTGAACACCTCTGTCATGTTGAATATAAGCATGGCAGCAGCCGCAGCCATCAGAAACCATTTGTAAGCAGAAACTTTCATTGCGTCTTTTTACTCCATGAATTACTGATAAACTTGTATCCTTTCGTGAGCAGGGCGATGATGAGCAGGGTGGCAACGTCGTAGAGCAGAAAATGGTCTGACAACGGTCGGCTCAGGTAATCATAGACTGGCTCCTCAAGAAAATAGAAGAAGAAACTGGTCAGCCCGACAAACTTCAGCCCTGGCACGCGCGACAGGTCGACAAAACCAAGCAGACAGGTCGTCACAACAGAAAAGAGCAGCGTGGGGAAGAACGAAATGGTGGTGAGCAACGTGCCGGCCACCAGCACGGGGATAGCCATGAGTGGGAAGACGGCACTGCGCGAGAACTGCTGCCGCTGCCAGGCATAGAGCATGCCCAAGGGGAAACAGAGCACGGAATTGATCCACCACGGCCCGAAACCTAAATGGCGAAACAGCAGAAAATAGGCCGTCGTAACAATAAACATGACAGCCACGCGCCAGCCGTCGGACAAAGGCCATCGAAACAGTAGCCAGACGACGACGTAGAGCGCAGTGATGACTTTGAAGAACCAGGCATCGATGCCCAGCGGAAACGACATGGTAAAGAAGTCTACCAGCAGGTGGGGCGTGATGAGCTGGCGGTCAAACAGCAGGAGCATCAGCATGTAGAAGACCCACATCATGAGAAAGGGCTCAAACAGCTTTTTTATTCTCTGCCATAAGTAGCCCGTGCCGGCCGGCGCATTGCGCTTCAGTGAGAGAAACATGCCATAGCCCGAAAGAAAAAGAAACATGCCCGAACAGAGACTGCCCCAACTGTCGAAAGCTACAGCATCCAGCCAGGGTTGCCAGACCACCAGACCGTCGCCGGTCACGCTGCTCGACACGTGACCGGTCACGATGGCCAGCATGCACAGCCCCTTCAGACAGTCGGTGCGCTCGCGGGGCAGTAGCTTCCAGCCCTTTGGCATCAGTGGTTTTTCGGTCATCTCAGCTTCTGGCTTATCATTGAATACAGCCGACGCAGACGTAGGCTGGGCAGGGCGAGGAACAGTCGCTGCCTCAAGGGAAGGCTACGGTTCAGCCGGCGCAGGTCGGCAAGGATGTCAGCAAGGTATTGGCTATGACACCACTCTGATCGTCGCTGCCACACGCCCACACTGAACATATTGGCAATGCGGTCATCAAGCATATCAGGCAGATAATTATCATGCTCAGCCTGAGGGATGGAGGCCTTGCGCAGTTCGTTCAGTTCATAGCAGTATTCGGCCGTCCACTTGAAAGTGCTCGACGTGTGCTCAGCACCTTTGTCATAGACCGACTCATAGACCACGGCCACTGGACGCTCAGTGCTGAACACCAGGCGCAGCCAGAACAGGTAGTCCTCGCCGTTGACGATATGGCGGGGCATGTCGAACAGCCATGGGGTGAGCAGGCGGCGGCGGTAGAGGCTGCCCCAGGGCACCCCGATGGTGCCGTCGGCACGGATGGCCATGTGGCGGAAGTCGGCCATGGGAATCTGCTCGCGCGACTCATCCGGCAGCGAATAGCCATTGCCCAGCACGATGTCGACATCATCGCCGGCCTTGGCAGAGAGCAGTGCAAGGGAATCGGCGGGCAGCATGTCGTCACTGTCGACGAAGCTCAGCCATTCGCCCTGAGCCCGACGGACGCCCTCGGCACGCGCCTCCGTCCTGCCCTTGTTAGGCTGATGGACCACACAGATCCGGCGATCCCGCTGTGCATAGTCATCGCAGATGCTGCCGCTCTGGTCAGTAGAACCATCATCGACGATAATCAACTCAAGCTCAGTCACCGATTGCCTCAGTACGCTCTCAATGCAACTGGCTATCGTGTCGGCTGAATTATAAACTGGAATGACAACTGAAATCATCTGACAATTACTTTTCGTTTATCTTTTATGTAGATGCCTTTTTCACGCGCTCCGACGACAGGACGCCCCCACAGATCGTGCCAATTCGACGTGGCTTCAGACCTGACGGTAATATCGGCCACCTTCTGCTTGTCGGGCGCACCCCACCACTCCTCCAGAAAATCTTTTTTCTTGTCAAGCTTCTCTAAGCACCAGCTGACGGCCGGACCGATGTCCTCCGGTGCATACATGGGCCATCGCTCGTGGTCGGCCTTCGTAGCCTCAGCGATGCGGTCGGCGTAGTCAAGGATATAGGCATACCAGTCGGCAGCCAAATAATCGTAATAATAGAACCACAACTCCAGCACGCGTTTCTTCAGGTTGTGAAAATTCATCATTTCCTCGATGATGCTCTTTGGCCAGATACTTGTCTGGTAGATAAAATTATTCTTGCCGTGCCACTCGGTCAGGGCATTGCCAAAATCCCATACGGGTCCGAACTTCCACTTTTCGTCGTAGCCGCGGTCACGATACATGAAGCAACTGCCAAGAAAGGATTCAACGTTATCGACCAGCTCATTGACGAGATAGAAGCGTGCCAGCGACTCAATGTCGACAAGGCGGTCCAGGTCGGCAGTGTTCTTCTGGGGTGCATAGACCGTTGAGAGGAGCTGCTGCATCTGACTGCTCAGAAATTCTGTCTGTTCGACTGAGAGTGAGTCTGGGTCATGATAAGTGATTCGGAAGTTTTCCAACGGAAGGTCATCGGTGGGGAATCGCAGTTGGCTATCGCTGTCGTAATTGTCAATCTCGACAAGCCAGCCGCCCGTCAGCCGATAGGGGTCGCTCTCGCCATTCACTTGCTGGGCGATGTTCACCCTGCGCTTGCCCAATCGGATGGTCTCCGTGAGAGAATAGAGACCAATGTAGTCGCCGTTGAGCACCACCTCAACAGGCTGATGCTGAGGCGTGAACTCCATGTCCAGCATTTTTGCCAGCTCGAAACCAAGGGCTTCTTTCAGAAAAGCCTGCTTTGAGTCGGCATGGGCAATCAGCGCGAAATGCTTGTTTTGGCCCATACCGAGCAGTGGCAGCCCCTCGTCGAGCTTCAGCTTATACGACTTCTTGTCGAGTCCGGTCCAGGTGACGTTTCCTCGTCCGCGGATTCTCATGCTGACTGGCTCAGCCTTTGAGCCCACCGGTTCACAATTGTCCAGACCGAGCGCATCGATATAGAAAGTGGCGTTGATATAGTCAGTTTTTGACGTAATGGCCTGTCCGCCGTCGGTCGTAATAAACATGACCGGCAGCGTACCGGAATAGCCGGCTGCCATAGCCCACCCGGCAACCATAGCCAATATGAACGTCAGAATTGGTTTCCTCACCTCTCTGTTATTCTTTTATTTTTTTATTCTTCAAAACATAAAAACCACCCGCCTGTCGATGGGCAGCAGGCCGTCCCATAAGGTCGTAAACACGGTTGTTGCGGTTGTTTGAACTTACATTCAGCTGGTCAACCTCAGTCACAACCTTAATCTCAACATCCTCAAGCATTACGGATCGGAAATAGTCGATGTCTGACTGATTGATGAGAATATAGTTGCGGAAGTAAGTCTCAAACTTATCGCGGAGTGTAGCACCGCTCAGCCGGTTGATGAAGGCTATGACACGGTCAATTTCGGCCTTTTTCGAAACAGAACGAGTGCCTAAGGGCGTGAGTTCATATTCCTTAATCAAGTCGCTATAGCCGACGCCGAGCAGACCTTCAAGCAGCAGCGAGAGGTAGCCCGTGCGGTCTTGTCCATAAATGCAATGAATATAGATGTTGCGTTCTTGCCGCAGGTTAGCGATGATGAACTGAAACTCCTGACGCCATCGGTTGAGCCACGTATAAGAGCTCATGTTTGAAGGCAGCATGCCACTGTCATTCGTATAGAGATAAGTCGGCACTTGGTCGTCAGGGGTCGAAGCTGCGTCGGTGAATCCAAACACCGAGACGCCTTCCAGTTCAGGCTGGCCATTGCTATGGGCTTCCGCGTCGCGGTGGGCGCGCATGTCTATTTCAGCCCCCACACCGATTTCCAGCAACTGCCGGAGCCCTTCATCGGTGGCGGGATATTCCCAGTTCAGTTCAGAGCCGCGTATGAGTCGACCATACTTGATACGCTGACGACCATCTTCAGTAGTCCATCCGCCCAAGTCGCGAATACTGCGAGCTTGCCCATCAATATTGAGCATCCTCACCTGACCTGTTGTTACGATATTTCCAAACTGCAACATCTGCTCGCCATCCATCACTTCATAGTTATACGTGAGACCGGGAATAAAATTATGCAGTGATGCCTTTCCTCTGGCAGTCGGAACGCGAAACGTTAGTCGACCAGCCACAGCCGTATCTAAATGGCAGACCACAACAAGCGTGTCGGTCTCGCTTTCGGGCAGGTCAATGACAAGCGACTGAGGATGATAGAAAAAACCTCCTACATCCTTATAATAGTCAGCCACGCAAGAGCTGTCGCCCGACTGATACGTCACTTCCCGTATGAAACGACTGACAACATCGTTTTCAATATCAATACTATAGTCACGCAACAACGGCTGCTGTGCAAGAACTTTTATGTTCAGCAGCAATGCAGAGAAAACGGTTATAAATATTCTATTATTCATTTCAAAAGCTTATGTGTCAATGCAAACCTGACCAGCAGGTAGTTGATGGGGACCACCAGGACAAACACGGGCAGGGGGGCTATCTCTGACGAAACGCCCAAGGCGATGAACGCATTCAGCAGGCCCACACCAATGAGATAGTTCAGCACATGGCTGACGCCGAAGCTGGCAGCACGGCCAACCGACAGGCCGACGCGGAACGTGAAGCGCGACGACAGCACATAGTTGCAACAGAAGCTGACGGCATAGCCGATCGTATAGGAAAGCGTCGGACTGAGCACAGCAAGCAGCACGTAGTAGACGCCATAGTGAATGGCCGTGGCCACGACGCCTACCACCCCGAAACGCATGATTTCAGCCAGCCGCTCCCTTCTCAATTTTTTACTTTTTTATTCTTTTACTTTTTTACCTTTTTACTTTTTCACGACAGTTCCAGCATCCGCTCGATGGGCTTCACGGCCTCGGCGGCGATGGCCGGATCGACCTCGACCGTCGGCCACTCATACTTCAAGCAGTTATAGATCTTCAGCAGCGTGTTCATCTTCATATACTGACATTCGTTGCAGTGGCAACCGATGGTGCCCTCGCTCACCTCAGGCGGCACGGGATAGAACTGCGTCGTGGGGCATTGACGCTCCATCTCGTGCAGGATGCCAGCCTCAGTGGCCACGATGAACGACTCGCCGGGATGCTCAACGGCATACTTCAGCAGCACGGCCGTCGAGCCCACCACGTCGGCCACACGCAGCACGGGCCCCTTACACTCGGGATGAGCCAGCACCAGAGCCTCAGGATGCTCACGCTTCAGCTCGAGGATGGCCTCCACCGAGAAGCGCTCGTGCACATGGCAACCGCCCTGCCAGAGCAGCATCTGGCGGCCCGTCACGGCGTTGATATAGGAACCGAGGTTATAGTCGGGCCCGAAGATGATCTTCTCGTCCTTCGGGAACGTGGCGATAATCTGCTTGGCGTTGCCGCTGGTGACGACCACGTCGGTCAGGGCCTTCACGGCAGCCGTCGTGTTGACATAGCTGACCACCTTATATCCGGGATGCTCGTCCTTGAACTTTCTCAGGTCGTCAGCCCGACATGAGTCAGCCAGCGAGCAACCCGCATTCAGGTCAGGACAGAGCACCAGCTTGTCGGGCGACAGCAGCTTGCACGTCTCGGCCATGAAATGGACGCCGGCCATGACGATAATCCGGGCATCGGTCTGGGCCGCCTTGCGCGCCAAGGCCAGCGAGTCGCCGATGAAGTCGGCCACCTCCTGAATGTCGCCGGTCGTGTAGTAGTGGGCCAGCACCACAGCCTGCTTCTCCTCACAAAATCGACGAATTTCGGCCTTCAAGTCGACGGGCTCGTCGATATAGCCCTGTTCAATCCATTCTTTTTTCAACATTGCATTATTTTTATTTCTCTTTTTTTTCTTTTTTAAAAATAAAAGAATGAAATAGTATGATGTGGCGTTGATAAGTTGATAACTTTCTGCCTGTTTTCTTGCTCATTTCGTTATTCACCCGTGGTAGAAGACTTATTAACAGCCCCTGTGAATTCTTACGGGTTGAGAATGAGAGCGCTAAGCATTTTATCCACAATTTCCATTCTGGTGCAAAATTACAAAGTTTATATTATTTTTCAGCAAAAAACGGTTGAAAAAATCATAAAAGCTCAAGAATATATCCACTTCGCTGCACACACTGCCCGAGGTGAGATTGAAAACTGAGATGTTTTCCACACGTTATCCACAGGGTTTTCAACAGCCCTCCTGAATTTAGTACATCGGCGTTGTACGTTTTGTACATCCGGCATGTACAATTCGTACATCGGCCATGTACTAAATTAAGACTCGCTGTAACATCATATAAAAAGAAAGGTGAAAAATACGCTCTTTTTTCTTTGTCATACCGAAATAAATGCGTAATTTTGCAGTCTGAAACAATATTATTAACAATAAACCAATTAATAACGCTTATGAAAAAAACTCTACGCTTTTCGCTGCTCAGCATGCTGCTCATGCTTTGCGGCACAACGATGGCACAGACTGAGGTGACCATCGACTTCGACAATGACTACCAGGCACTGTTCCCCACCATTACGGGAACATCATCGAACGACGACAACAGCGGCGATTTCACTGGCACGACCACCTCAACGGCTGTCAGCGGCGTCACCGTGACTGTCGCGCCTGCTGAGGATGCCAAGACGCCCAGCCGCCTTTGGTATGCTGCTCCCCGTCTGCGCATGTACAGCGGTTCGTTCACTGTGACTTCCGCTACGGAGAACATCACGAAGATTGAGTTCACCGGTCATAGCACCAACTTCAACCTCTCGACCACGACCGGCACGCTGGACGGCAAGACATGGGTCGGCGAGGCTAAGGAGATTGAGTTTGCCGTGGCTAAGAACACGCAGATCAACAAAATCGTGCTCACACTGGGCGGCGAGCCTGGCACCGTGACGCCCGACGATCCCAAGCCCGTGGAAGGTCTGAGCACCTGTGCTGATGTCATCGCCGGTACGGACGGCACCGTCTATCGCGTTAAGGGCACCTGCACGGAGATTAAGAACACCACCTATGGCAACTGGAATCTGCAGGACGAGACTGGCCAGATTTTAATCTATGGTACGCTCGACGCTGAGGGCAAGACGAAGAACTTCACCAGCCTCGGCATTGAGGTGGGCGACATCGTGACTGTCGAAGGCCCGAAGAAATTGTATGGAGAGACCGTCGAGCTGGTCGACGTCACCGTCATCAACATTGAGAAGGGCACCGTGACACCCCCGGAGCCTGTCGATGAGCAGATCACCGTGGCCAAGGCCCTGGAGATCATTGCCGGCCTGAGCGACGGTCAGACCACCACTGAGAGCTATCAGGTGAAGGGCTTCATCGTCGGCACACCCGACTTCCAGCGCAACGCCTCGGGCGCCCTCTATGGCAACGTCAACCTTGAGATTGCCGATGAGAAGGGCGGTTCGCCCACGCTGACCGTCTTCCGTGGCAAGAGCTTCGACGGCGAGAGCTTCACCGAGGAGACCATCTCGCTGCTCAAGGAAGGCGATGAGGTCGTCTTCGAGGGCAAGCTGCAGCGCTACGTCAGCAGCGCCGGCGACATGACGCCTGAGCTGAAGGATGCCAAGCTCATCTCCGTCAACGGTGGCACGTCGGTCATCAACGATGTCCAGCGCTCTGCCAGCAGTGTTCAGGTCTACAACCTCCAGGGTCAGCGTGTGGCTCAGCCCCAGCGCGGCCTCTACATCATCGACGGCCGCAAGGTCATCGTGAAGTAAAGTAACTTTTAGGATTAAATAATAGTAGGATGTTCCGGCAATATGACGTGCCGGAACATCTTTTTTATTAAATAATGACGTAAATTGATGGCAGAATGAAATAAAATGACTATCTTTGCACCATCAAACCGAAAAAGTTTATTGTTATGGCACAAGTATCTATGACGGTCCGCATGGACTCGCAGTTAAAGCTCGCTTTCGATTCACTCTGTCAGCAGTTTGGCATGAGCGCCAACACGGCCATGAACATTTTCGCCAACGCCGTGGTCACCTACCGCAAGATTCCCTTCGAGATCAAGGCTTCAAGGCGGGAACCCGAAATGGACGGGTGGACAGCCTTTAATGAGCTGCGAAAGATGGCAGAGAAAAACCAATTGCCAGATTTGTCACTGGACGAAATCAACGAGGAAATCAGACTTTACAGGGAGGGAAAATGAAGTTTTATGCTGTTATAGACACTAATGTATTGGTGTCGGCAATGCTCTCACGGCATCGTGATAGTGCCACCGTGAGAGTCCTACGCTCTATTCAGAGCGGAGACATTCGCCCACTTGTTCATGAAGATATTATAAAAGAATATCGGGAAGTTCTTGCACGTCCAAAGTTCAAGCTGCCACAACAAGTGGTTCAGAGTATTGTTGGAATAATCGAATTTGATGGATTGAATGTTGAGCCGGTGCCGAGTGATGACGAAATACCTGACCCTAAGGATGTGGTGTTCTATGAGGTGGCCCTGTCGAAGGACGATGCTTTTCTCGTGACTGGCAATTTGAAGCATTTTCCGCGCAAACCAATTGTGGTCACACCGGCCGAAATGATGAAGATATTGGATAATCTTAACAAACAGCTTTAAGAAAACTATGGCAAAGAAAGACAGCAAGGAGCTGACCCCGATGATGAAGCAGTTCTTCGACCTCAAGGCGAAGCACCCTGACGCATTGATGCTCTTCCGGTGCGGCGACTTCTACGAGACCTACTGCGACGACGCCGTCGAGGCCGCTCGCATACTGGGCATCACGCTGACCAAGCGCAACAATGGCGCGGGCGTCAAGGGCGATGAGATGGCCGGCTTTCCGCACCATGCACTCGACACCTACCTGCCCAAGCTCATCCGCGCCGGCAAGCGCGTGGCCATCTGCGACCAGCTGGAGGACCCGAAGCTGACGAAGAAGCTGGTCAAGCGCGGCATCACCGAGCTCGTCACGCCCGGTGTGGCCCTGTCGGACAATGTGCTGAACTATAAGGAGAACAACTTCCTCTGCGCCGTCCACTTCGGGCGCGGTGCCTGTGGCGTGTCGTTCCTTGACATATCCACCGGCGAATATCTCGTCGGCGAGGGCACCTACGACTACGTGGACAAGCTGATGGGCAATTTCCAGCCCAAGGAGGTGCTCTACGACCGCGACCGCCGACAGGACTTCGAGCGCTACTTCGGTACGCGGTGGGTGACGTTCCAGATGGACGACTGGGTGTTCACTGAGCAGACGGCCAACCAGAAGCTGCTGAAGCACTTCCAGGTGAAGTCGATGAAGGGCTTCGGCGTCGACCATCTGCATGCGGGGCTCGTCGCTGCCGGGGCCATCCTGCAGTATCTGGAGCTGACGCAGCACACGCAGATTGCCCATATCACCGGCATCTCGCGCATCGAGGAGGAGAAATTTGTCCGCTTAGACAAGTTCACCATCCGCTCGCTTGAGCTCGTCCAGCCCATGCAGGACGACGGCCGCTCGCTGCTCGACGTCGTCGACCGCACCGTCTCGCCCATGGGCGGCCGCCTGTTGCGTCGCTGGCTCGTCTTCCCCCTGAAGGAGCAGAAGGCCATTGAGGAGCGCCTCGACGTGGTCGACTTTTTCTTCCGAGAGCCAGAGTTCCGCCAGATTATCGACGAACAGCTGCAGCGCGTCGGCGACCTGGAGCGCATCATCTCGAAGGTGGCCGTCGGCCGCGTCTCGCCCCGCGAGGTGGTACAGCTGCGCGTGGCCCTCGAGGCCACAGCAGTGATAAAAAGTGCTTACTCCCCTCCCTCGCAGGGAGGGGCCGGGGGTGGGTCTGCCGTTGTTGATTCCCTTCTGTCGCGCCTCTCCCTCTGCTCGGACATTCGCGACCGCATCGCCCGCGAGATTGTCAACGACCCGCCACAGCTCGTCCAGAAGGGCGGCGTCATGGCCAACGGCGTCAACGCTGAGCTCGACGAGCTGCGCCACATCGCCTATTCGGGCAAGGACTATCTCATCCAGATACAGAACCGCGAGGCCGAGCTGACGGGCATCCAGTCGCTCAAGATTGGCTATAACAACGTCTTCGGCTATTACCTCGAGGTGCGCAATACGTATAAGGACAAGGTGCCGCCCGAATGGGTGCGCAAGCAGACGCTGGCCCAGGCTGAACGCTACATCACTCAGGAACTGAAGGAATACGAGGAAAAGATTCTCGGTGCCGAGGACAAGATCCTGTCGCTCGAGGCCCGCCTGTTCAGTGAGCTGGTCACGGCCATCCAGGCGTTCATCCCGCAGATACAGACGAACGCCGCGCTGCTGGCCCGCCTCGACTGTCTCCTGGGCTTTGCCAAGACGGCCGAGGAGCACCGCTACATCCGCCCAGTCATCGAGGACAGCGACGTGATAGACATCCGCCAGGGCCGCCACCCCGTCATCGAGACCGAACTGCCCGTCGACGACCCCTACGTGCCCAACGACATCCTGCTTGACCAGGAGCGCCAGCAGATTATCATCATCACCGGACCCAACATGGCCGGTAAGTCCGCGCTGCTGCGCCAGACCGCCCTCATCGTGTTGCTGGCCCAGGTGGGCTGCTTCGTGCCCGCAGAGGCCGCGAAAATCGGTCTGGTGGACAAAATCTTCACCCGCGTGGGTGCCTCGGACAATATTTCTTTAGGCGAGTCGACCTTCATGGTCGAGATGACCGAGGCCTCGAACATCCTGAACAACGTCACCCCGCGCTCGCTCGTCCTTTTCGATGAGCTCGGCCGCGGCACATCGACCTACGACGGCATCTCCATTGCCTGGGCCATTGTCGAATACCTGCACGAGCAGCCAAAGGCCCGCGCCCGCACCCTCTTTGCCACGCACTATCATGAGCTGAACGAGATGGAGAAAAACTTCAGCCGCATCAAGAACTACAACGTCTCTGTCCGCGAGGTGGACGGCAAGGTCATCTTCCTGCGCAAGCTGGAGCGCGGCGGCAGCGAGCACTCGTTCGGTATCCACGTGGCCGAGATCGCCGGCATGCCCCGCTCCATCGTGAAGCGCGCCAACACCATCCTCAAGCAGCTCGAGTCAGAGAATGCCCAGGTGGGCAAGGCCGGCAAACCCATGGCCGAGATTGCCGACAGCCGCGAGGGCATGCAGCTCTCATTCTTCCAGCTCGACGACCCCGTCCTCATCCAGGTGCGCGACGAGATCCTCACCCTCGACATCAACAACCTCACCCCCATGGAGGCCCTCAACAAGCTCTGGGACATCAAGCGCATCGTCAGCGGTAAGTAACAATTATAACTATTATGCACAAAAACTTAACTATTTCAGTATTGTTGTGGCTGTTGTCGCTTTCGGCAGTGGCTCAGGAGGAAATCTGTGTGAGCAGGACGGCAGTGGAAGGCGGTTTCGTTCTTGTTGGCAATGGCCAGTCGGCCCCGATCGTGGTGTCGGACGGCGACGCCGAAGTCGTGAAAACCGTGGCGCAATGCCTGTCAGACGACGTCGAGGCCGTGACTGGTCAGGCGCTGACAGTGAAGACGGCGTTGACCACGGGCGACGAGCCCATCATCGCGGGAACGCTGGGTCAGTCGGCGCTCGTCGACCAGCTGGCAGCCGCAGGCAAGATCGATGCCGACGCCGTGGCTGGCAAGTGGGAAGTCTACGGCCTGCAAATGGTGAATCAGCCCATGGCGGGCGTCAGCCGGGCCCTGGTGGTATATGGTTCGACACCCCGCGGTACGGCCTACGGACTCTTTGAGTTGTCGCGCCAGATGGGTGTGTCGCCTTGGATCTGGTGGGCCGACGTGGCACCCGCCAAGGCCTCTGAGCTCTGCATCGTCGGCCAGAAGACCATCTCGCGGGAACCGTCGGTGCGCTATCGCGGCATTTTCATCAACGACGAGGACTTCGCCCTGCAACCCTGGGCCGCCAAGGGCTTAGACAAACAATACAACAACATCGGACCGAACACCTATGCCCGCGTGATGGAGCTCCTGCTGCGCCTGAGGGCCAACACGCTGTGGCCCGCCATGCACCTCTGCTCGGAGGCTTTCTGGGCCAATAAGGCGAACCTGCCCGTAGCCAGGATATACGACATCATGCTCGGGTCGAGCCACTGCGAGCAGATGCTGCGCGACAACGAGTGGGAGTGGCGCCATGCCCCCTGGAACGGCACCAACGACGACTGGAACTACGTGACGAACAAGGCGAAGATTCAGCAGTACTGGGAGGAGCGCGTCAAGGAAAGCGTCGGTTATGACGGCATGTACACCATGGGCATGCGTGGCGTCCACGACTGGGCCATCTCAGGCTATCCCTCGACGCAAGACAAGGTGAACGGCCTGACTGAGATTATCGCCTTCCAGCGCTCGCTGCTGAAGAAATACTTCGACGACGAGTCGAAGGTGCCGCAGCTGTTCATCCCCTACAAGGAGGTGCTGGATGCCTACAACGCTGGGCTGAAGGTGCCCGAGGACGTGACACTCTGCTGGGTCGACGACAACCACGGCTATATCCGCCAGTTGCCCGTCGCCGCTGAGCAGGCCCGCAGCGGTGGCAACGGCGTCTATTATCACCTCAGCTATTGGGGCACGCCTCATGATTATCTGTGGCTCTGTTCACATTCGCCGTCGCTCATCAGCTATGAGCTCTCGCGTGCCTATGACCAGGGCGTGCAGACGTTGTGGGTGATCAACGTTGGCGACATCAAGCCCGCTGAGATGGAACTGGAGTTCTGCATGGACCTGGCCTGGGACGTCGACGCCTGGCAGCCGTCGCAGGCTTGTGAATATAGTCGGCAATGGATGGCGAAGACCTTCGGCCAATCGCTGGCAGAGCCCCTGGCCGACATCAAGCGCGAATACTATCGGCTGGCCGCCGGCGGTAAGCCTGAGCACGTGTTCGACATTGCTTACACGACTGCCGAGCAGAACCAGCGCATCGCCGACTATCAGGCCCTGATGAACCATGTGGACGAGGTGAAGGCCAGCGTGCCTGCCGAGCTGACCGACGCCTTCTACCAGTTGATTGAATATCCCGTGAAGGGTGCGGCCTACATGAACATCAAGACCTTCCGGGCCGCACAGAGCCTCGTGCTGGCCAAGCAGGGCGAAGGTGAGCAGGCCCTGGCTTATGCCAATGAGGCGCGACAGGCCTTCCGCCAGATCGGTTCTCTGACGAATTATTACAACCGCTACGTGGCAGGAGGAAAATGGAACGGCATGATGAACTATCAACCGCGCGGACTGGCGCAGTTTAACCTGCCCGAGGTGGCTACGGCCTCGAGCGTCAGCAGCTTCAAGTCGACGGCGAAGGCAGAGCCTCAGGTGACCGTCGTGCCCGCCACGGCCTACGTGGCCTCCCGCGGCAGCTTCACCACCCTCGACGGTCTGGGCGTCAGCGACAAGGCCATCACCGTCTGGCCCTTGGACATGACGAAATACGGTCTTTCGCAGGCTCCCTATCTGGAGTATGACGTGCCCGTTAAGGCGGGCAAGAACACCATCTCGGTGCGCTGTCTGCCCACTTTCCCCGTCAACACCACCTACGACCTCCGCGTGGCGCTCTCCGTCGACGGCAGTTCGGCTCAGACCATATCGCTGAAGACCGTGGCCATGGAGGGCAAATGGAACAAAACCGTGCTGCAGGGCTTCAACGACGCCACGATGGAGTATGATGCCGCGGAGGACAAGACGGTCAGGCTGCGCGCCTCGCTGCTCGATCCGGGCATCGTTGTGAGCGATGTCTATGTCGCGCTGCCCGTCGTCGAGGATAATGCCCTGACGGAACAGCTCATCGAGAACTACGACTTCGAATACAATCACGACTGCGAGCTCAATGCCGTGGGCAACATCGGCCGCGGCGTGCCCTGCGGATGGAACCAGAAGGGTGAGCTGAAAAAAGGGTCCAACGGCCTCGACTCCTATGGCGTCAACCAGGACGCAGCCAATGTTCACGGCACAAACGTCTGTTGGTTCAACTCGCAGCCCATGCCCGCCGACTTCGAGCTCTCGCAGACCATTCCCGCCGCGAAGCTGCAGCCGGGCACCTATCGCATCACCTGCATGCTCTGGGTGGAGAATTCGAAGAAGACCAACTGCCGGCTCTTTGCCACCACCTCGGGCGCTTCCGAAGGGGGCGTGGTGCAATATTATGGCTACGAGAGCGACTACACCAACCTGCTGACGCCGGGTGAGGTGAACACTTACGCTGGTTATGCCGGCGGCACCACCGACAACATTGTGCTGCGCGACATGGAGGTCTACATCACCGTCAGTGAAGGTGAGGACCTGACGCTCGGCATCAAGACCAGCAATCGCCGCAACGACGGCACCAAGGCCACCGACAACAGCGGATGGTTCAAGGTGGACTACTTCCACATCGAGCCGGTGATGAGCGACGTGCAGTCAGTCTGGCGTGTCTTCCCCTCGAAGGTTCATCCTGTGGAAGGGCGGCTGTTCACGCTCGACGGTAAACCAGCAACAGCCGACCGTCATGGCCTGCTGTTGCAAAGCGGAAAGAAGCAAATCCGGATGTAATCTCCTTTGTATCTCTCAGAAAAAAGTGCTGAAGCCCATCGTGAGCACGCCCTCGTGGCCGTAGCCAAGCTCACAGAAGAAGCGGAGCCACGACTGACCGACCTCGATGCCTATGGGCGACAGCTGATAGGCCAGGTGGCATGTGCGCTTGTCGTAGCGCTGAGCGGGGCGGAGGTCGGCGGCCGGGGCAAACCAGTTGTGCTGGCTCATGGCACCGAGGCCTACCTTCGAGTAAAAGCGCATGGTGGGCAGGAAGGCCCAGTGCAGTTTGACGGTGGGCATGAAATACCAAGACGTGGAATAAATGTCGCCGGCATAGGTCGTCTCCTGGCCCTGATGGGGCGCAGCCGCAGGGCGTGCCAGCGACTCGTAGGGCCGACCACCCGTGCCGATGGTCAGTCCGAGGGCCCAGCGCTCATTGAGATGATAGAAATAAGCGAGGCTGGCCGACGCATTCACCACGGCGCCCAGTCCACAGTAGAAGGCATCCGGGTCGTCAGAAAGATTCAGTTCGCGGCAGGTGCGGTCGTAGAGATCGTCGTAAGCCCGACCGTTCATGGCATTGCCAAGCCCGACCCCGAGGCGCACTTCATGACGATAGAGCCGATGGCCGCGCGGGTGCCAGAGCGACGGCACGCGGCAGTCCTTCACGGGCAGCGCCGTGCAGGAGTCGAGCGGCGCCGAGGCCACGTAGTAGGTGGTGCTCGCAGGCTTGTAGATTTTTCCCGTGGCAAAGTCGATGGGCATCCCTACCCCATATAGGTAAAGGTCAGCCAAAAAGCCGAAGCTGTCAATGCGGCGACCGGGAATGAGGTCCTGATAGACATTCTCCTCAGAGACGAACCGGATGGGCTGGTTTAGGTGGCGTTTCTTTACGCTGACCTCCATGAGCTGCCGGCTGCAACTGAGCGTATCGTCGGCCGTGACGATGGTCACGGGCTCCGTCGTGTCGCGGTTTACGAGAATCATCTCGTCAGCGGAAGTGAACAGCGTCATGCACGACGACAGCAGCCCTGACATGCAGGCAGCGCCCATGAGCAAGCGGATATGTTTTCGGACAGTCATAGTCAATTGTTTTCCTATTACAACGCCGCATTAAGGAAAACCTTGCATCCCTTAAGAATAAAAAAACAGGTTTTCCGCATAGCTTTTATCAGCATCAAGGCCGAAGAAGCTGAAAAGGCGGCGCTTCATGTCTGCATTCCGGGGATTGCGCAAATCATGGTCAAACAGATTTCCTGAATCCCAGAATTTCTGGTTCGACCGCTCTGCAATGCATTGCCGCAGGTTCGGAAATTTGAGCGTGAAGCCGATGCTGTCATTCCTGTATCGTTCGTGTAAAGTATCAGGAAATGACGCCTCGAAGGCCTCCACGTCGGTCTCCTTGTAGATGAGCCCGTATTGCAGATAGGCAACTTTGGGATTCAAGCCTCTTATAGTTTCTGACACGGAAATAAGCGGATCATACTCTTCGGGAGAGACGGGCAGATGGCCTATGATGGGGTATTCTCCATAAAAGAAGCGGTTGTCGAAGATGGCCTGGGCAGGCAGAGCCGGCAGTGTTTTTAGCTCCTCAATCGAGGCATGGGGCGTCGTGTCAATCTTGTGATAAAGATGCACGATGAGGGGATGCCCTATCAAATTAGTCAATCCATAGTTCTTGGCCGTGCTGAAGTGTGGGTCCTTCAGCAGTTTTCTGACGTCCATGAGTATTCGTCCGAATCCCCATTCGCGACGGCTCAGCCTAAAGGCGAAGAAGTCGCCGGCACGGTAATTTTGGTGGGTGCGCTGCGCGTTCTTGAAGCGGTTTATTTCAGCCAAGTCTTCATCAGTGGTTTCGTCAATCCACTTTCGCAGCCATCTCTGCACGTCGTCTTTTAAGATGCCCGTGTCGTGGAAGTCTTCATGGATGTAGGTCCTCTGAGTGGTGTAGTTGGCAATCCCTACCGAACAGCGTCGACCGTCAATGCCTCCCATCCAGGCATAGAAATAGTTGCCTCGTCCCTGCATCTTCTGAGTGGCGGCGAAGTTCAGCTTCTTCGGTTTGCCACGGCCGGTTTTGGGCAGCAGGATGGTTCGGTCAGCGGCAGTCAGCTCACACAGTTGTATTTCCTCATACATGTTTTCCGTCAGGCGGATCAGCCGTCGGATTGTGTCGCCGTCGAAAGCCAGCCAGACGTGCTCGCCAGTGAACATGCGATTGGTGAATTCCACGATGTCCCAGTCTTCACTGATGGGATCGATGCCCAGATAAAGACGCTGCTCATTGGTCAGAAAGCTGGTGGGCATAGGCACCTGTTTTGATTATTTTTTCTTCCAGCCCCGCCACATGAACCAGCCGCCGACGATGATGAAGGGGATTGAGAGGAGCTGACCCATGTCTAAGGGCAGACCGGCCTCGAAGGCCTCCTGAATCTCCTTGGTGTACTCGATGAAGAAGCGGAACGTGAAGATATAAAAGAGGCAGAGGCCAAAGAAAAAGCCCGTCCCTACCCTATCGGGACGCTTCCTGTAGAGCACCCAGGCCAGCACGAAGAACACGGCGTAGGCGATGGCCTCGTAGAGCTGACCGGGATGGCGCGGCATCTGGTCGACGCGTTCGAAGATGAAGGCCCAGGGCACGTCGGTCACCTTGCCGATGATCTCCGAGTTCATCAGGTTGCCCAGGCGGATGAAGCAGGCTGTCGTGCCGGTGGCGATGGCGATGTTGTCGAGCACCGTCCACATGGGCACCTTCGTCTTCCTGACGTAGAGCAGGAGGGCCAGGATGAGGCCGAGCGTGCCGCCGTGGGAGGCCAGTCCCTCGTAGCCCGTCATCTTCCAGCCGCCGTCGGGCAGGAAGCGGATGGGCAGCAGAAACTCGAGGAAGCCTTTCCATGAAGTCAGGAAATAGTCGGGCTGATAGAAGATGCAGTGGCCCAGGCGCGCGCCGATGAGGATGCCGAGGAAGCAATAGATGAAAAGCGGCTCGAACTTCTCGTCGGCGATTTTCTGCTCCTTGAACAGTTTCCTTACGATGAGGTAGGCCAGCAGCAGTCCGATGAGCCAACAGAGCGAGTACCAGCGGAGTCCCCACGAGCCGATGTGGAAGGCCGTCAGGTCAGGATTCCAGAGGATAAAAAGAAGCCCACCCCCAGCCCCTCCCCAAGGGAGGGGAGTTTGGTTAGTGATGAGCGAAAGAAGTTGTAATATCATATATATTATTTGTGTAAGTTATCAATTGCAAGTCTAAAAAGCTCCCCTCCCTTGGGGAGGGGTTGGGGGTGGGCTTTGGCGAGTTCATCACAATGCCCTCCTTGGCGTCGAAGCTCTCCTCAGAGACGTCGGCACCCTCTATGAGGGGGATGATGGGCAGGTTGAAATGACGGGCGAAGGCATAGTCGCGGCTGTCGTGAGCAGGCACGGCCATGATGGCGCCGG
>JAFTGI010000046.1 GCA_017458195.1 Prevotella sp.
AAAGTTTAGCGGACAGTAATAAATTAATTTGTAAATTTGCACCCGAGAATAATCAAATAATATGGAAGAAAGGACTGTAGAATACTGGCTCGACATTGCCCAATACGACCTTGACACCGCCGAAGCCATGTTCCAGACGAAGCGCTGGCTCTATGGGCTTTTATGTAATGGATAAGAGACGAGTACTCAGCCGCGACGAAGTTCTCAGCCTCGTCAGGCGCTACAAGCAAGTGATCAGCCCTCGCTTCGACATTGAGCCGAAAGTACTGTTGTATGGTTCATACGCCAAGGGCTATGCCACTCCTGACAGCGACATCGATGTGGCTGTCATTGTACCGACCTATGGCGACCGTAAATTCGACATCGCACAAGAACTGTGGCATGACGTTGATGAGGTCAGCCTACTTATCGAGCCAGTCCTGATGGCAGAAGACCGATGGTCACCCCTCTATAAGGATGTGATGCGGACAGGGGTGGCAGTATAAAAAACAACAGCAGAACTAACAGGCCATGAGGTAGACGGTCAGCTCGACGAGGAGGCAGACAGCACCGCAGCAGTCGCCGGTGTAGCCGCGCAGACGGCGCCAGATGAGCATGTAAAGGAAGTACATGACGAGGGCGGGGACGAAGATGACGAGCTCCCACTCGACGTCGGTCAGCCAGAGCAGCAGAGCCATCGGCAGGAGCCCCTGGAGGGCGAGCGAGACGCCTGCTGCCGTGGAGGGACGCCGATAGACGGTCTTCGACTTGGCCTGCTCAGCCGTGCGGGCATAGGGCATCATCATGATGAGCTGGCTCGCCGCCATCTTGCTGTAGGGGTCGGCAGCCAGTATGCAGAGGGCTGCCACGCGTGGCGGCATGGAATAGAGACTGAAGAAAAGCAACAGCACATAGAGCAGGAGGGCGAGCACGCCGTAGGTGCCGATGCGCGAATCCTTCATGATGTCGAGCACGCGCTGGCGGTCGGTGCCTCCGCCGCCGAAGCCGTCGAAGAAGTCGGCCAGGCCGTCCTCATGGAGGGCCCCCGTCGTGAGCATCCGCACGACGATGGCCAGCACGACGGCCACCATCGACGGGAAGACCATCGAGCCGAAGTAGAGCGTGGCGGCCATCAGTCCGCCCGTGAGCCATCCCACCAGTGGCCACCACTCCACCACTGAATCATAACTCTCACGCGAAGGCTGGTGAATGCGCCAGAAGGGCAGACGCGTGAAATAGATGAAGGCCGCCCAAGGCCGGTCTATAAGTTCACTTTTCATTATTCATTATTCATTGTACATTATCAAAAGTACTTGGTAATCTGAGCTTTGTCGAAGGTATTCATCTCGTTCAGCATGCGCACGGCCGAGTCCAGCAGCGGATAGGCACAGAGGGCGCCGGTGCCCTCGCCGAGGCGCAGGCCGAGACTGAGCAGCGGACGGGCGTCGAGCAGATCGAGCATGCGCCGATGGCCGCTCTCGTCGCCGCAGTGGGTGAAGATCATGTAGCTGCGGGCGGCCGGACAAAGCCTGACGGCAGCCAGGGCGCAGGCCGTCATGATGAAGCCGTCGATCAGCACCGTCATGCGGCGCTCGGCAGCGCGAAGCATGGCCCCGACAGCAGCCACCATCTCATAGCCGCCGAAGGTGCGGATCACATCGTCAGCCGTATATTCGAAATGGAACATCGGATAGTTGGCCACGGCCCTGGTCAGCACGTCACGCTTATGGCGTATGCCCTCGTCGTCAAGGCCCGACCCAGCGCCGATGCAGTCGGAAAGCGGAATATTGCCGAACAGGCTCATCCAGATGCTCGACGGCGACGTGTTGCCGATGCCCATCTCGCCGATGCTGACAACGTTGCAGCCCTCGGCGGCACAGTCGTCGACGAGCGCCGCCCCCACCCCGATTGCCCGCTCATATTCGGCCTCGGTCATGGCAGGCTCATAGAGGAAATTGCGGGTGCCGCGACGCACCTTGCGGTCGATGATACCGGGAACGGCAGTGAGGTCGTAGTCGACGCCCACGTCGACGATGCGCATCTTGAAGCCGTGCTGCCGGCAGAACATGTTGCAACCGCCACCGCCACGGGTGAAGTTGATCATCTGCTGCCAGGTGACCTCGCGGGGCGACAAGCTGACGCCTTCGCGCTCAATGCCGTGGTCGCCGCCAAGGAGCAGGTGGCAGGGGTGGCGCAATGCGGGCGTGAGGGTCTGCTGAATGAGGCAGACCTGCAGGGCGAGCTCCTCAAGCCGTCCCAGCGAGCCCTTGGGCTTGTTGAGGTTATCAATCTTCGCCTGCGCCTGCTCAGCAAGCTTATAGTCAGGCTGTTGTATGTCAAACGTAATCATTTCACTTTAACTTTAATCCCGCTCACCATGAGCACCACTTCGTCGGCCCGCCGGGCCACATACTGATTCATCCATCCCTGCAGGTCGGTAAACTTGCGCTGCAAGGCATTGTCGCTGACACCGCCCATGCCAATCTCGTTGGTGACGAAGATGAAGGTGGCGTTCTGCTGCGTCAGTCGGTCGAATTCCTCCTGAGCCTGAGTCAGGGCCCGCTGCACGTCGTTGTCTTCCTCAAAGAAAAAGAAGTTGGTCAGCCAGAGCGTGATGCAGTCGACGACGACCACGCGGCCCGTAAGGTCATGCGCGCTGAGCCACATGGGCTCCTCGATGTTGGTCCACTGCGGACCGCGGCGCTCCTGATGGCGGCGGACGCGCTCGCGGAACTCATCGTCCCAGACGCGGGCCGTGGCCACGTAGACGGGGTTGGCCGACAGCTCGAGGGCCAGCTGCTCGGCATATTCGCTCTTGCCTGAGCGCTGGCCGCCGGTAATCATGATTATGCGTGTCATATCTCGATGCGTTGTAATCCTCCAAAAGGTACCAGATGATCCCAGGCGTGCTGCTCGGCGAAGAGCCCGGCATAGAGCCCCGCGCTGATGAGCACGCCGCCGTGGGCAAAGACTGCCACGCGACGATAGGGCTTCGCCGACAGCTCGTCGAGGAAGGCCGCCACGCGGGCCCGCAGCACGGGGAAGCTCTCGCCGCCCGGCGTGGGCAGGTGCATGTAGTCCTCGTACCACTCCTGCAGAGAGGGGTCGGTGATGTCGTCGTAGCGCTGCATCTCCCAATCGCCCATTGCCATCTCCATCAGCCGCGCGTCGGGCGTGGCGTCAGGATAGCCGCAGTAGGCCGCCAGCTTCACGGCCCGCTTCAGGGGCGACGTATAGACACGGTCGAAGGGCACGTACTCGGCCAGCGCCTGCTTCGTCAGTGCGGCTTCCTGCTCGAAAGTAGGAGCCACTTCGACGTCGGTCTGCCCGTAGCACGTGCCCTTCGGCACATCGACACTGGTGTGTCGGACAAGTATAATTTCCATATATTAATTAGGTATTTATAGTGCAAAGGTACAAATAATTTAAGAAATCGTGAACTTTTCTTGAAATAAATTTGGTAGTTTCAAGAAAAATGCGTACTTTTGCACCCGCAATCGCTAATCAGGCGCCTGTGGCGGAATTGGTAGACGCGCCAGACTTAGGATCTGGTTTCTCCCGAAGTGCAGGTTCGAGTCCTGTCAGGCGCACTTGCAAAAATGAAGAAGTCGGCATAGCTCAGCTGGTTAGAGTATCACCTTGACATGGTGGGGGTCCTTGGTTCGAGTCCAAGTGTCGACACACAAAGAAAGAGGAGAAGACCGTTTGGTATTCTCCTCTTTCTTTTTGTCATTCATTCTCATAGGGCATGCCCGAGAACTGATGGAAGTAGCCGAGACAGTGGTCGCGCCACTCGCGGGCATTCTCCTGCTGGTGCTGCAGCCGCTCCTCGACCTCGCTCCAGCGACGGGCGTCGACATACTTACGCACCGACTGCCACGTGGCCTCCATGCCGTCGACATAGGCCACGCCCTCGTTGTAGCGGCGACAGAGGCTCTGCCAGAGCGTCGAGCCGTCGCGCATCGTGTAGTCCCAGGGCAGGTGGTGGAACCAGAGCAGATAGTCGTCGGGGCAGGTCGCCGGGTCGTCATAGAGTTCACGATAGGGACTGCGATACTGGGCGACGGCATCAGTGCCGGTGCTGGAGCGGTTGAATCCCACGCCGGCAGAGTCGGCCTTGTGATACCACACGGGCTTCCACTCGTCGGGGAAGTCGGGCGAATTGCCTTCAGGATAAGGCCCGTAGTGGTGGTCGTCCTTGAAGATATGGTGCAGTCCGAGGGGCATCATATAGTCGACGCAGGCCTCACGGCTGCCGAGCATCATCTCAGCGACGGGTTCCACGAATTCCGGCTCGGTCGTGAACGTCTGACGCAGCCACTCTTCAGCAATCTGGCGCGATGTGAGACCAGGATCCCATGCCAGGCGACCGAAGGCATACCAGTTGGCCTGCGAGAAGTGATGCCCACACCAGTTGACGTCGTCGCCGATGTTCGACACGCCAGCCACGCCCACCAGCGAAGCGGGATCGACAAAGCCGAAGAACTCAGTCCACATGGGGGCCAGGAAGACGAGATGGCGGCTCTGGCCGGTGTACTCCTGGGTAATCTGCAACTCGGCCATCATGGGCATCTGCTCCATCTGGTCGAACAGGGGGCTGTAGGGCTCGCGCGGCTGGAAGTCGAGCGGCCCGTTCTTGATCTGAAGAATCACGTTGGGCAGGAACTGACCGTCGAGGGGCTTAAACTCGCTGACGGCCTTCTTGACCCGATCCTCACCGTCATGATAGCCATAGACAAAGGCGCGCCACATGATGATGCCGCCATGCGGAGCGATGGCCTCGGCCAGCATGTTGGCCCCTTCGGCATGCGTGCGCCCATAGTCGCCGGGGCCGGGCTGGCCCTCAGAGTTGGCCTTCACGAGGAAGCCTCCGAAGTCAGGCACCAGCTGATAGATTTCATCCACCTTCGCCTGCCACCAGGCACGCACTTGCGGCTTGAGCGGGTCAGCCGTCGACAAGCCGCCAAGGTCCATCGGCGAGGCAAAGTTGACGGCGAGATAGACCCGCAGTCCATAAGGACGGAAGGCATCGGCCAGACGCTTCACCTTTGCCAGGTTGTCGGGCGAGAGCATCTGCGGCGAGGCATTGACATTGTTGAGCACCGTGCCGTTGATGCCGACAGAGGCATTGGCACGGGCATACTGGCGCAACACGTCGTCGACAGGCACGGAGTCGGAACCCCAGAAGATGCTGCGTCCGGCATAGCCGCGCTCGATGGAGCCGTCGAGGTTGTCCCAATGGTTGAGGATGCGCAGAGCGAAATGAGGCTTGGAGATGCCCTCAACGACAGGCACGCCCGTCTGCTGAGCCCGCAGCAGGGCATAGGCGCCATAGAGCAGTCCGGCATCGCTCGAAGCACTGACGGTGATGTGCCCGTCGTCGCCGACCGCTACGCTATAGCCGTCGCCAAGGTCAAGGCGTTCGTCAACGTGGAGCGTCACTGCCCCACCCTGCCAGCCGGACTCGAGCTCATCGACAGCGAGGCGGGCCGTGGGCGACTCGCGGTCGGTCGTTACCTGACGGGCATGTAGGTTCTTCGGCATCCGGAGCCACAGGTCGTGGCCGTCCTCAACTTTTGTCGTGCAGGCCGACAGGCATGCCAACAATAATGTCATCCCAAGGAAAGAAAGTCTGTTCATGATGCAAATAGTTTCATGTGTTGGCGCATCGTGCGGCGGGCCACGCCGAGCGAATACTCCAGTTGTTTATAGTTCTGATGGGTCAGGTGCTGAATCTCGGAAATCTTCATGCCGCCCTGGACGTGCAGGCGATAAGCCTCGCGACTGTCAGGCGACAGACGGGCCATGCCCCGCTCAAGCCACTCCTCAACCTCATGGAGCGAACAGAGCCGCGAGGCATCGTCGCCCTGCTCCACAGGGGGCACATAGGCCGCCCGGCAGGCCCGGCGGCGGAAATAGTCGGTCAGCAGATGGCGAACGACGGTGAAAGTCAGGGCGGGCAAGGTCTCAGCCGTGAGCAGCTGGCCGGAGGTCAAAATCCGCTCGAAGGCATCCTCGACGATGTCCTCGGCCTCAGCCCTGTTGGCCAGTCGCTTCCCGACATAGCCAACCAACCGGTCGCGTTCAGACTGATAGCAGTTGGCGATGATGTCCGCACGTTCGCTCATGGCATGGTCGTTTATTGGTTGTCAGTCGTGGCATAAAGTCCGATGCAGGCTCCGATGAAGCCGCCCGACTGATGGGTGCTCAGGTTGACGGCATCGACGCCGCGGGCCAGCATCTGCCAGGGCCCGCTGCCCTCTGCAAAGAGGAAGTCGTAGTAGCGGCCGTGGCCCTCAATCTTCAGGCGGAGCGACTGGTCGGACGAGCCTGTGAGCCAGGCTGAACCGATGAGCATGGTCTGCTTCTCGGTGCGTTTCAGGACGACAGCCCGGCGGCCCTGCAGGAGCGTGGTGCCAAAGACGAAGTTATACTCCTCGTTCTGGAGCAGGGCAAAGCCGGCCAGCTGCTTGTCCGACTGAGGGGCGAACGTGAGCTCGGTCTCGGCCGTAAAGTCGGTGTGCTGCTGACGGCAGAAGATGGCCGACATGGGGTCGCGCTTCAGGATGTTGCCCGCCATGGGACGGAGCGTGAGGCCGTCGCTGCCCAGCTGACAGCAGTCGGTGGGCTGGCGCAGGAAGTTCCAGCGCAGGTCGAGGCGAGGGCCGTCGAAGCGGTCGGTGTAGGTGAAGTTGCCGGTTGTGGGCTGCGACGGTGTCGCAGCATACGAGGACAAATTGGGGACTGACGTCAGGGGCACGACGGTGGGCACGGGCTTGCCCTTCTCCAGGATGGTGGGCCAGCCGTCCTCCCACATGACGGGCAGCATATAGGTGTCGCGGCCTGTGTTGTAGAAATCAGCCTCATAGGGACGACAGCCGAGGAAGACGGCATACCAGTCGCCCTTCGGCGTCTGCACCAGGTCAGCATGCCCCGCACTGGTGACGATGTCCTTCCGCTTAGGGTCAAGGCCCTGGCGCTGGGTGAGGATGGGGTTATGCGGGCACTCCTCCCACGAGGAGGGATCCGTCGGGTCGCTCTTGACCGAGGCACGCAGGATGACCTCGGAGTGCCAGTCGCCCGTGCCGCCCTCGGCACACATCAGGTAATAGTACTTGCCGATGCGATACATGTGAGGCCCTTCAATCCAAATGGGATTGGGCTGCACGTGGGTGCCGCTGCGCAGAATCTCGCGCTGCTCGCCGACGATGCTGTCACCCTTGACGTCGAACTCGTGAATCCAGATGCTCCGCTCGCCGTTGTAGCGCGGCTCCGTGGCGGGGGCGTCGTTATTGACGATATAGCCGCGGCCATCCTTGTCGAAGAAGAACGAGGGGTCGATGCCGCCCACCTTGGGCAGGTAGACGGGCTCGCTCCAGCCCTGGGCGGGATCCTTCGTCTTCACAAAGAAATTGCCTCGGCCGACGTTGGTCGTAATCATGTAGAACGTCTTGTCCTTTTCATTATAAGTGATGGCCGGGGCATAGATGCCGCCCGAGACACGCTGACCTTTCAGCGGCAACTGACTTTCGCGGTCGAGGACATAGCCAAGCTGCTGCCAGTGGAGCAGGTCGCGGCTGGTGTAGATGGGCACGCCGGGGAAGAACGTGAACGACGAGTTGACCAGATAATAGGTGTCGCCCCGTCGGCAGATGCTCGGGTCGGGGGCAAATCCGGCTATGATGGGGTTCATGTATTCACGGGCAGGGTCGACGGTCTTCTGGAAGCGCTCGTCGTTGCCGCTATAGATGAAGTAGCGGAACTGAGCCGTCTGTGCGCCGACGGTGAGACAGGCAGCACCCGTCAGTAATAAGGACGTGAGGATTCTTTTCATTTGTTCTTTTATATGCTATTTTGAATGAAGTTCGCATTCCAGGTCTTCGCCAAGGCCGTCGACATGCACACGGACACGGATGGTGCCGGCCTCGCGGGTGGTCTGCACCACGGCCTGAGCACGTCCCAGCCAGGTCTTGATGGCGGGCGAGCCGAAGGGCACGGTGCGGCGCAGGTCGCCGGAATCGACGCCCCGCAGGCGGGCCGGGCCCTCAACGGCGACGCTGACCTGGCGGTCGTCCACCTGAACAGGATTACCGTCGCGGTCGGTCAGTTCCAGGGCGATGAAACTCAGGTCCTGGCCGTCAGCCTTCAGTTCGGTGCGGTCGGGCTTCACCATCAGGCGTTCCGACTTGTAGGCTGAGACTATTGTGCACGAATCGACGAGCTCGTCGCCTCGGAAGGCCCTGGCCGTCAGCCGGCCACGCTGGAAGGGGATGTTCCACTTGATGGTGTGGTTGGGGAAGTCGCGCGTCAGCTTTGACCCCATCTGCTTGCCGTTAAGCCAGAGCTCAACGCGGTCGCAGTTGGTCGTGGTGCGCACCTCCATCACCTGCCCGTCATACTGATGCGACAGGCTCCAGTGGTCGGCCATGTTGGGCCACTGCCATAGGTCGCGCCCATGGTCAAGGTCGAAACCGGGATTCATCACGGCCAGCCCTACGTGGGGACGGTCGCTCCACATGGCCCGGTGGAAGGCGGCACGCGGCTTCTCGTGCATGGTGATGTCAAAGAGTCCGTTTGGCCAGCCGTGACTGGGCCATCCGGCCTCGCCCAGATAGTCGACGCCCACCCAGATGAAACCGCCGGCAATCCAGTCGTGCTCAGCCACGGCGTTCCACGGATTGTTCTCGTCGTAGCTGCGGATATTGCCTTCGGCTCCACGATAGTAAGGCAGTTCCTCGGTGACGAGGAAGCACTGCTGGGGATTGCGGCGCTTGTCGCTGATCATGCGCTCCTCCAGATAGTTATAGCCGGAGACGTCGGCCACGGCTGAGAAGGCGCCGTTATGATTATTCTGAGCAGCCAGGTTGACGGGGCGCGTAGGCTCCTGAGCATGCACATAGTCGCGCAGCATCTCAGCGCGGCGTACGCCCTCGCCGCTCTGATCCCAGGCCTCCTGGAGCTCATTGCCGATACTCCAGAGGATGACGGAGGGATGGTTGCGGTCGCGGGTGAGCATATTCTGGATGTCATGCTGCCACCAGTCGTCAAAATATTTCTCATAGTAGCCCGACTTCCACTTGTCGAGGGCCTCGTCGATGACGAGGAAGCCCATGCGGTCGCAGAGGTCGAGCAGTTCGGGCGACGGCTGGTTGTGGCTCATGCGCACGGCATTGCAGCCATACTCCTTCAGGATCTCGAGCCGGCGCTCATAGGCGCGGTCGGGCACGGCCGTGCCCAGGCAGCCGTCGTCCTGGTGCAAGCAGAGGCCCTTCAGCTTCAACCGCTCACCGTTGAGCAGGAAGCCCTGAGTGGGCGAAAACTCAATCTCGCGCACCCCAAACGTGGTGCGGTATTCGTCGACGATGCGCCCGCCCTGGCGAATGATGGTCAGGAGTGTGTACAGATATGGCGTATCGGTCGACCAAAGGTGTACTTCGCTTAAAGAGAAGTGCCGCTTCTCGACCAGAGAAGTACCGCTTTGAAGGTGGAGAAGCGGCGCTTTATTATGCGCGACCTGACGCCCCTCGGCGTTGAGCACACGATGCTCGATGCTGACATCAGCGTCGCGCCCGCCGTCGTTGCTGACAGTTGTCTCGACACAGACCTCGCCCGAGTTGCGGGTTGTCACGTAGGTTCCGTAGGTCGCTACGTGGACGGGCTGGGTCAGCGTGAGCCAGGCATGACGATAGATGCCCGAACCGGTGTACCAGCGGGCACCCTGCTCTGAAGGCTGCTCGTGGTCGACGCGGACGGCAATCGTGTTCTGTCCCCCATAAATAATATAAGGTGTAAGGTCGTAGTCAATATAGCCGAAGCCATAAGGACGGAAGCCCAAGTGATGGCCGTTCAGGTAGACGTCGCTCTGATGATAGATGCCGTCAAAGAGGATGCCGATGCGGCGACCCTTCAGCTTGGCAGGAATGTCGATGGTGCGGCGATACCAGCCCGTGCCGCCGGGCAGATGGGCGTGCTGACCGCCCTGTCGTTCATCGAAAGGCATGGTGATGCTCCAGTCGTGGGGCAGCTGGACCAGCTGCCAGGCCGCGTCGTCATAATCGGGTCGGGAATAATCAGGGTTGTCGCTGAGCGTGAACCGCCAGTCGAAGTCAATATTGCGTTTCTCCCTGACGTCGGCGGCTAATGTTGACAAAACGGCAGCCAGACAGACGGCAGCCAAGAGCATCATCCTGCGTATCATATAGATTGGTGTTTAAAAAACTCCCCTCCCTAAAAAGGAAAGGAGGGGAGTCTGGGTTACGTGAAACAGTCTTACTTTACAACTTTCTCGGTCGCAACGCGTCCGTCGGTCATAGTCTTCTTGACGATGACCACGCCGCGGGTAGCGTCGGTGACGCGACGGCCGTTGAGGTCGAACAGCTCGGTGCGGCGCACAGCCACGCTGTTGCTGATATCGTCGATGCCCTCCGTGTAGGCCTTGCCGTAGTCGAAGCCGTCGGCAGCTGCCTTCAGAATCAGGTGGAAGCAGTTCAGGAAGATGTGGTCGGTGTTGTCGACATGAGCACCCACGCTGAGCTGACCGTCGGTCACCTCGATGTTCTCGATGATGCAGTTGTCGGTGGGCTCCACGCTACCTGCGATGACGGGAATCACCTGCTGCAGGTCGTTGGCAAAGATATAGGAAGTGGGCGACTCATTGCCACCGCGCTCACCGATACCGACGTAGAGGGTATACTTACCTGCGGGCAGGTTGGTGATGGTCTGTTCGACGTCGAATCCTGAAGTCCAGGCGGCAATCATACCATTGGCATTGGGACAGGTGTACTCGTTGTAGTAATACTGCGAGCTGGCTCCCCAAGGATAGTGGTACTCAAAACTCCATCCCTTCTGTGCATTGCTGATGGTCCAGCCAGGAAGCGTCTCACTTGAAGGCTGCACTTTGGTAATACCCTGAGGACACTTGTCGTCCCATCCCGTGTAGTAGAGCTCAGGATTGTTGATGAACACCGACACATCGAAGGAGTCGACATACTGCTCGAGCGTCACGTCGTCGAGTTTCTCAGCGAACACGTCGTTGTTGGGATCTGACAGCTTCGAATAGAGAGCACCTGTGATGGCATTCTGCACCTTCTTCTTGACCACGGGGTCGTCAGTGAGCAGATTGTTTACCTCATTGGTCAGCTCCTCGTTCTCAGCGCCAAGCTTATTGAGCGTGGCGATGCCGGACACCATGCTGGCAATATAGTTGTCAACCACGCGACCGATGTTCTTCACGAGATTGGTCGTATTCTGCAACTCGGTGATAGCCTCACGCAGTTCGTCGTTGTCAGTGAGCACGCGGCCCTCGTACTTGGCGATAGCAGCCTCAATGGCAGCATAGCACTCATGGTTCTGATACTTCGTGTCAGTACGTGTGTCGCGAGCCGACTTAGCCTGGTCAACCAGCGGATCGTAGGTGTCGCACAGGTTGATGTGGGTCTTCATGGCGTTGGTAGCCTCATTCAGTTCCTTCACAGCTGCAAAGAACATCGAGGGAGCAGTGTAGACCGTAGCTTTGCCGTCGTGCTTGGCAATGATCTGCTGCAGATACTCATAGTCCGGACCAATATAACGGTCGGTAGCACCGGCTGCGAGAGCGGCCTTTGCCTCGTCCAAAGCGGTGTTGAGTTGGTTCATTTCGTCGACACCGGCAGCTGCGGGCAGATACTTAATCTCAATGTTACCAATGACAATAGCGTCACTGTAGCCATTGGGCTTGTCGTCCTTGCTGCGGCCCATGAACTTCAGGATGTAGTTGCCGGCCACGGGAGCCAGGAACTGAAGTTCGATCTTAGTGGCACCTGCATTCGAGGTAGAGCCATTGGAACGAGGCTCCACAGCGCGGAAGTCCTCAGCCAACAGGGTGCCGTCCTCGGTCATCACCTGGACGTGGCAATACGAGTTGTCGCAGTCCCAGCGTGCAGCATTGAACGTCAGCTGATGGCGACCGTTTGTCAATTCAAGCTTCTTTTCGAGTCGGCCATAGAAAGCAGTACCGGGATCGTCACCGGAATTGGAACGAGAGCAGATGTACATACCAGCCTTGATGTCGCCTGTCAGAGTATTGATCACGCGGCAGCCGGAGCCAAAGGTTCCATTCTCAGAGGTACGGAGGGTTCCGTCGCTATCCAGTTCCCAACCTTCAGGAACACTGTTGTTGGAAATATCGGCAAAGTCATCCTTGAAGACGACACGGACCGTATCGTTAGGATCAACGGCAACAGCGCCGAAACTCAGCGTGAGCTTCTCCTCGCCAAAGACATCTTCGGCCAGCATCACCTCGGGATAAATCTTGGTCACGGTTAGCGTGTACTGACCAGCAGCCAGATCGCCACCGCTGCGGGTGAAGGTGACTTCCTTCGAAAGGCCCTCTGCGGGCTGCGGGGTCAGCTTCTGGTTCTCCAGGCGAGCTTCAATCAGCGAGCAGTCGACGTCCTTATTAAAGGTGAACTTAAACTCATTGAGATTGAGAGGCAGGTTGAACGAACCGTTCTCGGGATCGGCCGAGACAAGCGTCGGGGTCTCGAAAGCAAACGAGTAGACGTCGGGCATGTTCTCGTCGTAGACGGCCTTCTCACCGGCAAAGTTCATCACAGTGCCGCCGGGGGTGCGTCCCTCAGCATACTGCAGCTCGAAGGCGGGATCGGAGGGATTGGTGAAGCTCACCTCCACGTCGTCGTCAGGACCGCCGGGATAGACATCATCAAGGAAGATATAGAACGAGCCATCGCTGAGCAGCTCGACGGTGAGCACATTGATTTCCTCGCCGTTAAGCTTCACCTTCACGCAGTCGTTAGGCATGAGCAGGCGCTTCTGGCCCTTGAGGAGGGCAGCATAGTCAATGGCATAGCCGAAGTCGACACGGATGACGTCGTCGCGGAAGGTCACGGCGCCGACATTGGCCTGCTCGACCACCACATCGTCGATGTAGAAGTCGCCGGGGTTATAGACGTTGAGCGTCAGGAAGTAGGTGGCGGGCAGTTCGTCCTTAGTGGGATTCTGCTCGGCATACCATGCCTTCTGAGCGGCATCGTTCGTGTAATAGAACATGCCGGTGTAGGTGAAGTAGCCCTTGCCCTCATCGGGAGTCTGGAAGCGGCTGATGTCGTTCAGCTGCTGCTCGCCGTTGCTGGCCAGGAAGCCCATGTCGAGGTTCTCGCCACCCTGCATCAGGGCGAAGCGGGCGTTGGTGCGCACCTCGGCGTCGTCGTCAACAGAATAATACGTGTTGGAGCCCATCAGCTTGAACTTGACGCGATAGCTGGTGTTCTCCTGGATGGGCAGGTTGCGGAACTTGATGGCACGCTGCCAGTTCTGGCCGACAACGGCATCGGAATTGTAGAAGTGGAGGGCTCCGTCCTTCACCTCGCGCTCATCACCGTCCTGGGTGTTGATGAACTCATAGTAGCCCACGTCGGTCGGCGACTTGGTCTGCTCGGCAGAGAAGTCTTCCGACATCAGGACCTGCGCTTGTGTAGCAACGCCACAGAGCAGGGCTAATCCAAGTAAAAACTTTCTTTTCATAAGTTGAACGTTTTGGTTAATAATTTGGTTTTGATCGTTAATCTGCCTGCAAAGTTAAAGCCCTTTGGGGAAAAGGGCTTTAACGTATGTATCATAGAGTTTTGTTTTTGTCACATCACCTCAAAAGATGTTTCTTTCCGTCTATTATGTAAAGTTGGCCGCCCGCAGGCTTGGCGATACGACGCCCCAGCAGGTCGTAGAACATTGAATATTGAACATTGAACATTGAACTTTGGCTGATTCCGGCGGGTTCGGCGGGTTCAACGCGCATATAGTCGATCAGGACGTTCTGCGGTGTGCCGGCAGAGGTGTTGGCGCGCAGGTAGACGACATTGCTGCCGCTGTTGAGCGTCACCTCCTTCTCGGCCGTGGCCCATTCGCCGCTGCCGGTCATTGCAAACTCCACGCGACCTTGGCTGCCGCGGGTGGCCGTCGTGTTCAGATAGAGCATCACCTGGCGGGCATCGGCATCCGGGGCACTATAGCGGAACTGCAGGCGGTACTTGCCGGCGGCGGGCACCGTGACGGTGTCCTTCACAAGGGCCGACCCGCTGGTGCCAAAGACCAGATAGCCCTGCCCCACGTGCCCTTCAACGACGCTGCCGCTGGGGCGGGTCACCACCTGTGCAATGTTCTTATGATCGAACGTCTCGGCCTCATACTGGCAGAAGCCGGTGTAGACGGGGGGCAGCATGGGGAGGTCGGTCAGTGCTGCGGCCGGGGCCACGGGCTCATCGCGGTCGGTGGCCGTGCCGGAACAATGGACGGTCAGTTCCACGGCGCCGCAATGCGACACCTTTATTATATATATGCCGTCGGTCCACTCGGTCTCGACCTTGCTGGCCTGATGATTAGAGCGGTCCTTCCACTCGAGGGTGGGTTCCGACGAACTGCCGTAGATGCGCACGACGTCGGTCTTCAGGGCAGTCGAATCGACGCGGTAGTTGTTCAGATAGAAGTCGACACGGTCAGCATATTCATGAATCAGGCCGGCCGAATATTCGGCATAGTCGAGCTCCATGCGCTCACACGTGTTATACTTGAAGGGAATGCTGGCCCAGGCCGACGTGCCGTAGCGGAAGGGATAGTAGGTGACCCACGCATTCTTGATGCGCCCGGCATAGAGCGTGCCCTCATATTCCTCGGGGGCATATTGGTTGATCTCGTCGACCTTGGCCTGCGTCGTGGCCCAGCGGCTGCGATACTGCGAGGCGCGCAGACGGATGGGAATGACCGTGGCCTCCTGGTCGTAGAGCCCCGTGACGACGGGGATGGGGGCATAGCGCCCGGTCTTCTTGAACCAGAGTGTGTTATCCTGCAGCGAGCCCTCGCCGTCCTGCTTATAGAGTCCGTCGTAGAGGTTCGAGGGCGTGGCATACATGTCCTGCGACGAACCGCTGCTGACGTCGTTGACGAGGACGAAGGGCGTGCGCTCCATCACTTCGCGACGCGTGGGGATGCGCAGCGTGCCGTCGAGAATCTTGCGGTAGAAGTCGAACCAGATGTTCTCGAACTGCGGGAAGCGCTCCCAGCGGCGCGAGGTGTAGCCGTCGCCGGTGGTCACAGCGGAAGCCTCGCGGAAGCATTGGCGCCAGATGAGCTCGGGGCCGTCGAAGACGGTCATGCCCGTCAGCTGGGTGTTCTCCATCACGGGGCCTATGCCCACAGCCGTGGGATAGGTCTCGCCGTCGGCCAGGGTCCAGCCGCACTCGTCATAGCGCACGCCGTAGTGGTTGGTCAGGCCCGAGATGAAGGTGCCGAGGCAGACCGACTCGTTGTTATACCAGTTGGCCGCCGAAGTGTACTTGAAGCAGAGGATGAAGTTGTCGGGGTGCGCCTGGCAGGCGGCCTTCAGGTCGGCATTGCGCTTCATCATGGCCACAGGGTCGGTGTCGAAATGCCAGATGCCGCCGCACCAGCTGACCACTAAGTAGCCGCCATACTCGACGGCCAGGTCCATCAGCTTGGCGAAATGGGCCAGTCGCTGCGGCACGGTGACCGAGAACGGATCGTTGAAGCCCCAGAACTGCTCGCAGTAGTTGAAGCCCAGGAAGTTGGGGAAGTCGCGGAAGAACGTCTCGTAGAGCGCCATCTCGCCGTCGGGGAAATGGCTGAAGCCCCCACTCGACGGCTGCACCATGCACCAGACGCGGTTGCGCGCACAGGTGCTCACCCACGAGCGGGCCGTCTCGTAGCCATCGCGCACCAGGTTGAACACGCCGGTCGTCTCGTTGTGCGAAATGGACAGCGAGATGTTAAAGACACACCAGGGCCGCAGGTCCTCAGGCACGAGGTCGATGATTTTCTGCGGGTCGGGATAGTTCCACGTGTCGATATGGACGATAAACATGGGATGCTTGACGTCCACCGGACGGCGCATCGCTACAGCCGAGTCGGCCCTGCCCGTCGTCACGACGAGCAGAGCCAACATGATTGCTGTAAGGAAACGACTCTTCTTCATGAGCTGACCTTACTTTAATTCCTAAAACAACTACTTTATTTTACTAACATCTTCTTCCCATTGATGATATAGAGCCCCTTTCTCAATTGACCATTGTCCATTGACCGTTGACCATTTTTAATGGCGCGGCCCTGCAGGTCGAAATAATGGTCAATGTTCAATGATGAATGGTCAATTGACGAAATGCCGACGGTGTCGTCACCATCCTTGAAGAGCTTCAGGCTCTCCACGGTGCCACCGCCACCCCATCCGAACTTGATCACGTTCAGGTGGGCATATTCATAGGCCGTCAGGTCGACAACAACTTGTCCGTCAGCATCGAATTCTTCCTGAATCTCAATGTAATCGCTCGAATTGTCTGTCGTATGGTTGAAAAGCAGACGGACTTTGCCACCCGTTCCCTTGACAATCAGCTTGTCATAACCCGTCAGGTCAGCATAGCTCTTAGCCGCCACACTTCCATTGCCATACACCGTTCCGCCTGCATTAACGGCAGTACCGACATTGTATTCGCAATAGGGAGAAGCATTGACCACTTGGGCGTCAGCATCTACACCGTCCCATTCATGATACATGCTCTGAAGCAAATCGGTATAGCGGGGATCCACCTCGACGGGTTCGTCCTGCTTCTCACGCACCACTTGGAGCTTGGTGATCGTAGCAGGGTCACCCCATGTAGTCTTAATACAGTTGAGGTGAACATACTCCATGTCGGCGAAGCTCAGCTCGGCCGTACCAGTCTCACTGATGGTAATCTGTTTCTCAATCAGACTGTTGTCAGCCTGTCGGTTCATAAGAATACGCAGGGCACTGCCGGCTACGCCTTCGACGACAAGCTTGGTATAGCCCGTAAGGTCAGCATACTCCGAGTTGGCCACACTGCCATTCGGATTACCGAAGACAACGCCACCAGCTGCCACTTCTTCGTTGAGCACCAACACACAGTCAGCAGATCCGGTTGCTGTGGCTGAGGCATCAAAGCCGTCCCAGGTGAAATACATGTCGGTCGTCAAGTCCTTGGCTTCGGTCTCCACTCCGACGGGTTCCTCCTCTGCGAGCGAGTTCTCCAGATAAACGTCGGTCAGCACGATGGAGCCGCTGGCGCTGGCGCCGCCGAACTTGATGTTGTCCACCTCGGTGAGGTCGATTTCCTTGGTTTCTTCGCGCTCGGCAAAGACGAGCTTCTTCTCACCGGCTGAATAGAACTTGATGGTGGCCAGGACATCACCGCCCTTCATAAAGCAAACGCGATAGGCGTCCGTATAGTCAGCCGTGGTCAGGTGCAGCGACTCATAGTTGGCCAGTTCGCCATTGTTCAGGGTGAAGATCTGCATCAGGTTGCTGTAGCTCTGAGTCCAGCTGTAGGTGTTTGTCTCAGCGTCCCAAGCTCCCTGGTTGGCAGGTGTGCCAAACGTAGCGTTGAGCTTTGCGGCGTTCATGCTCACTGCGCCCATCAGCATCAGGGCCAGTGCAAGGATTGATTGTGTAAAATTCTTCATAAGGTTACAATGTTTATTGGTTGATAATATCGTTTTCGTCTGCAAAGATAAGGCAAAAACGCAAGACACACTTTCAAAATTGTATCATAGGATTCTAAAAATGTATCTTTGCGTTTTCGCCTTACATTATTAATTCAAGTTTCGGATGTTCCACATCCTCTGTTTTCGGTGGTACGGGGGTACGGGGGTCAGCCTCTTCGAGGCCGAGGGTGCGAGGTCAGTTTTGCTGTCTGGGTGTTCTGGGACTATCCTCGTACCCCCGTACCTTCGCACCTCCGTACCTTCGCACCTCCGTACCTCCGCACCTCCGTACCTCCGAAACTTCAGTTATTAACTCATTAAGTGGCTTTTCTTAGAAGTCCTCATCGTCGTCGTCATCCCAGATCGAGTTGCTGCGACGGGAGAGCGTTCCGAGATCGGGGTCTGCGTCGTTGTCAAAAACGGACGTTCCTTTTGCGCTGTCGGCAAGCATCGACTGCCGGAGTTCAACGTTGCAGAGCAGTATTTCGGGGCTGATATATGTCTTTTTCATTGTTTCAATTGTTTTATTTGTTTCGTTTATATTACTTCATCACAATCTTTTTGCCATTCCTGACGTAGATGCCCTTCTTCTGGATTGAAGATTGAGAATTGAAGATTGAAGATTGAGAATTGAAGATTGAAGATTCCATGCGGCGGCCCTGCAGGTCGTAGACCTTATTGTCAATTGTCAATTGTCCATTGTCAATTGAAGAGATGCCAGTGCCCTCGCTGTCGCCGTAGACGATGTTCACGCGCGAGCTCTCGCTTTCGGCCTTCAGGTAAGCGCGGAAGGGTTTGACCGTGATGGGCTTCGTGCTGTTCACCTTATAGAAACCGGCACCGGAAGCGCCATTCTGCAGCACATAGCCTTCGGTGATCTCCGTGGGAGCATAGACGCCGTTGAGTGCGCCAGCGTTCACTGCGCCCTCAGCCGTAGCGGCAATGTCAACATTGGATGCGGCGAACTCAGCATCGCTGGAGCCATTGAGCAGCACGGGCTTGTTGGCTTCGATGGCCGTTGCTGCCGTAGCAGTAGCCTGGTCACCGGAAGTGAAGTTGAGCGTGAAGGCAGTGACGCCCCCGGGCAGACTGGCAGCGAAGGGCAGCACCAGCGTACCGACGCCAGCCTCAGCATTGATGGTCGTGCTATATGTGGCATTCGTTGCCGTGAAGCCGACAGGAGCAGCAAAGGCATAGCCGTCGGTCAGCACGAGGTTGGCGCAGGTGCCGTCGACAATCACGTTCTGTTCGTTGGTCACCATGTCCTCGTTAGCCACGACGAGGCAGTTGGGGTTAGCGATCTCCAGCTCCACAGCCTTCGTGATGCCGGTTGCGTCAATGCTCGTAGCCGTCTCGTCGGCAAGGGCTGCAAGTGCACTGGCGGTGAGCACGCCGCTGCCAGACATGATATAACTATAAGGTGAAGAAACGTTTTCCTTATAGAGCTTCATGCTGGTGATGGTGGCAGTCTTGCCGTCCCACTGGAACTTGAAGGCATTGAGCTGCTGGGCGGGCAGGGCCGTCAGGTCTATAGAAGTAAACCCATTTTCATCAAGAGTCTGGATTATTTCATTCTTGGTGGTTCCCCAGTTGAAGAGCAGGCGCACGTCCTGTCCGGGAGTGCCCGTGATGTGGAGGGCATCGTAGCCTGCCAGATCAGCATAACGGTCGGCCTCAACGTTGCCATTGCCGTAAATAGTTGAGCCTTGTCCCATTGCCTCACCAACATGATATTCGCAATAGCTGTTGTTGAACATCGCAGCTGTAAGATCTGTGTAGTGCGGATTATTAGCGGTAATGACGCTTGCCGTGAGGCGGATGCCCGTGATGGTCATAGTGCCAGCAGTATTGCAGTTCCATGACAACTTGGTAATCTTGCTGGCCTTGGCCTGTTGACTCGTGAAGTCCAGCGAATACTTACTGCTGTACCAAGTGTTCAGTACACCATTGTCGGCATCGGTAATCTGCAGAGTCTGCACAATGTCATCGCCCGAACGGAGCAGTTCCACCTTCGTCACGCTGCTGAAGTCTTCGTTGTCGAGAGTGACGGTAAACGTGCCCTGGCCGTTGCTGGTCATCTCGCCCGTCTGGTCGTCGAAAGTCAAGTTCGTGTCGTAATCTATGTCGGTAAGACCAATCATGGCAACTCCTGTCTCATCGAAGTCAATGGTAGTAGGTTTTACTAAATAGGGTGTGCCTTCAATAGTGATGGATCCACTTCCTGAAGCACCACCAAAGCTGATGTGGGTAATCTTCGAGAGGTCGATGTCTTTGGTCTCATTCCGCTCGGAAAGCACAAGGTCTTTTTGGCCAGCCGAATAGAAAGATATAGTTGCCACGGCAGTGCCACCATTCATAAAGCAGACACGATATGCATCAGTATAATTGGCAGTTTTGAGATGCAGCGACGTATAGTCGGCCAATTCTCCGTTAGGGAATGTAAAGATGGTCATCAAATTGCTATAGCTCTTGTTCCAGCTATAGACTTGAGTTTCAGAATCCCACGAACCTTCGCTTGCAGGTGTGCCATAGGTGGCATAGAGCTTTGTAGCATTAGCCGCCCCCACTCCAACGACGAGGAGTGCGAGGGTGAACATCAGTTTAGTAATTGTTCTCATTTCTTTTGTTTTAAGTTAATTTATAAAGTTTTCGGCTGCAAAATTAAATAAAGTTCGCGGGTGGGAGTTTGAAAATTGTCTCATGGAATTATTGCAAATGTTTCATTGGGGCAAGAAACGGGATTTTTAAAATATTTGCTACAACAGATTAAAGGGGCGCTTCTCTGCAAACAAAAGGGCGCTTCTCTGCAATCAAAGGGGCACTTCTCTGCATGCAAAGTGGCGCTTCTTAAAAGTAATATAGGGGTATATTACCTTCAAGAAGCGCCGTTTTCGGTATAAAAACCTTGTAAAAAGAAAGCCGCCTACAAGGACTTCACAATACGACTAAAAAGCTTTCAGCCGCTTCTTGCCGCCGGCCACGTAGATGCCCTTGGCAGGGCGAACAACGCGGCGCCCCTGCAGGTCGTAGACCTCATTGTCAATTGTCAATTGTCCATTGTCAATTGATAAAATGCCTTCGGTCTCCGGCTTCAGCACGCCGGGATCGGGCAGCATGCGCGAGGTAGAAATTTTCAGCACGTCGAGCTTGGCGCCGTCCTCACGGCTGACGATCGTCAGGCGATGCTGGCCAGCCTCGAGGTGCTTGCGCATCTGACCGAGATAGTTCGACATGCTGACCCACGACCAGGCATTGCCGGCGTCGGCCATGCCGTTGGCCAGCTCGGGTGTATCGTCGTCGAAGGCCATGTAGTAAGAATCATCGTCATAGCTGCCATTGGTGTTGATGCGGGCAAAGAGCGTGTAGTCGCCCTCCTGCTCGACGGTGAAGTCGGCCATCAGCCAATTGCGATGGTCCTGCGAAAGGGTGGTGGCATTCTGAACCGTCTCGACATACTGGCCACCGCTGCACGTCTGATCGTTGACGGCACGCAGGTTCTGGCCATTGTCGGGCGAGCGCATGTCCTCGGCTTCAATCCAGATGCTCTGCTCGCCCTCGTCGCCCGTGGGCAGATAGATGGGCGGCTGCTGGTCGGTGCCCCACCACTGGGTCCAGCGCTCCACGTCGTAGCTGTTCCAATAGTTGTCGGGGGCAATCTCGACGTTGGTGTCGACGTCGTCCTGTCCGAGCAGATAGCGACGGATGAAGGCCTGCACCTCAGGATACTGGCTCTGCGGCAGGTTGCAATGGTCATGACCACCGACGAAGCTATAGCCGCAACGCTCCTCGATGCCATACTGCTGCCACACCTTGCGGGCGGCCTGAATGCTGACGAAGCCCGAAGGGTCGGCCAGCCAGGTCATGCTGGGATTGCCCAGCATGATGAGGGCACGCGGACAGATCATGGCTGCCAACTCATGCTGGTCGTAAGGCAGATAGCTGACGTTGTCGCCGTTGAAGTTGTCGCGCAGCGAGGAGAGGAACCACGTGTAGTTGGTGTTGCTGATCTTCTCGACATTGATGGGCAGCCACTGGCTGACACGCCACGAGGCAATGCCACCGCCGCCGGGCTCCTGCGGAATGGTCAGTGCAATGCGCTCGTCGAAGGCACCACAGTAGAGGGCCATCTTGCCGGCAAACGAACAGCCGGTGACGCCGATGTGGTCGGTGTCGATGCGAGTGACCTCGGAACCCAGCTGCTGGAGGCCGTCGATGAGTCGGCTGACGCCCCATGCCCACTTGATCTCGGTGCCGTTCTTGGCCAGTTCGGGATAGAGTGTGTCGAAGGGGCCGGAGCCGTCGCCGCCATTCTGCGAGTCGGTGGCCACCTGCGTGAAGTTGAAGGCCATGTGGGCGATGGCTCCCACACCGTTGAAGATGCCCGTGCCGAGGCTGCCGCCGTTGCCGCCCATGCCGATGACAACGGGGAACGGGGCCGTGCCGCTCGAGGGATAGAGGATCGAGGAGGTCAGGGTGATCGACTTGCCGCCGACCGTGACCTTCACCGTCAGCGTGTTGCCGCTCATCGAGGCCTGCACCTGGTCGGGGGTGATGACGGGCTTGCGACCCAGCTCATAGTGCTGCAGCTCATGCGAGATTTCGCTGCGGCGCAGGGCCCAGTCCTGGAAGTCGAGGGCGCGAGCGCTGCCGTCGCTGTAGAGGAAGGGATCCGTCAGCTGCTCGATGAAAGGCAACTGTGAGCGCGAGGGATAGGCAGGTTCGGCAAAGTCGGCGCCCGTGTCCTCGACGTCGTAGACCAGGGGACGGTCGGCGCCGTCCTTCGCGCGTACATTTATAATATATGAGGCAGAACCTTCGTTGAACTCATCATTGCCGGCAAACGTGGCGGTGACGGTGGCGCGCCCCCTACCCTCGCCCAGCTGGACCTCGCCCGTCGTGGCGTCGATGGTGGCCAGTTCTGCGGGGGTGGCCGTGACGGCATAGGTCACGGGCAGGTTGTTGGGATTGCTGAGCACGGGCGCCGTGAAGGGGTCGCCCTCATAGAGCGACACGACGGCCGGTGTGAAGGCCAACTCAGGGTCTTTCTTCTGAGGGGCCGACTGGTCGAAGGTCTCGAGCCAGAGGTCGAGGATGCGCACCGAGCCGTGCTCCTCGCCGTTGCCGCCAGAGAGCACCACCTCGGTGACGTTCTTCAGGTTGGGAGCCGAGACATAGTCGGCCAGGCGGAACTCCTGGACGCCGGTCTGCGTGACGCTGATGGTGGTGGCGTCGGAGCCGTTGTAGATGAGCAGGCGGAAGTTCTGTCCGTTCAGGTCGGCACTCTCGACGCCGATCTTCTCATAGGCAGTCAGGTCGCCCGTGGGCAGGCGGAGGTTGCGAATCTGGTTGGCCCACTTTTGGGTCCAGGTCATCGTGTGGGTGGCCGCATCCCACTGCACCTCGCTCGAGAGGCTCGGGTTGGAGAAGTCGGCGTGCACCTTGGTGGTATTCTTAGGCGTGTCATCACCGGGGTTGGGGTCGACGCCCAGCAGCTCGAGGGCCTTGGCTGCATAGCGCCGGCCCAGCTCGCGGTAGCTGGCCGATGAGAAGTGGAGGTTGTCGCCCTGATGGCCCAGACCGGCCGACGAGACGACATAGCTCTGGGGGATGACCGTCGGCAGGCGGTTGATGGTCGTATTAGCCCCGCCGCAGGAGCCGCCCATGGACGTCTGCACGACCTCGCCGGCAATCAGCGGCACGTCGAGCGTGCTGAGCCCGAGGTCGCTGAGCAGGTCGCCATAGACCTTCTTCACCTTCTGAAGCCACTGGTCGTTGAAGGCGTCGCTCTCGCCCTGGTGCAGCAGGATGCCCTTGATGACGCCCTGCTCCTGGGCCTTCCGGGCAGCGATGATGAGCTTTTCGCGAGGATTGCCGTCGTAGGCATTGACCATGTCCTTCTGCCACTGCTGGGTGACCTCGTTTTGGATATAGCTCTTATAGCCGGTCTTGTCGAAAAGGTCGATCTTGCAACCAGCAACGGCCACATTGATGACGCCCACGCGCACCTCGTCGGGCAGTGCCTCCGTCATGGCGCGGCCAAAATAGTCAGCAGGTGAAAGTCTGGTGCTGCAGCGGCAGAGCGGCGGCAGGGCCTTGCGCCACTCGCCTGCC
>JAFTGI010000213.1 GCA_017458195.1 Prevotella sp.
GCCCGGGCGGGCAACCTCACCCATGACCGACACCTGATAGCCCGTCATGCGGACGGTGACGATGGGATTCTCCGTAGCAGCCATGTAGGGCTTGATCTTGGCCTGAATCATCTGCTCAGCCTCACTCTTGGTGAGGCCTCCCACATGGAGCTGACCAATGATCGGGAAACTGATATTACCCTCGTTGTCAACAAGATAGGTCTGTAGCATAGCCTGCGAATAGGTAGAGCGCTGATTGACCGTATAGGGAGTAGGCACCGTCATATTGAACGGCACTGCAGCCTTGTCGTCGCTGGCACTGACCGTGATGGTGAGCTGATCCTTGGGCATGATGCGCGCATCATAGAGATACTGCGAGCCGGCGAGGTTCACCTGATCAGCATTCTGGAAATAAGGCACGTCCTTCTGACTGCCGCAACCGACAAAGACGACGGCGAGCGTGAGTGCAACAATAATCTTCTTAAAGTTCTTCATTTTTATGCTATTTCTTGATTTCGCCTGCAAAGTTACATCTTTTTTAGGGAGTAACGGGGAACAGCGGAGTTAAAAGGAGTTAAAAGCCTACATATTTCCGTCCTCAGGCACCAAAAGAAGCCAGTCGCGGAGCACGCCCTTAAACCGATTCTGCGAGTCGGCCATGAGCAAGAGCCAGCCGCCGGGAAGTGTGCAGAGGCCTTCATAGTTGGCAAACTTGCGGCTGGTCAGGCTCAGCCGTGTCTTGACTTCATGCGTCAGCCGTTTCTGCAGATGGGTATCACCGGAAGGGACAACCTCATAGAGGCGCACCACCGTCCTGGCCCCAAGCTTCAGCCGAGGCACACGGATCTGGCGCTCAAGCACCAGCAGGCGGCCGTCGCCGAGGGCGCACAGTTCGGACACCCCATGGAAATACTTGCGGCTGACGGGTGCATCCGGCTCATAGAGATAGGTTTCAGCGAGGTGCAGATCGTCGTCGAAGGCCAGGATGCGGAGCGACGACTCGCCTTTCAAGGGGCGCTCTGTGGTCGTATAGAAGCGATGGCGCGAAGCATCATAACACAACGACTCGAGCCCGTAATTGTGATTGGCCAGCCTGACGTCTTCCGGCACTTCAAGCCGCCGTCCCGTCCGTTGCCCGTCGAGGGTGTACTCATTGACCTCGTTATGCTGCTCGTTGGCGATGAAGACGGTGCCGGCCGGCGGGAAATAGCAGATGGCCTCCATGTCGCAATTGGGAAGGCCCGACGAGCGATAGCCCTCGTTTGCCACACTGACGATGCGGCCGCGAAGGCTGTCAACCTCAAGGCGAAAGACGAAGAAACCGTCAGTGGGGGCCTTGTCGCTCACCACGGCATAGCGGTCGTCACCGATGGCACAGACGCCGCTATAGTTGCCGGCAGGAATGACCTTCGGGAAGCGCTGTTGAGAAAATGCTGATAGCGGCACCAGAAGCACCGCTATCAGCATGTTGAATGATTTCATCAGACTCATTTGACGGGACGGATGGCAAACGTGAAGTCATAGTCCCTGTAGGGCAGACGATATTCCTCGCGCGGCCAGGCGCCCCACGAGTTGACGCAGCCAAGGCCAAACTGGCGCTGCTGGATGTGCACCTGCGTCTTGCCGGCCGGCACGAGGTCGCCGCTGTGGTGGCCCCACTGCTTGTCCTTGTCGGGGCCGTCGTCGAGCTGCCCCATCGTGTAAGGCAGGGCGCTGGCCTCCATCGGGGCATTGCTGTAGAACTGCAGTCCCTTCTCGTCGGCATTGAGCACGCGGAACCAGCGCACGTCGGTGTGGTTGCCGCTCTCCTGCGGACGGATGTAGTCGAAGTATTCCTTGCCGACTTCGCCCTGATAGACACCGATGAATTCGCTTGAGTTGCGGTCGATATAGTTCTCCACGGGGCCGCGGCCGTAGTATTGGATGCGGTCGAACTGGCGCGGCATCTGGAGCTGCATGCCGTAGCGGAAGAGGTCGCTGACCTTGGCCTCCTTGTCGGCGGCGAGCTGCTCACGGACGATGACCTCGCCGTCAGCAGTCAGGGTGTAGGTCAGGGTGAGGGTGGCCTTCTGGTCGTCCATGGCGATGGTGGCGGCAACACTGTTTTCGCTTACGCGGAAGGAGGTGACCTTCATGCGGGGCTGAAGCCAGGTCTCAAACTTGCGCTGGAGTCCGGCGCCGTAGTCATTGTCAGTCGGGGCACGCCAGAACTCAGGCGTCACCGATTCGCGGTCGACGAGCATCGGCTGGCCGTCAACGTCGAGATAGTCGATCATGCCGTTCCACTTGCCGATGGTCAGCGTCGTGCCTCCAGCCGAAAGCTTCACGTAGGTGTTCGTTTCCTCCTTCTCCACCTGAGCGGTCTCAGTCGACAGCGTCGGGAACTGATAAGGATTGAGCACAAACTGCTGGCGGGCCATCACCTGATCCTTGTCGACGAGCGGCGCGCCGTTCTTCGATTTGAAGTAGAAGTTGACCATGATTTCCTGCTTGCCATGATGACCGAGCACACGCTCAATGGTCTGCTGGAGCTTCTCGTCGGTGATGACCTTGCGCTGCTGGGGCTGAATGCCGCTGATGTCGATGGTGCCACCGTGGCCAAAGGCCAGGCCGGGAGCAGCGTTGGGGTTGGCATGATGGGCGCGGCCGCTGGCACCGCCCACGAACCACGTCAGCTCCAGGTCGTCGAGCGTCGTGAAGAAGTTCTCATTATAGACCTCGATGCGACCCTCCTTCAGACCCTTGTCGCTGATCCAAACGTTCTGGTAATAATATTGCACCTCATAGGCATGGGGGTTCAGCCGGCGGTCGGGAGCAATGATGCCGTTGCAATTGAAGTTATAGTCACTGGCGGGATAGCGGCCGTAGTCGCCACCGTAGGTAAAGATTTCGCGACCCGTAATGGGGCTCTTGTCGCGCAGGCCCTGATCGACGAAGTCCCAGATGTAGCCGCCCTGATACTTCGGATACTTGCGGATGAGCTCCCAGTACTCCTTGAAGCCGCCCATCGAGTTGCCCATGGCGTGGGCATATTCGCACTGGATGAGCGGACGCGGGTTGTCGCCCTTGGCGTAACGCTCGCACCAGTTGTAGTCGGCATACATCGGGCAAGTGATGTCGGTATAACCGCTGTCGTACGGCGCCCGCTCATACTGACAGGGGCGCGTCGCGTCGGTCTGCTTCACCCAAGTGTAGGCCTTCTCGAAGTTAGGACCGAAACCGGCCTCGTTGCCGAGTGACCAGACAATGATGGAGGGATGGTTGCGGAACGACAGCACGTTGCCCTCGTTGCGCTCCAGATGCATCTTCTCGAAGTCGGTGCGCTTGGCCAGCGTCTTCTCCTTGTAGCCCATGCCGTGCGACTCAAGGTTAGCCTCAGCCGTCAGGTAGATGCCATATTCGTCGCAGAGGTCATACCAGCGGGGATCGTCGGGGTAATGGCAGGTGCGCACGGCATTGATGTTCAGCTGCTTCATGATCTTGATGTCCTGAATCATGCGGTCGACGCTGACGATATAGCCGCCGTCGGGGTCGAGCTCGTGGCGGTCGGCACCCTTAATCAGGATAGGCTGACCGTTGACGAGCAGCTGTCCGCCCTTGATCTCGATATGGCGGAAGCCCACACGCTGGCACACGGTCTCAACTTCCTTCGTGCCTTGCCTGAGCGTCAGGTATAGCTTATATAAATAAGGTGTCTCAGCCGTCCAAGCCTTAACGTCCTTGACGGTGGCTTCCAAACCGTTGGCCACCACCTTTCCGTCGGCATCTTCCAGCCGGGCCTCGACCGTGCCCTTACCCTGCAGGCTGACCTTCACATTGAGCAGTCCGTCGCCGTCCTGCCAGTCCTGAGTCACGACGATGTCCTTGAAATGCACCTTTGGACGGGCATAGAGATACACCTCGCGGGCAATGCCGGTGAAGCGCCAGAAGTCCTGATCCTCCAGATAGGAGCCGTCGCACCAGCGCATCACCTGCATGGCGATGAGGTTCTGGCCCTTCTTCAGGTATTTCGTGATGTTGAACTCGGCTGCCACCTTCGAGTCCTCACTATATCCGACGTACTTGCCGTTCACCCAGACACTCAGGTTGCTGGTCGCCGAACCCACGTGGAAGTAGACTTCCTGGCCGTTCCAATCGGCCGGAAGGTCGAAGGTGCGACGATAGGAGCCCGTGTAATTGTTGGTTTCCGAGATATAAGGCGGATTATTGTCGAACGTGGTCGACCACGCATAGCCCATGTTCTTATAGATCTTATCACCATAGCCCTCAATCTCGAAAAGTCCGGGCACGGGGAAGTCCACCCACGCCGAGTCGTCGAACTTCAGCAAGAAGAAGTCCTTCGGCGCCAGGTTGTGGTTCTTCACGAAGTTGAAGCGCCACTTGCCCTCCATCGACAGGTAGCGGTCGGAACGCGTCTTGTCGCCCACCTTAGCTTTCTGAGCATCCTCGAAGGCGAAGAAGGCAGCCCTGCGGGGCTCGCGGTTCTGTTGGTTTACGGCAGGATCTTGCCACACGGGTTTGATGTCGGCCAGCACGTTCATGGCAGCCAACAAGGTCAACGATAGGATTGTTTTTCTAAGCATTGCTAACGGATTTGATTGTATTTTAGTGGCAAAGATAAAAAGAAATTACGAGAAACGCAAACGTTTTAAGAAAATTTTCATACCTTTGCACTCAATAAACTACGAATCATGAATAAACGATTGAATTGGCTTGCTCCGCTCTTGGTCCTCGTTGCAATCATTGCAGCGGGCATCGGCCTGGTGCATTTCGAAAGCGAATATCTGTGGAAGGCGCAGGAGCTGAACCTCTTTCTGCCCACGGCGCTGTTCCTGAAACAGCAGATGGTCACGTCGGGCTGGCTGTTGACGTGGATGGGCACGTGGCTGACTGAGTTCTTCTATCATCCCGCCGTGGGCGTGGTCATGCTCTGCGCACTATGGGCGCTGCTGGCGCTGCTGATTGTCAAGGCTTTGCGCATACCCATGCGGTGGGCCACGCTGACGCTCGTTCCGCTGGCAATGATTCTGCTGAGCGACGTCGACCTGGGCTATTGGATCTACTATCTGAAGCTGCGCGGCCACTTCTTCGCCTTCACGCTGGGGCTCATCATCTGCATGGGCGCCGTCTGGCTGTTCCGCCTCTTGCCCGCCCGCTGGTGGGTCAGGGCGCTGTTCGCGGTCGTCAGCACGGCTGTGCTCTATCCGCTCATCGGCTTCTATGGCCTGATGGCCACGCTGCTGATGGGCATCACGGTGTGGCATGCCCAGGGGATGACCGTATCCCGCCGACTGACGGTCAGCCTCGCGGCCCTGCTCGCAATCATCGTTGTGCCGCTGGTGTGCTATCGTTATGTTTTCCATGAAACCAATATCAGCAACATCTTCTTGACGGGACTGCCGCTGTTCCGCATTGTCGAGCAATACACGGCCTACTACCTGCCTTACGGCGTAGCGGTACTTTGGTTAGTTGGAAGTGCCGCTTTGAGTGGTTCAAAGCGGTCCTTTAAGCCCCTCAAAGCACCGCTTTATTTTCTGGCTCAGACAGTGCTCCTGGCTGGAGTGGGCTACGCCGTCGTCCACTTCTGGTATCGCGACGACAACTTCCACCGCGAACTGCGCATGCAGCAGTGTCTGGAGCAGGAGGACTGGGAGGGCATCCTGAGCGAGGCGCGCACCCTCGAGGACGAGCCGACGCGCGCCATCGTGATGATGAAGAACCTGGCCCTCTTCCGCCTTGGCCGTCAGGGCGACGAGATGTACCATTACCGCACGGGGGCCAAAGCCAGTGCCACCCCCATCCCACTCCACATGACGCAGATCGTCGGCCGCTCCATCTATTATAATTACGGGCAGGTGAACTTCTGTTACCGCTGGTGCCTGGAGGACGGCGTGGAGTTCGGCTGGCGGGCGGAATACCTGAAATACCTGACGCGCTGTGCCCTCGTCAACGGTGAATATGCCGTCGCACGCAAGTATATCGACCTGCTCAAGATGACGCGCTACCACCGTCAGTGGGCGGCTCAGCAGGAGCGTTTTCTGAACGACGAGAAGGCTTTGCGCGCCGACAAGGCCTACGCTCCCGTATTCCACATGCTCATTCCCGAAGACCAGCTGAACAGCGACAACGCCCTCGTGGAGCACTTCCTGATGAACAAGCTGGCATTCACCCGTGCTGAAGACCCGCTGTTGCAGGAGGCCTGCCTGCTGGGAGCCTTGTGGACGAAAGACATTCAGAACTTCTGGCCGCAGTTCTTCGAGTATGCCCGCCTCCATCCCACCGGCCACATGCCCAAGCACTATCAGGAGGCAGCCTATCTCTACGGCAACCTGGAGCATGAGGTCGACATCAGCGCAATGCCGTTCGACAAGGACGTCGTCGACAATTTCCAGCAGTTCATGGCATTGGCACAGCAGTGCGCCGGCATGAGCGAGGAGCGCATGCGCCCCATCTTCTATCCCCGCTTCGGACGGACGTTCTACTATGAATACTTCCTCGTACGCAACCAGAAACTCTACTAAAAAGATGAAAAAACATTCGATATTCCTTGCCGCCGCCTTAGTCCTGTGCGGCTGTCAGGGCCCCGAAGTGCCTGCCGACTACGATGTGATTGACCGCCTGCCGGCCATCTATCCCGACTATACCGAAGTGACCGTCCCCATCAACATCGCGCCGCTGACCTTCGAACTGGAAGATTCGGCCACACAGATGATCACTCGCTTCAGTGCGGGCGACGAACTTGTTGTATGCGAAGGACTTAAGGCACAGCCAACGATGAAACAATGGAAGCGGCTGAAGACCGCCGCAGCCGATGGCAAGATGAGCGTCGAGGTCTTCGCCGAGCGCTCCGGCCACTGGAGCCGCTATGCACCTTTCAGCATCTACGTGTCGACTGACTCTATCGACCCTTGGCTGAGCTACCGCATGATCTCGCCTTCCTACGTCACCTATGAGGAACTGACGCTCAACCAGCGCTGCCTCGAGAACTACGACGAGCGGGTGATGGTCGACAACATGCTCTGCGGCACGGAGGCTACGGGCCAGTGCGTCAACTGCCACAACTATCAGCAGCAGAATCCCCGGCGCATGCAGTTTCACGCCCGCCAGTACCACGGCGGCACGATCATCGTCTACGACGGCAAAATCAAGAAGGTCAACATGCGCAACGACTCGACCATCTCGGCCGGCGTCTATCCGACGTGGCACCCTACCCTGCCGCTCATCGTCTATTCAACCAACCACACAAGCCAGAGCTTCCACACGCGCGACCTGAACAAAATTGAGGTGTTCGATTCGGCCAGTGACCTTATATTATATAATGTAGAGACCAATGAGGTCAGCCAGGTGGAAAACGATTCGACGGAGTTCGAGGTGTTCCCCTTCTGGGCGCCCGACGGGAAGACGCTTTATTACTGTAGTGCCCACTTCGAGTTCCGCGATACGGTCGAGGCCTCCGTCGAGACCATCATGCGGGCCAAGGAAATAAAATATTCGCTCTATCGCAAGTCATTCGACGCGCAGACACTCACCTTCGGCCCCCGCGAGATGGTCTACGATGCCGACTCGCTCGGCCTCAGCGCCACACTGCCGCGCATCTCACCCGACGGCCGCTTCCTCATGTTTACGCTTGGCGAATATGGCGTGTTCCACATCTGGCACCGCGATGCCGACCTCTACATGATGGACCTCACCACTGGCGAGGTGCGCCCCATGGACGAGCTCAACTCGCCCGAGACGGAGAGCTACCACTCTTGGTCGAGCACCGGCCGCTGGGTGGCCTTCAGCAGCCGCCGCGACGACGGAGGCTACACGCGCCCCTTCTTTGCCCACATCGACAGCGAAGGTCGCGCCACGAAGCCCTTTGAGCTGCCGCAGCGCGACCCTGACCATCATCGTCAGCTGATGAAAAGCTATAACATTCCGGAGTTCATGCTCGGCCCCGTCACGGTCAGCCCGCAGGAGTTCGCCGACGTGCTGAAGGCCTCGGACGGCGAACCCGTCCGCTGGGTCACTCGTAGTCGTCGATGACGGCGTTCATGAAGTCCATCATCGGCTTGGCTGCACGGAAGACGCGCTCCATCCCGTCGAGCCAGGCGTCGCCCTCGAAGAAGTCGTCGCCGACTCGGTGCCAGGCGCAGTAGTTCTTCAGCCGCAGGTAGTTGACGTATTTATAATCCCTCGGAAAACCCGCCGGGCAGGTCTTCAGTTTCTCCAGTCCGAAGCCCTGCGGGCTCTCCCACGAGGCGTCTTCAGGCGCATCGAAATACTTGCGGAAGCTGGGGTTCTCCACGCATCGCAGCCACTCCTCCTCGTTGGCCATCAGTTCGTTGCGACAGGCCGTCAGGATGTTCGTCGGCAACCAGTAGCTGCCCACGGCCAGCAGACATTGTCCGGGCTCCATGTGCACGTAGTAGCCGCCCCTGAGCGCCTTCTTGCCCTTCGCGCAGATATAGGCCCCGAAATGGTTCTTGTAGGGCGACTTGTCAGGCGAAAAGCGCGTATCGCGATAGAAGCGGTAGGTGCAGTCCTTCACACCAAGGTTACCCACCGACGCATCGAAACTGACAATACGCTCCAGCGCCTGCGCGACGCCGCGTTCCCACTCCTCGCGGGCGGCGTCATATTCTGACCTGTGAGCGTGAAACCACTCCCTGTTATTGTTCTGAGCAACATCCTGCAGAAACCCGAGAATTCTCTTTGTATCCATACGTTTAAGTTATTTTGCGCACAAAATTAAGCAAAATAATCGGATAATTCAAACTTTTTGCGTAATTTTGCAACTCGAATGAACAGAAAAGAACATTACGCCGCCGTGCTCGACCACTTCCGCCGCGAGATGCCCGAAGTGAGCACCGAACTGGAATACGCCAGCGTCTTCCAGCTCCTCGTTGCCGTCATTCTCAGTGCCCAGTGTACTGACAAGCGTATCAACCAGGTGACGCCCGAACTCTTCCGCCGCTACCCCGACGCCCGCACGATGGCGCAGGCCGAGCCCGGCGAGGTGCTCGACTACATCAGCAGCGTCAGCTATCCCAACTCAAAGGCTGCCCATCTCGTCCAGATGGCCCGCACGCTCGTGGAGCAGCACGACGGCGAGGTGCCGTCCGACATGGATGAGCTGCTCAGGCTGCCCGGCGTGGGCCGCAAGACGGCTAATGTCGTCCAGTCCATCGCTTTCGGTCAGGCCACGCTGGCCGTCGACACCCACGTCTATCGCGTCAGCCACCGTCTCGGCCTGGTACCACGGACGGCCAACACGCCCCTGAAGGTTGAGCAGACGCTGCTCAAGTACATCGCCGAGGCCGACCGTCCGCGCGCTCACCACTGGCTACTGCTGCACGGCCGCTATGTCTGCACTTCGCGTGCCCCCCACTGCGACCGCTGCCCCCTTGCCGACCTCTGCCCGAAGCTCCTTGAGGGGTCCAGACTGGAACATTAGCAAAACACAACCGCTCTGCAATAACTATTTAACATTATGCATACACGAGAAGAACAAATGAAGGCATTCGGCCGACTGCTCGACGTGCTCGACGAGCTGCGCCAGAAGTGCCCATGGGACAAGAAGCAAACCATCGAGAGCTTGCGCCCGAACACCATTGAGGAAACGTTTGAACTGTGCGACGCCATCATGAAAGGCGACCACCACGAGATGATGAAGGAACTGGGCGACGTCCTGATGCACACCTGCTTCTACGCCATGATAGCCCGCGAGGAGGGCCGCTACGATATTGCCGACGTGCTGAACACCGAGGCCGACAAGCTGATTTTCCGCCATCCCCACGTCTACCACCCCTCGCAGGTGGGGGCTGACCACCCGCGCCCTCTGCCCTACGTACCCGAAGGGGCCGACGCACCGGGCGAGTTCTCGAAAGCCGAGACAGCCGGACAGGTGCTGAAGAACTGGGAGCAGATCAAGCTGAAGGAGAAGGACGGCAACAAGACGGTGCTCTCGGGCGTACCCGCTTCGCTGCCCTCGCTCATCAAGGCCTACCGCATACAGGACAAGGCCCGCAACGTGGGCTTCGACTGGCAGAAGAAGGAGGACGTCTGGGCCAAGGTGCACGAGGAACTGGCCGAGCTGGAGGCCGAACTGGCGCGCGAGGACAAGGAGGCCAGCGAGGCTGAGCTGGGCGATTTCCTGTTCTCGGTCATCAATGCCGCAAGGCTCTATCACCTGAATCCCGAGAACGCCCTGGAGCGCACCAACCAGAAGTTCATCCGCCGCTTCAACTACATTGAGGAGCACTCCATCCGCATCGGCAAGCCGCTCACCGAGATGACCCTCGAGGAGATGGATGCACTATGGAATGAAGCTAAAGCACAAGAGAATGGAGCCGTTTAAAGTTCATATTCTGGGCTGTGGAAGCGCTCTGCCCACGCTGAAACACTTCCCATCGATGCAGGTGGTGGAATGCCGAGGCAAACTGTTCATGGTCGACTGCGGCGAGGGCGCACAGTTGCAGATGCGCCGGTCGGGCCTGTCATTCAATAAGATGGGCCACGTGTTCATCAGCCATCTGCACGGCGACCACTGCTTCGGACTCATCGGCATGATTTCAACCTTCGGGCTGCTCGGGCGAACGGCCACGCTCCACATCTACGCGCCCAAGGAACTGGAGGACATGCTCAACCGGCAGATGCAGATGTTCTGCCGCGACCTGGGCTACGAAGTCGTGTTCCATGCCGTCGACACCAGCCGTCACGCCATCATCTTCGAAGACCGCTCCATGCAGGTGGAGACCATCCCGCTCGACCACCGCATGCCCACCTGCGGCTACATCTTCCGCGAAAAGCCATTGCTGCCGCACATCCGCCGCGAGATGATCGACTTCTACGGCATCCCCACTTCGCAAATAAACAACATCAAGGCGGGCCAGGACTGGACGACGGCCGACGGCGAGGTGATCAGGAATGAGCTTCTGACCACGCCTGCCGACCCGCCCCGCGCCTATGCATATTGCTCGGACACGGCTTATATCCCCACGCTCCACGAACTGCTGAAGGGCGTCACCACGCTCTACCACGAGGCCACGTATGCCGACGACAACCTGCCCATGGCGCAGAAATACCACCATTCCACGGCCAGGCAGGCTGCCCAGGTGGCCCGCGAAGCCCGCGTCGGGAAGCTCCTCTTAGGGCATTTCAGCTCACGCTACGACGACGAGAACGTGCTACTCCGTGAGGCACAGGAGGTATTCCCGAATACGCTACTGACCCGCGAGATGCTCGTCTTCGATGTATAACATTGAATAAAATCATTAAAAACCGAAAAAAATCCGCCGATTCATTTGGTCGTTTCGCAAAAAATCACTAACTTTGCGGCAAATATATATATTTGCGTATGAAGAAGAACGTCATGATAATCACAACCCTCGCCCTTCTCTCTCTGGGCACACCGGCCATGGCAATGGAAATGGTGAGCGAGATGGGCGTGGCCGAGCAGGTCGAGGAGCGTGCACCGGCCATCAATTTCGATGGCAACACGGTGAGCGTTCAGGGAGCCAGCGGAATGACCCTCGAAGTCATCTCGCTCACAGGACGTGCCGTCGCTCAATACAAGATTGACAGTCCCGCCCAGCGTGTCGAACTTAATCTGCCAAAGGGTTGCTACATTCTGAAAGTAGGCAAGGTGGTCCGCAAAATCACCGTTCGCTGAACATCCCGACCTTAAGAGCCGTCTTTGCCGCCATCCCCCTTGCCCTTTCGGCATGCTTAGGAGGCGGTGCTCAACAAGACGCGGAGCCCACCTCCGCGCAACTATTTGCTCTAAATGCTCCGTATGCCCACGAGTGCTTAGAGCAAATTCTTTATTCCACAAAAGACTCCCTGCAAGCCGACCACATGGCCGCCGACTACTATCGCCACGGCGGCGACTGGGTGTGGGCCGAAACTCCTGAAATGGTGGCTCAGGGTGACTCCGTAGTGCGCTATCTGCGTCGTCAGGTCCGGGCCATCGGCTTTAACCCTGACGCCTTCTTCCTGACAGAGATTGAGGCCGACATCGAGCGCCTCGACTCGCTCCGCTTCGACTCGCTGAACACGCAGGACGTCGTGATGGCCCGCACGGAACTGAACCTGACGCGCGCCTATCTCCGCTATGCCCGCGGACAGCGCTACGGATTCATGAACCCCACGTACGTGCTCAACCGTCTGGATTTGCGCGACGGGCGGCCCGGCGACTACCGCCAGACGTTCGACATCGACATCGACCATCCCGACTCTCTGTTCGGCCATCGCTCGCTGAGCCGTGTGGCTGACGGGAGGGCCATTGGCTACCTGGAGGGTATCGAGCCTCGCGACAGCATCTACAAGCGGTTCGTCGAAGCCCTGCGCCACGACAGTACACCCGAAGGGCGACGGCGCCTCATCTGCAATATCGAGCGCCGACGCTGGCGCACGCATGAGGAGCACGCTGGCGACGGCCGCTACATCTTCGTGAACATTCCAGCTCAACAGCTATGGGCTGTACGTCCGGACAGCGTCTTCTCGATGCGCATCTGTTGCGGAGCATGGAGCACCAAGACGCCTCTGTTGCACAGTGCCGTCTCGCACATCGAGATTAATCCGGAATGGGTCATACCGGGCAGCATCGTGCGCAACGACATCAGCCGGCGCGCAGGCGACTCGGCCTACTTCGCCCGTAACCGCTATTTCATCACCAGCCGGCAGACGGGCGACACGCTCGACCCGCGCTCAGTCACGCAGGCACAGCTGCTTTCCGGCCAATACCGGGTCGCTCAGCGCAGCGGAAGAGGCAACTCGCTGGGACGCATCATCTTCCGATTCCCCAACCAGCATGCCGTCTATCTGCACGACACCAACAACCGCGGCGCATTCAATGCCGACCGCCGGACCATCAGCCACGGCTGCGTGCGCGTGCAGCGTCCCTTCGACCTGGCCATGTTCCTGCTGCCAGATGCCGACGAATGGCTGCTCGACCGCATGCGCCTCTCAATGGACTTGCCCCCGGAAAGCGACAAGGGCAAGCAATACCTGAAGCAACGTGCTGAGGAGGAGGACACGTCGCCCATCAGGCTCATTCATTCGACGGGCGTTTCCCCGCGCGTGCCCGTATACCTTTCTTATTATACGGTCTATCCCAATCCTGAGACAGGACATCTCGACGTCTGGCCGGATCGCTACGAATACGACAAGCAGATCGTCAAGTCGCTTCATCCCTATCTCTGAGCCGATGAACGTGCATGTAGACGACAGCCAGCTGAAAGCCATGCTCACCGACCCTCAGCAGCGCCGCAAGGGATTCGAGCTCATGGCGCGCCAATATAGCGAACAGATATATTGGCAGGTGCGTCGTTTCGTCCTGACGCATGAGGATGCCGACGACATCGTGCAGAACGCATTCATGAAGGCCTGGAACGCTATGGATACATTCCACGGCGACTCGAAGGTCAGCACCTGGCTAAGCCGCATTGCCATCAATGAGGCCATCGACTTCAACCGCCGTCAGAAGAACCGCCCAACGCTGAGTGCCGACGATGCCGACCTGGGCATCGCCAACCAGCTGCAGGCCGACAAATACTTCGACGGCGAGGAGGCTGAGGCTTTGCTTCAGGAAGCCATTGCACGCCTGCCGGAGGCCCAGCGCACGGTGTTCCTGCTCCGCTACTACGACGAGATGAAGTATTCGGAGATCAGCCGTATCACGGGCACAACGGAGGGCGGACTGAAAGCGAGTTATCACATTGCGGTGAAAAAGATTACAGATTTTTTCCGAAACCACGATTAAACCTTTTGCAACTACTAACGTCAAGAATAAAAAGACAAGCAATGAACGAGGAAGAATTCATCAGAAACCTGACTGAGCAAAAGCCGAACCCCTTCCGAACGCCGGAAGGCTACTTCGACCATCTGGCTGACACGATTATCAGCCGGCTGCCCGAAGAACGCAAGCCCGCACGTGAATGGCGCCTGCGCCCCTGGCTCTATGCTGCCGCCTTTGCCGGGGTGGTCGCCCTCAGTGCTACGCTCTTCATGAACCGACCGGCTGACAATATCAGCGGCAACGAGACGCTGGCCGCCTCATATAGCGACACCTACTTTGACGATGCCGCCGACTATGTCATGGTCGACAATCAGGACATCTATGCCTCATTGCTGGCAGACATGTAAAACATTAAGACCGATGATGAAAAGACTACAATTGACACTCATTGTCCTGCTGACAGCAATGGCCGTCAGCGCTCAGGACAACAACAGGTCGCAGGAAAAGTTCTCACCAGAGAAATTTGAAGCTGAGCTGCACGACTTCATCGTCAGCGAAGCCCATCTGACAAGCCAGGAAGAAGCAAAGTTCTTCCCTGTCTACCGGGAGATGCAGCAGAAGCAGCGGGCCGTCTACGACCGTCAGCGCAACCTCGGCAAGCAGAAGCCGCAAGGCGAGGAGGCCTGCAGGAAAGCCATTCAGGAACGCGACGAGAAAGATATTGAGCTGAGACGCATCCAGCAGGACTACCACAAGCGATTCCTTGACCTGCTGCCAGCTTCGAAGGTGTGGGACATCCTGAAAGCTGAAGAACGCTTTCACCGGCGCGCCATGAAAAACTGGGGACAAGGCCAGCGCAAGCCTCAGCAAGGCGAGAGGCAAGGCCAGCACAAACGGCCAAATCAGAAATGAGGTTTCTCTGCAACCTCCTCGTCGCGCCGCAACAACGTTGACGACACAGAAACCAAATCCGACAAGGGGCACCAAGTGGTAGAATAGTATTGAACGACTTTCTCCACTTGGTGCTCGCTTATTGTGTAGGTTTTGGTCATTTCAACGACAAGACTGTCACGAACGGTCAGGCGCATGTCAACACGCAGGCGCTCGTTCATCGTGATGGAAAGAGAATCGTCGGACAATGCAGTCATCTCTGTCGTTCCGTCGAGCAGATTGGTCACCTCAGCCTTCATCTTGGCCTCCATGAAGTCAATCATGTCCAATCGGTTGTTCGTCGACAGATAGGGCATCAGCGAATCAGGCATCACCTTGAACACCTCGGCCATGGTCGGCTTTTGGGCTACAGCCGGCAAAAAGCCAAGCGCAATGACTATGAGCAGGACTATCTTCTTCATCTTTTCTTTGGATTAATTCTTACTGAGTTGCATCATCATCACGGCTGCAAGCCCTGCCGTTTCCGTCCGCAGGCGGCTCTTGCCCAAGTCGACCGAGATGAAGCCATGGTCGACGGCATAGCGGACTTCATCAATGGAGAAATCGCCCTCGGGACCGATCATCACCAGCGCATCAGACGAATCGGAAGGATGGCAGAGTTCATCGAAAAGATTCACGCGCTCCACTTCCTCATAGCAATGGGCGATGAACCGGCGCCCCTTCTGATGGGCATCCACGAAACTGCGGAAGCCGGTCATCTCATTCAACTGCGGAAGCCAGGCTTTGCGGCTCTGTTTCACAGCCGACACCACAATTTTCTCAATGCGCGGCAACTTCAGTGTGCGCCGCTCAGAGAATCGGCAGTCAAGAAACGTCAGCTCATCGATGCCGACCTCCGTGGCTTTCTCTGCCAGCCATTCTATACGCTCCATCATCTTCGTCGGAGCAATGGCGAGGTGCACCTTACCATTCCATGCCGGCTCCTGCGGCAAGGAAGCCTCAATCCGATATAGGCAACGCTTATTCGTTGTCAACGAGACAACGGCTCGACAGAAAGTTCCCTTACCGTCCATCAGCATCATTTCGTCGCCCTCCCTTAAGCGCAACACACGCACGGCATGCTGAGCCTCCTCATCGGGAAGCTCACCCGCCGTCAGGGCATCAGGCACATAGAAGAAGCGCGTTTCCTTCATTCGCTATTGTTCATCCTGAGTTTTATCTCGTCACGCAAGTGCGAGGCCAGCTCGTAGTCTTCTTCTTCGACGGCTTTGTCGAGCGCCTGCTTCAGATAGTCCATGCCCATCGTATTGATGGGAATGGCCACCCCCTTCGTGAAGTCTTCACAGGGATAGCTCTGGCGCTTCATCAGCCCATCTTCAATATAGAGAGAGGTCTTCGAAATAATGCTCATCAGGATGGCATCACTCATCCTGAGACGCACCGATTCGCCGTTCTGCGTGTCCATCAGCATCACCTGATATTGGCCGTCGTAGATACCGACAATAAGCATCTCATAGGTCGAAGGAAGCAGCTGGACAAGCGCCTCGGGCAGCAGTATCTTGCTGATTTCCGGCGCATTGATGCGCACTTTCAACTGAACGGCAATATCAGCATCGCACACCACTGAGATAGCGTTTTGGCGTTCTTCGTCAGTGAGCACAATCACCCACAGGTCGCTGGCTCCAGTGACCTGATGCAGACTGTCGTATCTCAGTAGTGTGCGCTTCATGCTTTATTTCTTTTCGGGTTTGAAGATGACGGAGAAGGCCAGGCCGAGCACGAGTGCATAACCGGCGAAGATAAACCAGCAGGTCGTCCAGTCACCAATAGTGTAGAAATTGCCGTTCACCACTTCACCATGCGTGTAGCTGTTGATGATGGCTTGTGCACCAAGCGTACCGAGTGAGGCACCTATTCCGTTGGTCATCAGCATGAAAAGGCCCTGAGCGCTCGAGCGGATTGACTCGTCGGTACGGCTTTCAACAAAGAGCGAACCCGAAATGTTGAAGAAGTCGAAGGCTACGCCATATACGATCATCGAAAGCACAAACAGCCAGACACCGCTGCCAGGATTACCCATACCGAAAAATCCGAAACGGAACACCCAACCGAACATTGCGATCAGCATCACGTTCTTGATGCCGAAGCGCTTCATGAAGAAAGGAATAAGCAGGATACAGACGGTCTCGCTGATCTGAGAAAGCGAAATCAGGATGTTGGCATGCTGCACACCGAAGGTATTGGCATATTCAGCCACGGCACCGAAGCTGGCAATAAAGGGGTTGGCATAGCCATTGGAAATCTGCAGACAGACACCGAGCAGAAGTGAGAACACGAAGAAAATGGCCATCTCCTTCTGCTTGAACAGCGTGAAGGCACGCAAGCCAAGCGCTTCGCCAAGCGACTTCTTCTCGTCGGTCCGCTTGATGGGGCAAGCCGGCAGAGTGAAGCTGTAGACAAACAATATAAGACTGACGACACCCGAAGCCAAGAACTGGTTCTGATTGTCCTGGAAGCCCATTAAGTCGACGAACCACATCATCAGGATGAAGCCCACCGTTCCCCAGACGCGGATGGGCGGGAAGTCCTTCACCGTGTCCATACCGGCCTGAGTCAAAGCGTTGTAGGCAACGGAATTAGCCAGCGCAATGGTCGGCATATAGAATGCGATACTGAGCGAATAGAGCGTGAAGATAGTGGCAAAGTTCGACTCAGCACCGTGGGTATAGCCATACCAACCGGTAGCAATCATGAAGAAGCCGGCCAGCAAATGGCAGATGCCCAACAGGCGTTGTGCCTGAATCCACCGGTCGGCCACAATGCCGATAATGGCAGGCATGAAGATTGAGACAATGCCCTGCATGGAATAGAACCAGCCAATCTCGGTGCTGAAGCCGATGTTGCCCAAAAAGCGTCCCATGCAAGTCAGGTAGGCTCCCCACGCGGCGAACTCCAGGAAGTTCATCACCGCCAAACGTACTTTCAAATTCATATTTCTTAGGTTTTTAGTTATTTTTATTCCAATACTTTTCCCTCGTAGTAAGCTTTCAACCGGCCTTCCTCATCGTAATTCAGGTTCATGCAGCCTGGGAGCCACTCGGTCATCGCCTGCTCCCCCGTCAGGGGATAGCATCGGCTTACGAAGCCTGATTGTATCTCCACCACGGAGAGAGTCAGTTCCGAATGGTCTGGCAAGACTATCCTGTGGGAGGCTATCTTTCTGAGTTTCTTCATATTTCGGATCGTGGAATCTGATTAGTTGAACATTGCTCATGAACAGCAGGCGTGTCGTCGTTGTCTCCTCATGACCTCCGTCCAGATAGAAATAGCCGCGAATCTTCTTGATCTCCTTTGCAAACGCGGGGAATCGGAGCTGACTGAGGCCAGACGCCGTGAAGCGCAGGTTGCGGGCTATGGTCGTGTCCTGATAGTCGACGACCATATAGGCTATGCCCGTCTTGTTGCCGCTCTGATACATGTAGTTGGTCATGAACTGCAACAGGAAGCTGTCGCCCTTGCGGAAAGTGGAGTCCCCTTCGAGCATGAAATCCCAACGGTTGTAAGGCGGCACTGGCATCATTGCCATATTGCTGCGCTCAGCCCAGATATTTGCCGTATCGCCTGAGGCGTTGAACGAGGCGTACTTGCCGATTTCGCCTTCCGTCGCACCCAGCACCAGCGCACGCTCCTCCAGCCGGTCGGCAACGCGCTGAAGCACAGGATTGAAGCGGTCGGCTCTCGTATAATAATAGACGAGCGACGAATCGAACTCCTCTTTCGTGACGCCATGCTTGCGGAATACCGCCTCCTCATACAGCGCCTGCGTGTAGCCCCTGTCCATGTTGCGTTGGGCCAGGGAGCGCGCCATGTAGTAGTCAACAAGGATGTTCTCCATGTCGTCTGGCTGGATGTACCGGCTGGGAGTCTTCGGCTTGCAAGCCACCATCAAGACCAACGCCAGGAACAGACCGATGATGGGCCGCCTACTCACGCTTCGTACTTATTTCGCTGATTTCCTTCCTATAGAACAACAGCAACGCCACGACACCCACTGAGATGCTGGCATCGGCAAAGTTGAAGACAGGACTGAAGAAGATGAACTGCTCACCGCCCCAGAACGGGAACCACTCAGGGTAGTGAGTGACAATCAACGGAAAATAGAACATGTCGACCACTCGTCCCATGAGGAACGGGGCATAGCCGTTGCCAAAGCCCACATACTCGCTGACGTGATACATTGTTGAGGCATCGAAACAGAGGCCGTAGAACATGCAGTCAATGAGATTGCCGGCCGCTCCGGCCAGCACCATCGACAGGCAGACGACATAGCCCCATCGGGGCTGCTTGCGCGTGAGCCGCCAGAGGTAGATGCTGAGCACCACGATGGCCACCACACGGAACAGCGACAGCAGGAGTTTCGAGCCGATCTGCATGCCGTAGGCCATCCCGTTGTTTTCGATAAACGAGATGTAGAACCAGTCGAACACATGGATGCTCTCGTGCAGGGCCATGTGGGTCTTCACCCAGACCTTGATGAGCTGGTCGATGACAAGGATGGCTACGACAATCATCACAGCCAGCCGTCCACGGGTAATGATGGCTTTGTCGTTCACTTCCTCTTCTTCTCCATTTCCTTCGACTCCACGCTCAGCGTAGCATGAGGCACTGCGCGCAGACGCTCGGCCGGGATAAGCTTTCCGGTGATGCGGTCGATGCCATAGGTCTTGTTGTCGATACGCACCAAGGCGGCCTTCAGTCCCTGAATGAACTTCTGTTGGCGGGCCGCAAACTTGATGAGATCTTCTTTCGACTGAGCCTCGCTGCCCTCCTCGAGGGCCTTATAGGTAGGCGATGTGTCGTCGACGTCGTTTGAATCACGATTGGTGAGCGTGGCCATCATCTGGTCATAGTCGCGCTTTGCCAAGGCCAGTTTCTCGTTGATAATCTGACGGAACTCCTCGAGTTCCTCGTCAGTGTAGCGGGTCTTTTCTGCCATATACTATCGTTGATTAGATTTTGTCAATCTGAATGTTAAGTTTAAAGTCATCGAATTCAACCTCCGTGCCGTTGTTGGGCGCCACGGTGATGGAGTCGGCAAGCACCTGCGTCTTGATATAGTCGGCATAAGCCTCGACCGACTTCTCAACCTCCGCATTCGGAGCCACGACGATATTGATGCGGTCAGTTATTTCCAGTCCGCTGTCCTTGCGCAGGTTCTGGACGCGGTTGATCAGTTCGCGAGCCATACCCTCATTGCGCAATTCGTCGGTGAGCTCCACCTCGAGCGCCACTGTGAACGTGCCCTCGTTGGCCACGAGCCACCCGGGGATGTCCTCGCTGATGATTTCGACATCGGCCAGTTCAATTGTGAGAGGCTGACCCTCGACGTCGATGCCGACGGTCCCATTGTTTTCAAGTTCGGCAATCTGCTCCTGAGTGAGAGCGTCAACCTGAGCGGCGACGGCTTTCATCAGTTTGCCGAACTTCTTGCCCATCGTGCGGAAGTTGCACTTCACCTTCTTGACGAGGATGCCCTGCCCCTCCACGAATTTCAGTTCCTTCACGTTCACCTCGTTCATGATGAGCTGCTTCACGGCTTCGATGCGCTGCTTCTGCTCGTCGGTGGCGGGAATCATGATGGCGGCCAGGGGCTGGCGCACCTTGATGTTCACCTTGCGACGCAGGGCCAGCACCATTGAGGTAATCTTCTGAGCCATCTCCATGCGCGCTTCGAGGTCTTTGTCGATGAGGCTCTCATCGGCAACGGGGAAATCATCCAGATGTACACTGACCTTCGTGCCGCCCAGGTCGCGATAGAGCTGATCGGCAAAGAAGGGGGCGAACGGCGCAACAAGCTTACTGACAGTCATCAGACAGGTGTAGAGCGTGTCGTAAGCCGAGCGCTTGTCGTCGCTCATGTCCTTGCCCCAGAAGCGCTTACGGTTTAGGCGGACATACCAGTTGCTGAGATCGTCGTTGACGAACGCGTCGATGAGTCTGCCGGAGCGGGTCGGATCGTAGTTGTCCATCTCGGCCTGCACCTTCTTGTCGAGGGTGTTGAGGCAGGAGTGAATCCAGCGGTCGATTTCGGGTTTCTGCTCTTTTTGTTGCTGAGGTACAGCAACAAACGGGACATAGCCGTCGACGTTGGCGTAGAGGGCGAAGAAGGAATAGGTGTTATAGAGCGTTCCAAAGAACTTGCGGCTCACCTCAGCAACGCCCTCGGGGTCGAACTTCAGGTTGTCCCACGGCTCCGAGTTGGTCATCATGTAGAAGCGGACGGGGTCAGAGCCATACTTCTCAATCATGTCGAAAGGATTCACGACATTGCCCACACGCTTTGACATCTTGTTACCCTTGGCATCGAGCACGAGGCCCGTCGAGATGACGTTCTTGAACGCGACGGAATCGAAGACCATCGTACCGATGGCGTGGAGCGTGAAGAACCAGCCTCGCGTCTGATCGACGCCTTCGTTGATGAAGTCGGCGGGGAAAGCCTCGCGCTTGTCAATCAGGTCGCGATTCTCGAAGGGATAGTGCACCTGGGCATAGGGCATCGCACCAGAGTCGAACCAGACGTCGATAAGGTCAGTCTCGCGCTTCATGGGCTTGCCGTCGTCGGCCACCAATTTAATATAGTCGACATAGGGGCGATGGAGATCGATGCGCCCGTAGTTCTCGTCGCTCATGTCTCCGGGCACGTAGCCTTTCTCCCTGAACGGATTCGACGCCATGACACCGGCCTTGACAGCCTTTTCTATCTCATTGTAGAGTTCTTCCACTGAGCCGATGCACTTCTCCTGACCGTCCTCGCTTCGCCAGATGGGCAGCGGTGTGCCCCAGAAGCGCGAACGGGAGAGGTTCCAGTCGTTCAGGTTCTCCAGCCAGTTGCCGAAACGGCCTGTGCCGGTCGACTCCGGATGCCAGCCGATGGTCTTGTTGAGCTCGCTCATGCGCTCCTTTCTGGCTGTCGAGCGGATGAACCACGAGTCAAGCGGATAGTAGAGCACAGGCTTGTCCGTGCGCCAGCAGTGGGGATAGTTGTGCACGTGCTTCTCAATCTTGAACACCTTTCCCTGGGCCTTCAGGTCCATGCAAATAGAGATGTCGAGCGTCTCGTCCTTGTCGGTCAGGGTGTCGTCGTAGGCATTCTTCACGTAGCGGCCGGCAAACTTCAGCCACTCCTCCTTGTTGACATATTTCTCGACAAAGTCGGGGTCGAGGTCCTCCAGCACGAAGTATTTGCCTTGCAGGTCGACGACGGGGCGCTCCTGTCCCTTCTTGTCGACGAGCACGATGGGGCAGATGCCGGCCTTCTTGGCCACGAAGGCATCGTCGGCGCCGAAGTTGGGCGCGATGTGCACGATGCCGGCACCATCCTCAGTGGTCACATAGTCGCCGGGAATCACGCGGAAAGCGTCGCCCATGGGCTTAATCATCGGCATCAACTGCTCATATTCAATGCCCACGAGGTCGGTGCCCTTATAGTTAGCCACGATGCGCCAGGGAATCACCTTGTCGCCGGGCTTATAGGCTGCGAAGTCGGCGTCCTTGCCCTTCTCATTGAAGTAGGCACCGACGCGTGCCTCAGCCAGGATGACCGTGATGGGCTGGCCACTGTAGGGATTGAAGGTCTCGACAGCCACATAATCAATCTTGGGGCCTACGCAGAGTGCCGAGTTGGCGGCCAGCGTCCAGGGCGTCGTTGTCCAGGCGAGGAAATACTTGGCCTCCTCACCCTTGATCTTGAACAGCGCCGTGCAGGTTGTGTCCTTCACATCGCGATAACAGCCGGGCTGGTTCAGCTCATGGCTCGAAAGTCCGGTGCCTGCAGCGGGGCTATAGGGCTGAATGGTATAGCCCTTATAGAGCAGTCCTTTCTTGTAGAGCTCCTTCAGCAGATACCAAAGCGTTTCGATATACTTGTTATCATAGGTGATGTAGGGATGGTCGAGGTCGACGAAATAGCCCATACGCTCGGTCAGGTCACGCCATTCCTGGGTGTACATCATGACGTTCTCGCGGCACTTCTCGTTGTATTCCTCAGTTGAAATGTATCGGGGCGATTCCGGATTGTCGATGTCGGCCTTCGTGATGCCCAAAGCCTTCTCGACGCTCAGCTCCACTGGCAGCCCGTGGGTGTCCCAACCGGCCTTACGCTTCACCTGGAACCCGCGCATGGTCTTATAGCGATTGAAGGTGTCCTTCAGGGCGCGACCCAGCACATGATGGATGCCGGGGTGGCCGTTGGCTGAGGGAGGTCCCTCGTAGAAAACGAACTGCGGGCAGCCCTCGCGCTCGTCTATTGAACGATGGAAGATGTCCTCCTCCATCCATTTTTCCAAAATCTCATTGTTCACCTGCGTCAAGTTCATGCCGCCGTGTTCAGCGAATCTCTTTGTCATTTCTTTTAATTGTTTGTTGTTCTTTCTAATTGACGTGCAAAGGTACGACATTTTTTTGACTCTACCAAATATCGGACTTCATTTTTTAGATTATGTCGTGCCATTTCACGATTAAAGAAATTCAGTACATCGGCTCTGTACGTTTCGTACATCGGCCATGTACGAATGGTACATCGGCCATGTACAAAACCAGGACTGCGGCTTGAGCCCTCGTCGAATCCTGTTTCTCTGGCCACGAAATGCCTCTCCAACTCGTAACTACTCAGTCCTCTTCCAGTGAATAGTACATGAAGTTCATATGTATTTCTATACCGTTAAAAATCTGTAACTACTACTTGTGACGGAGGGTATAATTCAATCTCAAAAACTGGTACTAATTTACACAATACAATGAA
>JAFTGI010000023.1 GCA_017458195.1 Prevotella sp.
CATCAATACGCTTGCCGATGTGCTGGTGGAATTGTTCTTTGAAGCTGTCTGCATATTTCTCTACGATTTTCTTGATTTCACTTAACTTGTGTTCGGGTATTCCAGAGTTCTTGGCAAGCTCCACCTGCGGCTCCAGCCAAAACTTGGCCTCCTTGCCGCCGCAGAGCACATGGATGTGCATCCGCTCCTCCTCGTTGGAGTATATCTTGAACGTGTATTCGCTCTCGCGTCTGAAAACTGGACTCATAATCTGCTGCTTTAGGATGCAAAGGTACAAAGATTTTTTGAATTATTGCGCAATCTGCTGTTAAAAGTGCGAAACAGAAAAGATTACCCGATACGCAGCACCGTCTTTCCGTTCGAGCCGCTGGCGGCTGCTTTCATCCAAATCATTATTTAATAACTCTTCTAAGGAATTCCCGCATCAGTCGGGCAATCTCCGTGTGATGGCTTTCAAGGGCGAAGTGGCCGCTGGGCACGAAGTGGATTTCGGCGTTGGGCTGGTTGTCGCGCAGGTACTTCTGGAACTCTGGATAGAGGGCCACGTTTGAGCGGTAGCCGATGGGAGCGCCATAGTCGAAGACATACATGGCGAACTTCGTCAGCCAGTTCGGGCATCAGCTCGCGGAACATGTGGCTGCTGGAAGGGAAACCGTGCAGTAGCAGTACGGCGGGTTTGTCCTTTGCGCCCGCCTCGCGATAAAAGACGTTTCATGAGATGCGGATTTCAAATCCGCATCAACTGAATCCAACTTTCTTTACAAATATCTGTTCCCGTGAATGGTCTTTCTGCACCTGCATTCCTCACGGTTTCTGGACGGAAAGTGGCGCTTCTTGAAAGTAATATAGGGGTATATTACCTTTGGGAAGCACCACTTTTTCCTGAATTCACCCCCTCCCTTGATGCTGAGCTCCGCTCGTTTGCATCCCTTCGGGAGCGTGAGAACAATGTTTACAATATCTATTGTTGCAGTTTAATGATTAAGCACAACAGCAGCTGGCTGCAGGAATTGCGAGGTGGCGGTGACGGTGACGGGCGCCGACGGGTCGTCTGATTCCACGTAGGCGACAAGACGGCCACCGTGGAGGCGCAGGTGCGCGACGGGACGATAGTCGGGAGCGCGCCGGACGGGCGTCGGTCCGCTGATGTCGCCGTTCTCCATGCCGAGCAGTCGGGCGCGCCCGTCGATGCGGAGCGCAACGTCGTTGTCGGCCAGGGGCACGGGCGTGCCGTCGGCATCGACGGCCTCCACGACGACGATGGCCACACGGTCGTCCGCCTGCCTCGTCACGCTGAGGCGCAGGGCGAGGGCCTGTCCGCTGGTCTTCAGTTCGTGGGATGCCGTCACCTTGCCGTCGTCAATGGCTTCAGCACGCAGCGTGCCCGGCTGATAGTCGATGTCCCAATAGCGGATGGCGGTGGCCGAGTCCAGCCGGGCCGGCTGCCCGATGCGTTGGCCGTTGAGCCAGAGCGCCACGTCGGGGGCATTGCTGTAGCAGACCACGCGGATGCGCTGTCCCTCCTCATAGTTCCAGACGGCCGGGGCATAGGGCGACACCCACTCCTGCTGGCGACCCTGTCGGCCCTGACGGCGTCCGGGCTGGCGGGTGGGGTAGGTGCCGATGTAGCATACCGGCGTCTCGCTCCAGAGCATGGCCCGGTAGTGGCCGATGGGCTTCACCTCGCCCTTCAGGTCGAGCAGTCCGGCCGAGGAGCCGCGTGCTGGCCAGACGCCGCTCTCGCCCAGATAGTCGATGCCCGTCCAGATGAACTGGCCGAAGATGTGCTCATTGTCGCTGACGGCCAGCCATGCCGGCAGGTCGTGGCGGTTCTCGGAGCCATAGATGACGCGTCGGGGATAGCGCTCATGGTCCTCCTTGTAGCGGCTTTCCGTGTAGTTATAGCCCACCACGTCGACAGCCTCGGGATAGGCCGTCTCGTTCGACATGACCACCCCGGCCAGGGCACCCGTCACGGGTCGGCTCCTGTCGATCGAGCGCACCACGCCGGCCAGGCGCTGGGCAATCCGGCCGATGCGCTCGGCGTTGGGCTGCTCCGGCTTATAGCCGCCGTACATGGGCTGCGTGAAGCCGCCGGTGCCATTGCCGTCGAGCACGGGGTGCGAGTAAGGGTCGTTGGGATAGTCCACCTCGTTGCCGATGCTCCACATGAAGACGGAGGGATGGCAGCGGTCGCGCCGCACCATGTCGGCCACGTCGCGCTCAATCCATTCCTCGAAGTAGCTGTAGGAACCCTGGAATCCTGGCACGCCCTGGTTCCATCCCTTCAACCATTTGCGCTTCGGAAACTCCCACTCGTCGCTGGCCTCGTCCATGACGAGCAGTCCCAGCTCGTCGCAGAGGTCATAGACCATCGGGGCGTGCGGGTTGTGGCTCATGCGGATGGCGTTGACGCCGAGGCCCTTCAGTGCCAGCAGCCGCTGGCGCCACACCTCGCGGGGGACGGCCGTGCCCAGACAGCCCGCGTCGTCGTGCACGCAGACGCCCTTCACCTTCATCCACTTGCCGTTGAGGGCGAAGCCGCGGTCGGGCGAGAAGTCGAGCGTGCGCAGACCAACCTTTATTGTTGATAATGGATAATTGACAATTGATAATTGACAATTTATTCTTGTTTCGAGTGTGTAGAGGTAGGGGTGATCCACGGACCACGGCTGTGGGTTTTTGACGGTCAGGCGCACCGACCGCTTCTCCTGCGGGCCAATGGGCGTCTGGGCCGTTGCCACGACGCGGCCGTCGGCATCCCGCAGCTCGACCGTCGCCTTCAGCTTCAGGGGCGTCTTGTCGTGGCGGGTGTCAGTCGTCTCGACGTCCACCTCCACAACGGCTTTGCTTTTGTTGATGCTCAGCAGCCGGTAGGCCGTGCCCCATGGCGCCAGATGCACCTCCGGCGCCCGGATGAGCCAGACGTCGCGGTTGATGCCCGAGCCGGTGTACCAGCGTGCGTCGGCCTCCTCGCTGTGGTCTACGCGCACGGCCAGCACATTCCGTCCGTCGCTGTTCACGTATGGCGTCAGATCATAAAGAAAAGAGGAAAAACCGCTGGGGCGACGGCCCAGCAGATGACCGTTGAGATAGACCTCGGAGTGGCTGTAGATGCCCTCGAAGTAGAGGTAGAGCCTTCCCTGGCCCTCCTCCAAGGTGAGGGGGAGGCTGCGCCGATACCACCCCGTGCCGCCGGGCAGATAGCCCTGACAGGAAGCCTTGTCGGGCGACATGGGCAGCTCGACCGACCAGTCGTGGGGCAGCGTGACGCGCCGCCACTGCGAGTCGTCGTAATCGGGATTCTTCATCTCGGGTGTCTCTGTGATTTTCCAGGCCGAGTCGGCGCGCAGGAACAGCCAGTCGTCGTTGAGCTTCTCAGCTTGTCCAAACGACACCTGGGCCACAGTCCGAAGGCTGAGGCATAGCGCCAATAATGTCAGGCAGTTTAGTTTTTTGTGCATAGCAAGGGGTGGGGTATGGGTTTAGCCTAAGAATCCCTGTCGTCGGAGCGTGTCGAGCAGCGTCTTCGACATGGCTTCGTTGTCCTTCTTCGTATAGCGGATGTCGGTGAATATCTGTGCGAGCGTCTCCTTGTGGTTGATGTCGCAGAAGTGGCGGTTCTCCTCGAGCGACTCTTTGTAAGCGTAATAACGGTCGATGTCGGCGGGCGTATAGTCCTTGTAGGTCTCGTCGTGGACGAAGCTCTCCCGGGGCAGGCGGTCGCTCTGCGGAGGCTCTTCGGCCGGCCAGCCGACGGTGATGGTGGCCACAGGCATGACGAGGCGCGGCAGCTGCAGGATGTCGATAATCAGTTGCGGCTGATAGACCGTGGTGCCCAGATAGCAGTAGCCGAGGCCCTCCTCGTCCATGAGGCAGCAGAGCGTCTGCGTGTAGAGCAGGGCGTCGATGGCAGCATTGAGGAACGACAGCATGTTGTCGTAGCCGGGCTCGGCCTTGCGGCATCGGGCCCACTGCGAAGTGCGGTTGAAGTCGGCGCAGATGGTCAGCACCACCGGGGCCTCGGTGATCATCGGCTGCGAGAAGTGGGCGGGAGCCAGCCGCTGCTTCATTTCCTGCGAGCGGGTGACGACGACGCTGTAGAGCTGCAGGTTGCCCATAGTTTGCGTGCGGGCCGCCTCGGTGAGGAGACGGCCCAGCAGCTGTTCGTCGACGGGTCGCTCGCTATACTTGCGTATGGAGCGCCGTGTCAGTAGGTTCTTCATTTGATGATGGTTTTCTTTCCGTTAATGATGTAGATGCCTTTCGTGGGATGCTCCACGCGCCGGCCCTGCAGGTCGTAGACATAGTTGCCGATTGTCAATCCTCCATTGTCAATTGTTGAAATGCCGGTGGGCGTCTGCTTCTCCTTTTTGACCAGCTTCACTTCGTCGAGCAGGAAGCGCTTGACGGGGGTGAAGGTGACGGTGGTCGTGCCCGTGCCTGTGATGGTGCAGGTGAACTCAGTCCATTCGAACGACTTCATCTCGACGACCGAGGGGCTGATCATGGCATTGCCGCTGACCTCCAGGTTGAGCTGGGTGCCGTCGGCGTTCCATGAGGTGGCCATGAAGGTCAGCGTGGCCTCGCCGTCGCCAAGCTTGATGCTGGGGGTGGTGACGATGCCGATGGCGCTGCCGCTGCCGAACTTGGCGCACTGGTAGGCGCCAAAGGCCTTTGCCGAAGACCATCCTTCGTTGTCGGGCTTGAAATCAGCCGTGGCTATCGTGGTCGTCCAGTTGCCGTCGTTGCCGCCCTTGCCGCTGCACTTGTCGAACGACTCATAGAACAGGTAGCTGTCAGTGGCGTCAGGCCCTGGCTTGTCTTCCGACTTCTTGTTGCCGAAGCTGAACGACATGGTGCGGTCGCTGTTCTGCTTGATGGCGCGAATGGGCTTGTTCATGTATTTCTTGCCGTCGGTGTTGTTGTTATAGACCCTGGCATAAGGTGTCGACGTGTTGGTCAGCGAGTCCTTCTTGCCGTAGGGGTAGAGGTCGGTCGTCTCGTTGTATGCCGAGGCCGTGTTGTCGGCATGGAAAATGGTGAAGCGCTGGTGGTCGTTGGTCTTGTCATAGTAGCCGGAATAAACGTCTTGGCTCGTGACGCGCGAGTTGGGCGTGTTCTGTTCCCAGATAGTCTTGTCGAAGTCTACGTGGGTAATCATGAGGCCTCGGCCGGGCAGGCTGGAGTCCCAGTTGGTCTTCTGGCGATTCTCCACCATGTAGTATTCATTGCGGTTGCCGTCATTATATATAATGTAGCCCTCGCCGCCCTCGCTGATGGGGGCCAGGTTCTCCACCTCGACATATTCCTTGTCGAGCTCAATGGGCTCCAGCCAGCCCGACATCCACTTCTCGTAGGCCGAATAGCCGGCGGGGCGGAATCCGTCGCCGTTGTAGCTGCCGGTGTCCATCAGGTCCCACGAGCCCATGCCGAACCATCCGCCGTAGCTGACGTCGTAGAAATCAGGGAAGCCCATGCAGTGGGAGAATTCGTGACAGAAGACGCCGATGCCCTCAATGTTGTAGGAACCGTCGATTTCGTTTGAGCAGGCATAGCTGTTGATCCTCACGCCGTCGAGCGTGACGACGTCGTTCGTTTCCTCGAGATACCACATGTGAGGCCAGATGGTGTTGGCGTTACCGTATCCGCCATCGGCTTCGCCCTTGCCGGCATAGAGCACGAACACCTGGTCGACCTCGCCGTCGCCGTCCCAGTCGTAGTCCTTGAAGTTCACTTCTTCGTCGGCGGCATTGACGGCCTCGATGATCATTTCTTCGGGGCGCTGGTCGTTGCCGTAGGAGTCGTTGGCGCCATAATAGCTTTGGTTTTGGCTCAGCTTATAAGGCCCGACAACGTCGAACGCAAGCTCAAACTTGCCTCCGCTCTGCGCCTTGAAGTAGTCGGCCACCGAACCCTTGAAGCTGCCTTCGCTGTAGCCTTCCTCATTCATGATGCGCTTATACTTCTCAAGCGTGTTGCCGGCTCGGAACGACACGTTGCTGAACTCCACCAGGATGACGATGCCTTTCTTCTTGCCGGTGTAATGGGTCTGCTCACCGATCGACACTTTCCTGCGCTGCCCGGACTGACGGGCCTTGGCCTTGTTGCGGCGGCTCATGACTTGCTGCTTGATCTGCTCGAAGTCGGCCACGGTCACTATTTCGTCGTTAGCTTCCCGGTATAGGGTGCCGTCTTCGGCTTTCCACCAGTGGGCATGCTCGTCGCCTTCGAGTTGAGCACGAATCTCAGTTCCGTCGGATAGTTTCAGTGTGGTCCATATTCCTTTCTTTGCGGGAATGGCCATCGAACTTGCCGCAATGGCCAAGGTGACAAATGTCAATAATAGTTTTCTCATTTCAAATGATGGGGGTAGTTGACGTTTTAGGCTGCAAAGTTAATAAAAAATGTGTAATTACGCTATTTTCTGTTGTATTTTTTTTGATAATTAATAGTTTTTCGGTAACTTTGCAAAGATATTTAATTCTATCAGAATGGAACAGACGACAATTAATGCCAATGCGCAGGCCTTTCGGGAACTACTGGCTGCCTGCGGCGGCGACGATCAGGTAGTGGACCAGCTGGTGGCGGCCGAACAGCGGCTGACCGACGGCTTGAGCGAATCGCAGATCCGCCGGCTAATCACGACGCTGGAGGACGTGCTGGCCACCGGCAAACCCGTTGGGGGGCTTGCCCTGCAGGTCACGGAAGTGCGTCCGCAGGTGCTGGAGTGCGATGTGGTTCGCTTCCAGAACAACAAGGAGAAGTGGGTGGCGCTGGTTGGTCTTCTCGACGGCTATCCTTATGAAATCTTCACCGGCCTGCAGGACGACGACGAGGGCATCATGATTCCCAAGTCGGTCTCGAAGGGACGGATTATCAAGCAGGCCAACGGCGACGGCACGAAGCGCTATGACTTCCAGTTTGAGAACACCCGCGGCTACAAGATCACCGTCGAGGGCCTCTCGGAGCGCTTCAACCCGGAATACTGGAACTACGCCAAGCTCATCTCCGGCGTGCTACGCTATCGCATGCCCATCGAGAATGTCATCAAGCTCGTCGCCTCCCTGCAGCTGCACGACGAGAGCATCAACACGTGGAAGAACGGCGTGGAGCGGGCGCTGAAGAAATATCTGCCCGGTCAGAACGACAACGACGACCAGACTGCGAACGGCGATGAATAGCAGAATCTACATCGCAGGCCTGCGGCTCCATGCCCGCCACGGCGTGATGGAGCAGGAGCGGCGCGTCGGCGGCGAGTTCGAGGTGACCCTGAGCGTTGACTATGACATCTCGCGAGCCATGGAAACCGACGACGTGGCCGACACGTTGAGCTATGCCGACCTCTGCGACTACGTCAGAAGCGAGATGGCAGTCCCCTCAAACCTGCTGGAACACGTAGCAGGCCGCATCGCTCGCGGCATCCTGCAGCGCTGGCCCCAGGTGGGGGCGGTCAACCTGAGCATCACCAAACTGAATCCGCCCATGGGAGCCGACTGCGACGGAGCCGGCGTTGAACTACACTTAATAAATGATAAATCTCGATAGCGTTTGGCCGTAATGTCGTTAATAATGTGTAATTTTGCACGTCATAACACGATTCTTATGCTGAGACGACTCTATCTTATATTGATGTTTTTCCTGTTGGCAGGCCTCGCTGCGGGGGCTGCCCAGAAGCGCAAGTTTGTGCTCGTCATCGATGCCGGCCATGGCGGCAGGGACGCCGGTGCCGTCGGCGCGGTGACGAAAGAGAAGGCGCTGACCCTGAAGTATGCCCTTGCCTTCGGTGAGATGGTGGAGCGCAACTGTCCCGACGTCACCGTGGTCTATACCCGCAAGACCGACCGATTCCTCGAACTGTGGCAGCGGGCCGAGATAGCCAACAAACAGAAAGCCGACCTTTTCATTTCCGTTCACATCAATTCGCTGCCGCGCGGCCACGTGGCCCGGGGCTTCCAGACCTACACGCTCGGTCGCGGACGTGTCAGCGGTTCCAGCAAGGGGTTTGTTGAGAATCTCGAAGTCGCAAAGCGCGAGAATGCAGTCATCCTGCTCGAGGACAACTACCAGCAACGCTATCAGGGCTACGACCCCAACTCGCCCGAGAGCGACATCATGTTCGAGTTTATTCAGGACGACAACATGGAGCGCAGCGTCGAGTTGGCTAAGCTCATGCAGCGCTACGTCTGCCAGGCCACGGGCCGCAAGAACCTCGGAGCCCATCAGGACAACCTGGCCGTGCTGCGTCTGACGTCGATGCCTGCCTGCCTGCTGGAGCTGGGCTTCATCTCGACAAAGGATGAGGAGGCGTTCATGAATTCACGCGACGCGACTGACAAGTATGCCCGTGGCATGTACAACGCATTCGTGGAGTACAAGAAGGCCCGCGGGTGGGCCGGTGTCTCTGCCGTGCAGTCGCAGCAGCCCGTCGCCCAGCCGGAAAAGAAAGTGCAGCCTGAGACCAAGGATCCAGCGGAGACGCCTGCGGCTGAGGCCGCACCGGCGGAGACCGCTGCAGCTCCGGTGGCTGCCCCCCTCATGCAGCCCGCAGCTACTGCGTCCGACGACGCGTCTGCCCCCGTGTTCAAGGTGCAGATCATGACCAGCGACCGCCAGCTGAAGGCCGGCGACAGCCGCTTCAAGGGGCTCACCGACATCGACTCCTACAAGGAGCGCGGCATCTGGAAATACACGGTCGGAGCCTCCACCGACTACAATGCCATCTATCGTCTGCGCAGGGAGGTGGCCGGCAAGTTCCCCCAGGCCTTCATCATCGCCTTCAAGAACGGCGAGAAGGTCGACACGCAGGCCGCCCTGCAAGAGTTTAAGCAAAAACGAAACAAGAAATAAACACGATGAAATTCTTTACGAATGAGGTGAAGATAGCACTCGTGGCCCTGGTGGCCATCGTGGTGCTGTTCTTTGGAATGAACTATCTGAAGGGGCTCACCATGTTCTCTTCTTCCAACAATTATTATGCACAGTTTTCCGACATCAGTGGCGTCACGGCTTCCAGCCCCGTCTATGCCAACGGCCTCCGCGTGGGGGTCGTCGAGGGCGTCCGGTTCGACTATGACCACCCCGACCGGATCGTGGCAGTGTTAGGACTCGACAAACAGCTCCGGCTGCCTCGGGGCACGCGCGTGGAGATTGCCAGCGACCTGCTCGGCAATGTGCAGTTGCAGCTTAAGCTGGGTGACGACATGCGTGACCTGCTGACTGTGGGCGACACCATCGAGGGCGGAGCTCAGAAGGGACTCATGAGCAAGGCGGCCGAAATGGTGCCACAGGTGGAGCAGATGCTGCCAAAGCTCGACTCCATCCTGGCTTCGCTCAATGCCCTGCTGGCCGATCCCGCCATCGCCAGCTCGCTACATAATGTCGAGAACGTCACGGCCACCCTCACACAGACCACCCGCCAGCTGAGCCAGCTCTCCACGCAGCTGAACCGCCAGGTGCCGCAGGTGATGCAGCGGGCCGACGGCGTGCTGGCCAACACCGAGGGGCTGACGCGCCAGCTGAACGACCTCGACCTCGGCCAGACCATGAAAAAGGTCGACGCCACCATCGGCAACCTGCAGCAGACCACCGCCGCGCTCAACAGCCAGGAGGGCACGATGGGCCTTATGATGCGCGACCCCGCGCTCTACCGCTCGCTGCAGGCCACCGTCGCCAGTGCCGACTCGCTGCTCAGCGACATCAAGCAGCACCCGAAACGCTATATCAACGTGTCGGTCTTCGGCCGGAAAGAAAAGTAGGGGGAAGTGCAGTTAATTTTATTTTGTCTAAATAATAAATCTTCTGAAATCGCGATTCCAAGAATCGTAAATGTCTGAAAAATAGAATATTTGAATTTGACAAGACTGGTCGTTGTAGAAAAAACGTGAAACAACCTAAGCGGCAAAAAGATAACGGGTTACGACTTTTGTAAACACAACCTACGTTTTAGACGGATTTGCTGGTTTCAAAAAAAATTCCGACCTTTGCAGTCGCAAACGTTAGCAGAGCTACAAAACAACTCCTGCCCGGTCATAAATATTCATTAACCAATATCAACCGCCCGCGATGCAGCAAAGTCATAAGGCGCTATGGGACAACTGCCTCCATCTCATCAGGCAGAACGTCGCAGAGCAGACATACCGAACGTGGTTCGAGCCCATCGTCTTCGAGTCGTACAACGACGCGGAGCGGACGCTGCTGGTGCAGGTTCCAAGCCCCTATATCTATGAGTATCTGGAGCAGAACTACGTGCGGCTGATGGGGTGGGCGCTGGCCAAGAGCTTCCAGGCTAACGTGAAGCTGACCTACCGCCTCGTGACCGACCAGGAGCACCGGCTGACGCAGGACGTCGAGAGCGAACCTGGGGCCGACATCGAGAGCCGTCTGTCGCAGACACGCGGAAACCAGTCGCCCACCGTGCTCGATGCTGTCCCGCAGGACCTCGACCCGCAGCTTGACGACAAGAAGACCTTCGACAACTTCATCGAAGGCGACTCCAACAAGCTGCCACGCACCGTCGGGCTCACCATCGGGCAGCATCCCGGCCGCTCGACCTTCAACCCCTTCTTTATCTACGGACCCTCAGGTTGCGGCAAGACCCACCTCATCAATGCCATCGGCGTGGAGTGTAAGATGATGTATCCGCGCAAGCGCGTGCTCTACGTCTCGGCCCGTCTCTTCCAGGTGCAGTACACCGATGCCGTCCGGCAGAACACCGTCAACGACTTCATCAACTTCTATCAGTCGCTCGACGTGCTCATCGTCGACGACATCCAGGAGTGGGCCACCTCGCCGAAGACCCTCGACACCTTCTTCTATATCTTCGACCATCTGTTCCGCCTCGGCAAGCAGATCGTCCTGGCCAGCGACCGTCCGCCCGTCGACCTCGCCGGTGTGAAGGACCGCCTGCTGACGCGCTTCTCGTGCGGCCTTATTGCCGAGCTGGAGAAGCCCAACCTGCAGCTCTGCGTCGACATCCTCAACTCGAAGTGCCGCCGCGACGGTCTGAAGATTCCGGCCGACGTCATCCAGTACATCGCTCAGACGGCCAACGGCTCCGTGCGCGACCTGGAGGGTGTGGTCAATCAGCTTCTGGCCTTCAGCATCGTCTACAACAGCAATATCGACATGCGGCTGGCCGAGCGACTCATCAAGCGTGCCGTCAAGGTGGACAACCATCCTCTGACCATCGACGACATCCTCGAGCGCGTCTGCCAGCACTATGGTGTCACCCAGCAGCACGTCTACAGCAAGAGCCGCAAGCGCGAGCTTGTCCAGGTGCGCCAGGTTTCGATGTATCTGGCACAGAAGTTCACCAAGATGCCAGCCTCGCGCATTGGCCAGCTCATCGGCGGGCGCGACCATTCCACCGTGCTCCACTCCTGCCAGGCCGTCGAGCGCCGCCTCAAGGTTGACAAGGCCTTTGTCGATGAACTCAGCAGCATTGAGCGCTCCTTCAAGCTCAAGCAGTAGCAGTTTCCTTACTTTTTTGCTTCCCTTCAAATCCGTACACCGCGTATGTACGAATCGTACATCCCGTGTGTACGAATCGTACACCCGTGGTGTACCGTTTTTAATGCATCCCCGCTTGACGTTTTCTGTATGGCCCAAATTTTTTTGTCTGAGGCATGCAAGATTCGCCGTTTTCCGCGTTTATATAGAAAAAGAAATAAAGGAAACTATATGAAAAAGTATCTCATGGCACTGCTGGCAGTGCTGTCCTTGGCCGCCTGCAGCGTCGACGACGGGGAAATGATAAACGGCACCTTTCAGCAAGACTCTTACAGTGGGGAGGTCTACAGAAATGCGGCCATGGAATTCGACGGTTTGCAGCTCCTGCTGTGGGAGCCGCCCTTGGACGATTGGGCTCGGCTGGCCGGACTCAAGGCTGACAGGTGGGATGTGACGTCGCGCGCCGTCCGCTTCGGCGTGACCGAGGTGGGCCGCTCGGGCAACAGCCGGATCTACCACGTCGCAAGCGAAAGCCTTCGGGGCGACGAGGCCTACACGTTCGTCGTCCACACGGCTGACGGCGACCTCCAGCTATGGCCCGAGTTCGGCGACAACAGCGAGCTCGTGGTCGACAACTATGCTCACACGCTGACCCTGGCCCTCGCGGTGAAGGCCATTCACGTCGTCGACGGGCCGACCACGACGCTCGGTCCCGACGGCCGGGTGTTCATCTTTGTTGGTTCACAGACGGAATAGTTCCCCCTTCGCGTGTTAATGAAATCGGCCGACGAACATCTCCTTGACCGCCTGCACAAGGGCGACCGCGTGGCACAGCGTGAGCTCTACGACCGCTATGCCGGCGCCGCTCTGGCGACGGCCATGCGCCTCGTGGCCGACGCCGACAGCGCCCGCGACATCGTGCAGGATGCGTTCGTCAAGATCCTGACCCACGTCGACCGCTTCGAATATCGCGGCGAGGGCACGCTCAGGGCCTGGGTGCTGAGGGTGGTGAGCAACGAGGCCGTCACGTGGCTGCGCCGGCGCCGACGGCTGCTGCCCCTCACGGCCGGCCGCGAGCCCGAGGCCGTCGACGTGCCCGACGAGGAACCCGACGTAGGCTCGGTGCCGATGGAGACCCTGCAAGCGATGATCAGCCAGTTGCCCGACGGCTATCGCACGGTGTTCTGCCTCTACGTCTTCGACCGACTGAGCCACAGGGAGATAGCCCGCCAGCTGGGCATCCGCGAAGACAGCTCCGCCTCACAGTTTCACCGGGCGAAGCGCCATTTAGCCAAAATGATTAGCGATTATAAACGACGACAGATATGAAGCAGCACGACTGGACAGAACAACTACGTCAGCGCATGGACTCGTTCGAGGAGCCCGTGCCGGCTGACCTGTGGAGTGGGGTGGAGCTGCGTGTCGGCCGTCGTGGCCGCATCGTGGCGCTGCGCCGCTGGCTCTCGGCTGCCGCCGTCGTTGCCCTGCTGGCCGGAGGCGGATGGATGCTGCTGAACTGGGATACCGACCATCTTGAAATAGCCCAAAACAATGTTGACAAGCCCGTAGCGGCCGAGCCTGTTGAACGACCTCAGCCCGCCGAGCCGCTGCCAGCGGAGTCAGCCCCCGCAGTACCGCGCCCAACGACTAAGCACTCAAACCTTGTCGCTTCGGCCATCACTACAGCTCAGCCCGCAGCTGAACCGATGACATCCGAGCCCGAACAGACGACCGATGGGGAGCCGGCCACCGATGAACAGTCTACGGCCCCGCCCCCCAGAGAAGCGGAAGCCCCGGAGCGGGTGACGCCCCGACATTCCGACCCGCCGCGACCGTCGACGACCAAGCGGCGTGCGCCCCGCGTGTCGCTGGCCCTCAATGCCGACAATCTGCTGGCCTCGGCCGATGCCAGCAGGGTTGAGCCGGTCATGATGAGCCCTTCGGCCATGGGGCCCCTCTCGTCGGCCCTGGCCCGCCGGGCGCCCGTCTATCTGGCCAACAGCCAGGAGGAGGCCACCCATCGCATGCCCCTGACCGTCGGCCTCTCCGCCCGGTTGACGCTGTCGCCCCGCTGGTGGGCCGAAACGGGCCTCAACTACAGCTATGCGGCCTCGACGTTCACCCATCGCTACAGCGGGTTCACCACGTCGACCGACCAGCAGCTCCACTACGTCGGGCTGCCGCTCAGCGTCGGCTACAACTTCTGGCAGTCGCCGTCGCTGCGCCTCTATGCGGCGGCCGGGGCTGAAGCGATGGTCAACGTCAGCGCCCGCATCAGCGAGGGCCACATCAGCCACGACCGCCTGCAGACGGCCCTGAGCCTGTCGGCCGGCGTCGACTATGAACTGTGGCCTGCCGTGAGCATCTATCTGCAGCCTGCCTTGCGCTATTATCCCGACAACGGCAGCCCGCTGCAGAACGCTTTCAAGGAGCGGCCCCTGCAGTTTGACCTCCGTCTGGGCCTTCGCTACACAATTGGCAACAAATAATTCGTATAATTCGTTGTAGGAGAATGTTATAGTAAATAAGACGCTGAGTTTCTTTGCAGTCTCGTTTTTTCTTCGTAATTTTGTCGCAGAATTTCTTGAACCAGACTGTTTATGAAACAACTACTTGCGCTAATCCTGTTGCTTTCGGCTCTCACGGTCGGGGCCGGCGGCATCGACGATATCCGCCAGGCCCTTGAGACGGCCTCTTCTGCCCAGGTGCAGGAGAAAGTCTATATCCATACCGACAACCAGTGCTACTTCGTCGGCGACACCCTTTGGTATAAGGCCTATGTCGTCCGCGCCGACAACCTGCAGCCGACCGACATGAGCCGGCTGCTCTACGTCGAACTGCTCTCGCCCGACGGGCTGCTCGTCGAGCGCCAGACCATCGTCGTCGCCGCCAACGGCTACACCTGCGGACAGTTTGCCCTGCAGGACTCGCTCTATTCCGGCTACTATGAACTGCGGGCCTATACGCGCTGGATGCTCAACTTCAATGTACGCGAGCACCGCTATAGCACGCATGACACGTGGCTGTTCTACAACCGTCAGATGGCTGCCGACTACTTCCGCGTCTGGGACGGGCTCTACTCGCGCGTGCTGCCCGTCTACAGCAAGCCCGACGAGCCCGGCGACTACGATGCCCGCCGGATGTATCAGCGGCCGAAGACGCGACTGCCGCGGGTGAAGAAGGACGACCTCGTCGTGACGTTCTATCCCGAGGGCGGCCATCTGGTGGAGGGCGTCGAGAACCGCGTGGCCTTCGAGGTCAGCGACCAGCACGGCGAGGCCGTCAGTATCGCCGGAACGATTGAGGGCGAGGGCATGGAGCCCGTCGCCGTCAAGACCGAGTACATGGGTCGCGGCTCGTTCACGGTCACACCCAACGGACGCAAGATGAAGGCCCGATTCTCGTGGCGCGGCAAGGAGTGGAGCGAAACGCTCCCGCAAGCCGGTCAAAGCGCCGCCGCGCTGTGCTTGAAGGACCGCCGCGCCAGCATCAAAGTGCCCCCGCGGTTGCAAGGGCGCGAGTGTGCGCTGTCGGTGCTCTGCCGCGGGCGTCTTGTCTTCTTCCAGCCGCTGCAGCTTCAGCAGGACCTGACGGTTGAACTGCCCTACGACGAACTGCCTACGGGCGTCAACGACCTCGTGCTGTTCGATGCCGACGGACAGATCCTGGCCGATCGTCTTTTCTTCGTCAATCATCATGACTACGATGCGCAGCTCATCACGTCGCCCATCGTGCCAAACCACACTTATGCTCCCTACGAGCACATCAGCGTGCCCATCCAGCTGGAGGGCATCAGCGAGCCCACCGCCTTCTCGGTCTCCATCCATGACACCAATACCGACGAACCGACCTACGACGACGGCAACCTGATGACCGACCTGCTCCTGTCGAGCGAGCTGCGCGGCTTCATTGCTCATCCGGCCCACTACTTCGAGGCTGACGACGACGCGCACCGGCGCCACCTGGACCTGCTGATGATGGTGCAGGGCTGGCGCAAGTATAAATGGACGGAGCTGGCGCAGGGCGAGCGGCCGATGCGCTATGAGCCGGAGAAGACGCTGACTATCGAGGGCTCAGTCTATCGCATGCTCAACATCAACCCCGTGGAGCCCGACGAGGTCGGCAGTTGGCAGGACGGCGTGGGACTTATCAGCCGGAACAACAACCTGGGGGAGGAGGACTTCATTGACCCCTTCGGCGAGGAGGCGGAGGGCGACGGCCTGATTTCTACCGACGACACGCCGACGACCAACGACAACTCGGCCATAGAGTCGATCGAGTATGGCGACATCGGGTCTGCCAACGACAATGTGGGCGTGAACCACGGCAACCTGCGCCGCGAGGTGCTCGTCGAGGCCGAGATAGCGCTCGGCGACCAGGTGGCGGGCTCTGTGCAGAAGACGGAGCAGGGCCGCTTCCTGTTCCAGGTCCCTCCCTTCTATGGCGATGCCTATCTGAACATGAAGGCTTATGCGGAGCGCGATTCGCTCAAGAAGAACATGGCCTCGCGCAAGGATGCCACGGCGCTCGACGAGGACGCCTTCCCCGACTACTATGTGAAGCGCGACCTGTTCTATCCGATGTTCACCCACGACTACACGTTCTATGAGAAGCACATGCCCGACTACGATGCCGAAATGCTCATCGACACCCTGTCGGAGCTGTCGATGGAGAACGATGTCCACCAGCTGGGCAACATCAACGTGAAGGGCCATCGCCGCGGGCGCCGCGCCGTCGACTGGCACCGGCCGGCCTTCGTGCTCGATGCCTACGACCTCTACAATGAGATCACCGACCGCGGCCTGTCCTTCGGCAAGTTCGATGCCCGGCAGTTCCCCGTGCAGGTGTGCCGCTTCCTCTATGGCAACATGAACCGCTACAACTCGTTCCACGTCGACGGACGCATCGACGGGGCTACGTTCTATCGCAACTATTCGCCCGTCAGCAGCAATGCTTCCGAGGCCGAGCGGGCCGGCGTCTTCAGGGCTAACCGGACGTCGCAGTCGCTCTACAGGAACATGAAGCTGAAGCGCCTGCAGGACATCCGCGTGTTCTCAGACTATGAGCCGCGCACCGAGGACTCGCTGATGGTGGAGGAGCGCTATTCGGCTGACGCTACGGTGGAGCTGGTCACCATCCCCGACGATGCCGTGCAGCCCACCTTCCGCGACCGCCACATACTGCTCCACGGGGTCAACGCGCCGGAGCAGTTCTATCAGCCCGACTATGGCCGGCGCGAGCTGGCAACGCCTGCCGACTACCGCCGCACGCTCTACTGGAATCCCAACGCCGTCTGCGACAGTGAGGGCCGCTTCACGGCGACGTTCTACAACAACGGCAAGGAGACGCGCCTACGAATGACCGCCGCCGGGGTGAGCGGCGACGGTCGGTTGTTGCATAGCAAATAATGTCGGGGTCTGAGCCTATTCCTTGATCATCTTTCTTGTCACGATGCCATGGGCCGTGTGCTGGCGGACGATGTGCAGTCCGCGCGGCAGACGGTCGGCCTCGCTGGTGTCCAGGCGCCGGCCGGCGGCATCATACGCCTCGGCAGCGCCGCCCTCCTGGGTCAGGCTGCGTATGGCTTGTGCGCCACGCTCCGCGACATGGAATGTCAGCGTGTCGTTGAGCGTCTCGCTGTTCATGCCCGTAATGCGTAGCACGAACTTGTAGTCGCCCAACTGGTCGGGCGTGCCGCTGATGGTGTAGGTCTTTGTCGAAGCGTCGTTGGTCGTCTGGAATCCGTCGGGGGCGATGAATGCCTTGCGGGTGCCGTCGGGCAGGTAGGCATAGGTCAGCAGGATGGAGTTGGCGTAGCGGTATTCCGACGTGTAGGTCATCGGCTCGCCGACGAAGCCCGTCAGCTCCTTGTCTGGGTTCATCAGGCGCGGCAGCATGGCGTCGGGCAGATAGTAGCCCAGGTGGGGCGGCTGGTTGTAGGCCGTGTTCTGCCAGCAGATGCCCATGCGGTAGGTGTGGTCGTGCATCAGGGTCGGCATGCGGTAGCGGGTCTCGGTGTTGGTCGTAAAGATGTTGAGCGTGCAGTTGTCGCCCGTCGACCAGAGGATGAGTTCCTCGCGCCAGTCGCCCAGGATGTCGGCCTGCAGGTTGGGCGTCGACTTCGAGCCGTTGCAGGTGCTCGATGAGTTGTAGCCGTAGATGTTGGTGCCGTTCAGGTAGAGCCGGCTGGTGCCGTTGCCGTTCCACTTGTCAATCTTGCCGCCGTCGAAGAGCTCCTCCTGAAGGTCGCCGTCCCAATAGATGCGGAAGTTGCTGGAGCCGCCGTTCGACGAGACGACGTTGCCCGTGACGGCACTGCGGGCACTGCCGTCATTGGCCGACCAGAACAGCGAGCCGCGCACGTTGGCATCGAACTGTCCGGCCATGCCGCGGCCGTTGTCGCTGGGGCCAGAGGCGCTGTGGATAATCTCGCCTGTCAGGGCATCGTGGAGGTCCCAGCCATAGCCGCCGCCTTCGTGAATCTGGAACACCTCAAGACCGGGGCGGTCAGGGCAGTGGTCGGCCAGGTGGATGGCATCGCCGTGGCCGAAGCCGGTGCCGTAGAGCAGCGTGCCGTCGTTGTTGAGCGCGGCCGAGCCCCAGATGATTTCGTCGCAGCCGTCGCCGTCGACATCGCCGATGGAGAGGTTGTGGTTGCCGTTCTGATACATCGTGCCGCTGCCGCTGCCCCTGGTGGCCTTGCAGCCCGTGTAGGTCTTTGTGGTGCCTTTGCCGTCAGCATCGTAGGTGGTCACGCTGTAGCTGGTGCCCGACTTGTGGGAGCTGAACCACTTCTGACGGAGTTGCTGACCGTCGAAGTCGACGGCCCAGATGAAGGCGTAGTCGTAGTAGCCGCGACTGAAGATGCCGCTGGCGTTGGCGTCGGGACCGTCCAGATAGGCCACGGCGGCCAGATAGCGCTCGCCGCGGTTGCCATAGCTGCCGGTGTCGTTCTTGCCGCCCACGCCCCAGTTCACGCTTCCGTCGGCCGCGCCGCCGTAGGTCATGTTGCGGTTGGGATTATAGAAGATGGTGTGGACGGCCTCGCCCGTCGAGCCCCTGAAGACGGTGAGCCACTCCTGGCCGCCGGTGATGCGGCCGTCGCTGCTGCGATAGAGGGCGGTGCCGCTGACGGCCTTGATCGTGGCGTCGGTGGCTACGGCGTTGACATACTGGCCCTGGCCGTCCTTTGAGCCGGGCCCCGTCTTGCACATCATCTCGGCCAGTCCGTCGCCGTCGAAGTCGTAGACCATGAACTGCGTGTAGTGGGCGCCGGCGCGGATGTTGCGGCCCAGGTCGATGCGCCAGAGGCGGGTGCCGTCGAGCCGGTAGCAGTCGATGAAGACGTTGTCGGTGACGCCGCCCTGCGAATTGTCCTTCGACGTCGAGGGATCCCATTTGACGAACAGTTCATACTGCCCGTCGCCGTCGACGTCGCCGACCGATATGTCGTTGGGCGAGTAGGTGCCGCCCTGTGCGCCCGTGGCGGGGCGGTCGAGCTTCAGCGTCTTGTAGAGGTCGGTCCAGGCCTGCACGGCCATGCTGGTGTCGACGGGCTCGCCCATGACTTTCGTCACGATGGCATAGCTGGCGCCCCGCGATCCGGTGGCGTCGCGATAGTTGGTCTTGTAGACGTTGCGGGCAATGGCGTTGCCGTTGCGCAGGATGTCGAATGTGGTCGTGGCTTCGTCGTCGGTGCCCAGGAGGCGCCAGCTGACGAAGTTGCCGTTGCCAGTGGCGGCAGGCAGGGCCACGACGCCCCGGTCGAGCCGTTCCATCTGGCTCGCCGGCGTGTTTTGTGCCTCAAGTCCGGCGGCAGCGAGGGCCGCGGCTGAGAGTAGGATCAGTTTTTTCATTGTTTGTTGGTCTTGTAAGTCTTGTTAGTCTTGCGGATGATGTGAATGCCTTTGTGTTGGTCAGTGACGCGGCGGCCCATGAGGTCGTAGACGGCGGCCTGCCGGTCGTCGGTCGTGGTGATGCCCAGGATGGCGCTGGGCTGCACGGCGCGGACGATGATGGTGTCGGTCGTGCTCTCGTTGCCGTAGCCCGTCAGCCGGAAGCGCACCTCGTAGTCGCCCTCCAGCGTCGGCGTGCCGCTGACGGTGAGCCGCTTGGTCGCCGACGAGTAGGTTCCGCTGATCTCGGTCGTCAGTCCGCCGCCGGGCTTCTGCCGGCCGGAGAGGGTGACGCTCTTGGCATAGCGTGCGGGCAGTTCGACCGAGAAGGCCTCGCCGATAGTGACCTCGAACAGCTTGTCGCCCAGCAGGCGCGGCTGCAGGGCGTCGGGCAGGTAGTAGCCCAGGTGGGGCGGCTGGTTGTAGGCCGTGTTCTGCCATGCCACGCCCATGCGATAGGTGTGGTCGTGCATGAGGGTCGGCATGCGGTAGCCCGTCTCGGTGTTGGTGGCGTGGATGTAGAGCTTGGTGGGGTCTTTATAGTCCCAGAGCACCATCTCCTCGCGCCAGTCGCCGAGGATGTCGGCACTGAGGTTGGGCGTCATCTTCGTCGTGTTGCAGAGCGAGCGGTTGGTCAGGTCGACGATGCGCGAGGCATTGCCTCCCTCGGTGACATAGACATGGTCGTTGTGGTCGAACGTGCCGCTTGAGTTGGAGACGTAGTGGCCGTCGAGCAGTTCGTCCTGCAGGTCGGCGTTCCAGTAGATGCGGAAGTTCACCGACTGGTTGCTCAGGCTGGTCGACGCTCCGGTGTCGGCGCGGCGCGGCGTGCGCTCATCGCCCGACCAGAACTCGAAACCGCGATACAGCGCAGAGATGTCGGCAGCCAGGCCGCGGCCATTGTCGGTGCCGTCGGGTCCGCCGTGGTAGATGATCTCGCCGGTCAGGGCGTCGTGCAGGTCCCATGCGCCGTGGCCGCCCTTCAGCTTCTCCTCGTGAATCTGGAAAAGCTCGAGTCCGGGGCGGTCGGGCATCAGGTCAGAGAGGTGGATGGCGTCGCCGTGGCCGTAGCCGGTGGCATAGAGCATGGTGCCGTCGTTGTTGAGGGCGGCCGAGCCCCAGATGATCTCGTCGGCGCCGTCGCCGTCGACGTCGGCGATCGACAGGTTATGGTTGCCGTTGCCGTACATCGTGTTGCTGGCCACGATGCCGCCGTCGGTCTGGTTGTCGGTGACGCCGGACGTGTTCTTCGGCGCAGTCTTCAGCCCCTTGCGTTGCAGCTCGTCGCCGTCGATGATGAAGCGGGGGAAGCTGCTCTCGGGATCCACCGGCCCGAAGACGACCGACTGCGTCTTCGAGGGTGAGGCGTGGAGCCACTCGGTGTGCAGGCGCGTGCCGTCGAAGCTGACGGCCCAGACGTAGGCACGGGTGTAATAGCCGCGGCTGAAGACGGCGCAGGCGGGCCGGTCGGCGCCGTTGATGTAGGCCACGCCGGCCAGATAGCGCTCCGAGCGGCCGCCGTAGCTGTCGCCCCAGAAACCGCTGCTGCCGGGATAGGTGCTCACCTTGCCCAGCTCGGAGCCGTTCTCGTTGTCGCCTCCCGTCCCGGCGCGGCCGGGCAGATACCACGTCGTGTGGACGGCGCCGCCGGTGAGGCCGTCGAAGACTGTGAGGTATTCGGGCCCTTGCAGCACGTGGCCGTTGGAGTTGCGATAGTCTGCCGTGGTGGTATGGCCCTTGATGGTGGCGTCGGTGGCGGCCTGGTTGACATTGCGGCCGTAGCCGTCCTTAGAGCCGGGGGCCGTCTTGCACATCATTTCGGCGCGGCCGTCACCATCGAAGTCGTAGACCATGAACTGCGTGTAGTGGGCGCCGGCGCGGATGTTCGGCCCCAGGTTGACACGCCAGAGGTGGGTGCCGTCGAGCTTGTAGCAGTCGATGATGACGGGGTCGGTCTTGCCGTGGATGGAGTTGTCGTTGGAATTCGACGGATCCCACTTCAGGAAGATTTCGTACTCGCCATCGCCGTCGACGTCGCCCACGGAGCAGTCGTTGGGCGTATAGGTGCCGCCAAGCGGGCCTGCGGCGGGACGCTCGAGGGGGATGGTCAGGAAGGCCTGGCCCCACGACTTGGCAACGGCAGAGGTGTCGACGGGCTGGCCGTCGACCTTCGTGACGACCTGATACTCCGAGGCGGCCGAGCCGTAAGTGTCGTTGTAGTTGGTGGCGTAGAGATTCTTGCCGCTGGCCACGGGGGTGCCGTTGCGCAGCAGGTCGAACGTGGTGCGGTCCTCGTCGTCGGTGCCCAGCATGCGCCAGCTGACGAACTGGCCGCCCGACTTGGCCGGCATGACAATCAGGCCGCGGTCGAGCCGCTCCATCTGGCTGACGGGGGTGTTCTGGGCCTGCAGGCCGACGGTAAGGGTTAAGGCTGAGAGACAGCAGAGTATCGTTTTCTTCATGTTTTAGTAGTTGTTAGTCTTTGAGTGATTGCTTCGGGGGTAGACTGAAGCCGTCTTGAAATGTGTATAGCCCGGAAAAACAACGTGTATACCCGGGCTATACAACGTGTATTCCCGGGCTATACACTTTTTTTAGGTGCGTGTCGAAAGCCTACTGGCCCAGCAGGAAGCGCTCGGCCTCGATGGCGGCCTGACAGCCCGTGCCGGCAGCTGTGATGGCCTGGCGGTAAGTGGGGTCGGCACAGTCGCCGGCGACGAAGATGCCGGGCAGGGCGGTGCGCGGGGTGCCGTCGATCTTCTTCAGATAGCCCACCTCGTCGACCTCGAGCCAGGGGCGGAAGATGTCGGTGTTGGGCTTGTGGCCGATGGCGAGGAAGAAACCGTCGATAGCGATGTCGACCAGCTGCTCGTCGGGCTCGCCCTTGCGCTTGACGAGATGGGCGCCCTCGACGCCACCGTCGCCAAACAGCCCGAGCGTGTTGTGCTCGAACAGAATCTCGATGTTCTCGGCGTCCATGACGCGCTGCTGCATCACCTTCGAGGCGCGCAGGTAGGGCTTGCGGACGATGAGATAGACCTTCTTGGCCAGTCCGCTCAGGTAGAGGGCATCCTCGCAGGCCGTGTCGCCGCCGCCGACGACGGCCACGGTGCGCTTGCGATAGAAGAAACCGTCGCAGGTGGCGCAGGCCGAGACGCCCAGGCCGGCATATTTCTTCTCGTCGTCAAGGCCTAAGTACTTGGCTGAGGCGCCGGTGGCGATGATGATCGTGTCGGCCTCCAGCTCGCGGCCGTCGCCGTCCCAAGCCTTATAAGGGCGGGCCGAGAAGTCGACCTTGACAATCTCGCCGTCGCGGATGTCGGCGCCGAAGCGGAGGGCCTGACGGCGCAGGTCGTCCATCATCTGCTGGCCCATGACGCCCTCGGGGTAGCCTGGGAAATTCTCTACTTCGGTGGTCTGCGTGAGCTGGCCGCCCGGCTGCAGACCGCTATATTCCACGGGACTGAGGTTGGCCCGTGAAGCATAAATGGCAGCGGTGTACCCAGCGGGGCCGCTGCCAATGATCAAGCATTTCGTCTTTTCCATAATTCTTCATGCAAAATTAGAAATGAGAAATTTTTCATTCCTCATTTCTCATTTATTTCAGCAGTTCTTCAATCTGCTTTTCGATTTCCTCAATGGGGGTGGTGGGCTCGAAGCGGGCCACGACGACGCCGCGCTTGTCGACGAGGAACTTGGTGAAGTTCCACTTGATGTCGGCCTTCTCCTTATAGTCGGGGTCGGCCTTCGAGAGCATGTCGTCGAGGATGTGGGCGATGGGGTGCTCCATGTTCCAGCCGGCGAAGCCCTTCTGCTCCTGCAGGAACTTGAACAGCGGGTCGGCGTCGTCGCCGTTGACCTTCACCTTCTTGAACTGGGGAAACTCGGTGCCGAAGTTGAGCTTACAGAACTCGTGGATCGACTCGTCGGTGCCGGGAGCCTGCTGTCCGAACTGGTTGCAGGGAAAATCAAGGATGACAAAGTGCTGTGAGCGGTACTTCTGATAGAGCTTTTCCAGTTCTTCGTACTGGGGTGTGAAGCCGCACTTCGTGGCAGTGTTCACGATGAGGAGCACTTCGTTGGCATACTCGCGCAGGGAAACTTCCTTGCCTTTTCTGTCTTTGACAGAGAAATCATAAACGGTTTTCATCTGATTATTTTGTTATGAAATGGTTTTACTGTCTGCAAAGATAGGTAATCTTTTCGACATGGCCAAAATAATTATAGAACTTTAAAGATTCCAATCGCGCAGGATCTGTGAGCGGGCGGTGCCCTCGACTTCGTTCTCGACGTCGTCGGGCAGGTTGCAGAAGAAGTCGATGCCCGTCAGCTGCTCCAGCCGGTCGACGTTGATGACGTAGTCGGCCAAGTTGTCCATCGAGTGGTCCTCGTTGAGGTGCTCCACCCAGAAAGCCATGGCCTTATACTGCGAGCCGTTCTTGCAGAGCAGGGCCATGAAGAAGTAGCGGGGCACGATGAAGCCGCTCTTCGTGCGGGCCAGAATCTGGCTCGCACGGTCGATGGTGCCGCCCTTGACGACATAGAGCACGTCGCGGAAGTTCGACTTGTTCCAGCGGTCGCGCACGGCAATCTCCATCTGTGCCCAGATGCCGGCATTGAAGGAATTGACCTGGGGCATCATGTTGGTCATGTAGAAAGTTTGCTCGTTGGCATCCTGCGAGCAGACGCGGTCCTGCGAGGCGCAGATATGGCCGCGGTCGTAGTAGCGGTTAGTGCCTGGATAGTAGCTACCGCTGAATTCACCCTTCACCGGAGGCTGCTCGTTCGTAGGCACTACGGGGTCAAACTGGAAAGGATCGCCGCCCCACGAGGTGCTGTACCAGCTGTTGCGCGACCACTTCTGAACCGAGTTCGACGCGTTGAAGGTGTAGCACGTCCAGCGCTGGGCGCGCAGCGCGTGGTCCCACTCAATTGAGTAGTTGAGTCCCAGGGCGCTGGTGGAGTGATGGATGACCTCACTGCTGCCGCCGCTGACCTTGGGGAACTGCAGCTGGGCGATCATCTCGTCGCCCGTGGCATCGTTCTTGTTCTCGTTGGTGCTGTTGTTATCCGGGAATGAGGGGTCGAGGCGCGAGAGGTTGCTTTCGGCATCGTCGCAGGCAATAAGGCCAAGGCCGATGACGATGGCTGATGCCAGGTGGAGTAGGGTGGGTCGTAGTTTCATGTTGCGGGAGTGTTGAGAGAAAATGGCAAAGGTGCGGCCAAGGCATATGCAACTACCCTGAACGCACCTTTGTGATGTCTTGTAAGATAAAAGTGAGGTATATCCTTATTTCTTCGCAGCCTTACCGTAGCGGCTCATGAACTTATCGACGCGACCGGCCGTGTCGACGAGCTTGCTCTTACCAGTGTAGAAGGGGTGAGAGGTGCTCGAGATTTCAACTTTTACCACAGGGTAAGTTTCGCCTTCGAATTCTATGGTCTCCGTAGTTTTTGCCGTAGACTTCGTAAGGAACATATCGCCGTTGGACATGTCACGGAACACGACGGGGCGATAGTTTTCGGGATGGATTCCTTTTTTCATTGTTTTTATTATTGTTGATGTTAAATTTATTTCGGGCTGCAAAGTTACGAACTTTTTCCCGAACCAGCAAACTTTTCTTCCCTTTTTTGTCTGTTCCTAAGAATTTTTAGTATTTTTGCAGTCAATAAGGCAAACCAGCCATGACTGATGAGCAATTAAACCGCAAAAAGGAATTAGCCAAAGAGAAGGCACCGTCGATGAAGCGCCGGAGCGAGAGTCACGATTACTCCTCACAATGCTTTTATATGGTGACTATTGAGACGGAAGGCCGCCGACCGCTTCTTGGCGAGGTCGTTGGTAGCATCAAGGCGCCCGACGGCTCGCCGGATGCGCCGCGTCTGGCACCGTCGGAGCTGGGAAATGAGGTGCAGCGGGCATGGTGGGCCATCAGCGACTATCATCCCCAGGTGGCGGTCGTGGGCTTGCAGTTGATGCCCGACCATCTGCATGGCATCCTGTATTTCCGCGAAAAGACGGACTTGCATCTCGGCGATGTCATCCGTGGCTTCAAGACGGGCTGCAACCGCGCTTACAGGCGGCTCAGTGCTGCCAGTCCTTTCTCGTTCGCTGCGACAATGTCGCAGCCTACAGGGGAAGGCCGGGCAGACGGCCGGAAGGTGCGGCATGCAGGCCTGCTTTGGGCGGAGGGCTATAACGACCGGATTCTGCATAACTACTCGACGCTGGACAGATGGAAAGCCTACCTGCACGACAACCCGCGCCGCCTCCTGGTGAAGCGGCAGAATCCCGATTTCTTCCGGGTGAGGCGTAATGTGGAGTATGCAGGCATGAATTTCTCCGCGCAGGGGAATCTGTTCCTGTTGCATCGTCCGCTGAAGGTACAGGTCAGATGTTCGCGAAGCCTTACGGAGGCTGAAATTGCGGTGCAGTGCGGGGACATGATGAAACTTGGCATGGAGGGGGCGGTGTTCGTGTCGCCGGGCATCTCGAAAGGCGAGAAGACTATCATGCGGGCTGTTTTTACAGCGGGCTATCCCGTCATCTTTTTGCAGGAGAACGGACTGGCAGATCTCGCCAAACCCGGCGGTCAGCGGTTTGATGCCTGTGCGCGAGGACAGATGCATATAATAAAAACGGGCTGCCTTCCGGTGAATGGAGGGCAGCCCGAATCTTATTTCTATTGCCTATAAGTTATTCGGCATAGGTGATTACGATGCTCGTCATGCGCAGCTGAGTGCCGCCGGAAGCACTGGTGTGGTCGTTGGTGATGACCAGGTTGGGGGCGCTGAAGCCAGAGAAGGTCAGCGACTCCTCGGCCCGCTCAATCTGCACGGATCCGCCGGCGGCAGAGGCTGTCAGCGTCTCGTTGCCGTTGTAGTTCTTGGCGCAGTTGATGACAACCTTCTGGATATTCTTCTGGGCATTGATGGTCATCGAGTTCAGGGCATAGAGGCGGGCGTTGGTGCCGTTATTGTAGTATTTGGGCACGTTGCGGCCATCGTTCTGGGCGAAGGTGAGCGTGGTGCCGTCGGCCAGCGTCAGTTCGATGAGGTCGGCCTCGTTCTCGAGTCCGAAGGCGCTGAAGTTAGCCGTGATGGTGTTGCCGCTGATCTCGCCGCCACCGGGCTGCGGATTGGGATTGTCGTTGCCGCCACCATTGCCGTTGTGATAGACCAGATAGTTGCCGCGGTTCATCTCAGGCGTGTTGCCCTGATAGTTGCTGAGCGTGCCGAAGACGATGACCTCGTCGCCCTCCTTGATGTCTTCTGCGGAGTTGAGGTCGGCATTGTCAAGACCCTTGCCGTCGAAGATGTAGAGATGCTCTGTAGCATCGGGAGTATCGGCAATGTAGTAGCGGCTGTTGTGATAGCCGGCATCGAAGCTGACGAATTGGACTACGACGCCTTTGACGTATACGTTGGCGACGGTCTCGCTGCTTGACAGGGCGCGTGCCACCTCAAGCGCTTTAGCCACAGTGAACGGATTGTCCTTGCTGCTCTCGTTGGTCGGCTGCGGGTTGGGATTGTCGTTGCCGCCCTCGGTCTTGCCGTTGAGCGAGTAGATGAAGCTCTCGTTCTGGACGGTCTCGGGCGTGTTGCCCTGATAGTTGGTCACCTTGCCGTAGATGACGACCTCGTCGCCCTGCTTGAGCAGGTCGCCGCTCTCATACTTCTTGTTGCCAAGATAGAGCGTGCAGAAGACGTAGAACTGACCGGCCTCGGTGCCGTCGTCGGAGATGTAGAACGTGGCGTTGCCATACTGCGTGGTGAAGTTCTCCTTGATGCTCACGACCTTGCCCTTGATGTAGACATTGTCAGAGTTGCCTGACGTGAGGCTCTTGGCCAGGTTGGCAGCTGCCACGGCATTGTAGGGGTTGTTGAGCGAGCCGTCGCCCTTGGCCTCGCCTGCGGGCTGGTCGGTGCTGCCGCCTCCGGCCGTTGTCTGGCCGTTGCGAGAATAGAGGTAGCTGCCGTTCTGTACAAACTCGGGAGTGCGGCCGTTGTAGTTGATGACTTTGCCATAGACCACGACCTCGTCGCCCACGGCCAGGTCGTCGGCCGTGAAGTTGGTGTTGCCGAGGTTTTTGCCACGGTAGACGGTGAACACGTTGTCGGTGGTGCCGTCGTCAGAAATGGTGTAAGTGGCATTGCCGTAGGAGGTGCCGATCTCGGTGATGGCGGCCACGATGCCCTTGACGTAGACGGCCTCGCTGGATTCAGTCGTGCCGAGCGTCTGCACGAAGGCCAGCACGCCGGCCACGTTGTATGGGTCGGCCTGTGTGCCGCTGCCTTCAGCCACGATGGCACCGGGGTTGTCTGACGGATCCTCCTCGCCGAAGACGTAGTAAGGTTCGGGCACGTCCTCGCAGGCGGTGAAAGCCACGGCCGCTATGGCGATGGCCATAAGGTTTCTGAAAATCTTTTTCATATCTGTTGTTCTTTATTTAATTTTCAATCTTCAAATTATCAATTCTCAATCACTTCAATGTCGCTGGGCTTGCGGATCATAATCTGCCAGTCGTTGCCGAAGCGCGAGGCGATGCCCGTGATGTTGCACTTGGCAGGGCTCTTGGTAGCCTCGTTGTAGGGCAGTGCCATGGCGGCAAAGTCAGCGTAGGTGCTGGTGCGGATGATGACGTTCTGGCCGTTGTAGGTGACGTTCTGGTTCACGTAGTTGCCGCCGCTGGTCGTGGCGTTCTTGCCGGCAAACGCGGTGCGGCCGTTGGCATTGGCGAAGGAGGCTCCGCGCAGCACGACAAGGCGTCCGCAGTTGGCGTTCTTGTTGCTCATCACGGCAGAGAAGTCGACGGGCTGCAAGGCCTCGGGCTGCGGGTCGCCGATGAGCTTGAAGTGAGTGGCCCAGACGTCCTTCGACATGCGTCCGATGCTGTTGCCGTTGTAGGGTTGTCCCAGTTCGGGCATCTGGCGGTAGCCGCCGATGTAGAGCCCCCGCAGGTCGATGAGCACCTCCTGGCCCTCAGCCAGATAGCCGTTCAGTCCGTTCTGGTTGACGGCGATGCAGAGTGCGCGCGTGTCGTCCTGGATGAAGAACTGCTTGTAGATGTTGCCGCCGAGGTCGTTGCCGGTGACGCGGCCCTTGATTTTCAGGTTCTCGGTGATCTGCACGTTGCGGTCGGTCGACTCGAACACATTGGGATACTTGGCAATGAGTTCCTCGATGCTGACGAGTCCCTCCTCGGTGATGTCGTTGTTGCCGAAGGGAGCGCCGTCGCTGTAGCTGGGCTCCTCCCAGTCGCCGTCCATGCAGGCGGTGGCCACAGCGCCGATGGCGAGGGCCAGAAAGCAAAGCAGACCGAGGTGCTTGATATTCTTGATCTTCATAATTATCTAATATCTATTATCTATTATCTCAATATTTATAAGTTATCATCAGCATGCCGTTGGCGCCGTTGGCGTAGAACTTCTTGGGGCTGTCCTTGAACGAGTAGGTGCGGATGGTCTCGCCCTCCTCGTCCTTGTCGCGGCGGTTCTGCTCCATGCCACCGGTGACGATGCGGAGGTTGTTGAGGATGTTGGTCAGCATCAGGTTGACCGAGAGCTGGCCCTTGCGGGTGTAGACCGACTTGCCGATTGAGGCGTCGAGCATGAAGCCGCCGTGGCCCTTGGCCTGCGTGATGTCGTCGATGACGCGGTTGCCGTTGTCGTCCTTGGGGAAGTCGCTGTAGTAGCGCACGATGGGCGAATAGTAAAGGTAGATGCGGTCGTAGTAGTTGCCGATGAGGTCGATATACCAGCCGTGAGCATGGTAGCTCAGGTCGATGCTGCCGGCGGTGAGCGGTGTGCCACCCTCGCGCATGCCCTTGTTCAGACAGACGTCGTCGGTGTACTTGCCGTCCTCGGAGAGCATGTAGCGCACGTTCGAGTTGTTGGTGTACTGGGCGTCGCTGATGGTGCCGAGCAGCTTGATGTTGAACGTGTTCGACACTTTGAAGTCGACGCCGAGCTCAGCGCCCAGGTACTCCTTCGAGATGCCAGTGAGCGAGATGTAAGAGAACGAGTTCTTGATGTCGCTGTAGGCCATGGAGTATTCCGAGACGTCGGTCAGTCGGCTCAGGTAGGTGTTCAGGTTGGCCTTCATCCACGACGTCTGAAGCTGATAGCCCACCTCGGCCGAGAAAATCTTCTCGTTCTTCAGGTTGGTCGTGAAGTCGTTGTTGATCTGCGGGGCTGAGAAGGCATTGCGGGCCAGCGGGGCCTTGAGCTCGTAGCCGACGCCCATGGTGACCATGTTGCCCGGGGCCAGCTCATGCTGGATGCCCATCTTGACGCCGCCGTCGAGGAACTTGGCCGTCTTGCCCTTGCCGTAGGAGTTGTCGGGGGCCAGTCCGTTGCGCATCTTGCCTTCGCGCTGCATGGTGGTGCCGCCGATGCGTCCGCTGAAGAACAGGTGGGAGCGGTTGTTGTCGATGGCGTAGGTGGCCCAGGCGTTAGCCTTGTTGACCAGGATGTTGTAGTCGTAGCCGAAGCGGTCGCCCTCCAGGATGTTCTGGTTGGGGTTGTTCATGTCGTACTGCACTTCGTTGTCCGTTTCGGCATAGGTGCCTACGACGTAGGTGTTGATGTTGTGGAAGCGGGTGGCGCCCAGCAGGTCCTCCATCGTCTGATAGTGCATGCCCTTCGTGGCCGAGAGGTTCAGGCCGCCGTTGAGCTGCTGGTTGCGGGCGAGCTGCTTCTGCAGGGCCGACGACAGCGAGAAGCTCAGCTGGTCGTCGTGGTAGGCCTGCTGATAGTACATGGCGTCGACGCCCTGGGCCGAGGCCATGCGGTTGGCGAAGTAGAGACGGTCCCAGTTGATCTGCCGGTTCTGCTTCGAGGCTGTCAGGTATTCGTAGGCCGTGCCCCAGTTGGTGAAGGCGGCGCCGTCGCGGTCGCCGTCGTAGGGTGCCCACACGTCGTAGTAGTACGAGGGCATCAGCGAGTAGTAGTCGGGTGCCGGGTTGGTCGAGTTGTTATAGTTCAGTCGCGAGCTGCTGTACATCGAATATTTGCCGAGCAGCGACGTGACGAGCTTCGTGTCCTCGTCCATCTTCCAGTCCCAGGTCAGCAGGGCGGCCGGCGCATAGTCGTGGATGATGCGCGAGTTGCGCTTCTTGCCGTCCTGATAGCCCCAGTTGGGGTTGTAGAAGCGGTTGTTGGCCAGCCAGTACATCTCGTCGGTCGAGGCTGCCTGTGCGCCGCGCTCCGTCGGGTTGCCCCACGTGACGAGCGACACTGAGTGCTGGTCGTTGATGAGCTTCTCGGCGCCGAGGAAGTAGCTGAGCGAGTTGTAGAACGTGCCCTCCACGTAGGCCGTCTCCATGTTGGCCCAGCGGTAGGTCAGGCTTCCGGTGAAGGCCCACCCGCTGTTGGTCACACCACTATTATATGTGTACATGGCGCGCGCGGTATAGTTGCGGTTGGCGCCCGCAAGGCTGACGCGCTGGCCGGTGGCAAAGCTGGACGGCCGGAAGTTGTAGTTGTTCGAGCCGCCCATCGACGTCATGCCGAACAGGTTGTCCTCGAAGGGCAGGGCAGCCTCCTGAGAACGCGTTTGGTTGTTCAGACCGCCGACGAACGAGTAGCGGAACTCGCCGCGCTCGACGTCGTTGACGGGATTGCCGTTGATGTGAATTTCGTTGTACTTCGACCCGAAGGCACGGTACTTGAACCTCACTGGGCTAAAGCGGTAGCCCACCTGGCTGGCATAAGTGTTGCGGTTCGACGAGATAAGCGTGATGTTGTCCGTCACGTCGTCGTCGCCGCCCAGCTGCGCCTCGGTGAAAGTGAACGCCTGCTCGTCCTGCATCATCAGGGCCACGGAGTCAACGTCCGTCTGTGCCTGGGCAGTGGAAGCGAGGCATAGAGCCATCACCGCAAGTTTCAGTGTTTTCTTCATAAAACGTTTTTTATAGTTTACTGGTTGTTTTTGGTTATTTGGCTACAAAGTTACGAATAAAAAACGAACGTGCCAAACTTTTCGCCCGTTTTCTTGAAATCTTTCAGCCAAAGGCGCTAAAGCAGGTGCAATTGCGGAAAGCACTCCCGCCGATTAACGCCACGCTGTATTTTATTTCTTACCGACCCGCCACAGAAAGAATGACCGGGTGACAAAACGGATCAGTCTGAATAACCGGTTGAAAATTATCGGTCCTTCCCTATCGGTGAGATGGTTCTTATCAAGTCAAGAAACGGTGCTTCTCGAAAGTAATATAGGGGTATATTACCTTCGAAAAGCACCACTTTGTAATCCAAGTGACGTTTATTTGCCTGTAAAGAACC
>JAFTGI010000214.1 GCA_017458195.1 Prevotella sp.
CGTAAGAGCACGAAATGAATAGGATTGATCGTATGTCGGCCTTGATTTCTAACTTTTCGGGGCAATTTGTTCACATTTTTATCTCGATTGGCTTATAATCTCGAAAATTTTATCTAAATTTGCAACCAAATAACGACAAAAGCAGCATGCAACTGATAGAGAAATACTTTCCCATGCTCACTGAGCAACAGCACCAGCAGCTGGAGGCACTCGACGCTCTCTACCGCGAATGGAACGAGAAGATCAACGTCATTTCGCGAAAGGACATCGACAACCTCTACCTCCACCACGTGCTCCATTCAATGGCCATTGGCCGGTTCGTCAACTTCCGGCCGGGCACCGAGGTGCTCGACTTCGGCACGGGCGGCGGATTCCCTGGCATCCCGCTGGCCATACTCTTCCCCGAATGTCGCTTCACCCTCATCGACGGCACGGGCAAGAAAATCCGCGTCGCACAGGAGGTTTGCCATGCCATAGGCCTCGACAACTGCACCCCCGTGCACCGTCGCGGCGAGGACGAGCGGGGACACTATGACTTTGTCGTCAGCCGTGCGGTGATGCCCCTGCCCGACTTAGTGAAAATCGTGAGGAAGAATATCTCCAAGACTCAGCGCAATGCCATCGGCAACGGCATCATCTGCCTTAAGGGCGGCGATGTGCAGGCGGAGACTCAGCCCTTCCGCCGCATTGCCGAGGTGAGCGAGGTGAGCCAGTGGTTCAGCGAGGAATGGTTTAAGGAGAAACGTTGCATTTACGTACCGCTATGATGGACATCAAGTGCATAAGTGTCAACATATTGCAGGAGAACTGCTACATCGTGAGCGATGAGACGCGCGAATGTGTCATCATCGATTGCGGCGCCTACTATGAGGCTGAGCGCAAGGCCATCGTCGACTATCTGCGCAACGAGGGACTATCACCACGTCACCTGCTCTGCACCCACGGCCACATGGATCATGTGTTCGGTGCCGACACGATCTTTGAAGCCTTTGGCCTCAAGCCCGAGATTCATCGTGAGGACGAGGAGCTGCTGCTCAGCATGGACCAGCAGACGCGCGACATGATGGGTGTCGGCTACGACCGGCCGATGCCAGCCGTCGGCCGCTATCTCGAGGATGGCGACACGGTCAATTTTGGCTCTCACGAACTGCAGGTGATCCACACGCCCGGCCACTCGCCCGGTGGCGTCGTGTTCTATTGCGAGGCAGAACGGGTGGTCTTCACGGGCGACACGCTCTTTCGAATGAGCGTCGGTCGCACCGATCTCCATCGCGGTTCGTGGCCGCAGCTGATGGAGAGCCTCGCCAAAAGGTTGGCCCCGCTGCCCGCTGACACCATCGTCTACCCAGGCCATGGTCCCGCCTCGAACATCGGCGACGAGGTGCGGATGAACCCGTTTTTTAGATAAGAGATATTTTTATGAATGGGGAGTATATTCTGAGCATTTTCATTGCTGCCATGCTCGGTGGCATCATCGGTTTCGAGCGCGAATACCGCTCGAAGGAGGCGGGCTTCCGCACCCATTTCCTCGTAGGCCTCGGTAGCGGGCTTTTCATGATACTCTCACTCCACGGGTTCGACGATTTCGTCGGCATTCAGGGCATACAGCGCGACCCGAGCCGCATTGCAGCTCAGGTCGTCAGTGGCATGGGTTTCATTGGTGCCGGTACGATAATTTTCCAGAAAAACGTGGTGAAAGGCCTCACCACGGCTGCCGGACTCTGGGTAACGTCGGCCATCGGCATGACTGCCGGTGCGGGGATGTATGCGCTGGCAAGCGTATCAACATTGCTCGTCATCCTCTGTCTCGAGGGTTCGAACTTCATTCACCACCGCATCTTCCACGAGAAACCGGAAGACTGAAACAGCCTCTACTTCGAATACTTCTCGATGAGGTCGTCAGCCTGGGGGTCGCCTAACTCCTTGGCTTTCTGAAGATTCTTGATACCATCCTGCTTCTCGCCTTTCAGACATTGCGCGAGGCCCAGGAACAGGTAGCCGTCGCTGTACTCGGGAGCTATGGCAATGCATTGTCGGGCCGTTTGTACAGCCTCGTCGTAGTAGCCGACACGCACTTCGAGCGATGCTTTCTCGGCATAATAGAGCTCCTGCGAGGGGTTGATCTCCGTTGCCCGAGTGATGTCGTTCAGTGCCTGCTGAAAGAGTCGTCCGCCAAGCTCAGCCTGATAGCGCATATAATAGAAATTGTCGTTCACCTGAGCCTTCATCAGTTCCTCATATTCATTGAGGTCATTGACGGCAGCCCGGAACTTGCCGGCATTGAGGTAAGCCTGGGCACGCGCCAGCAGATAGGTGGAAGCCTCCTTGAGGTAGGGCCGCGAGAAGCAAGCCACAGCACTGTCGAGCAGGGCAATCTGGCCAATCGTGTCGCCGGCCATCTCCTTGCACCTCGAAGCTTCGTAGAAAACCTCCGGCGAACGCAGCGTCGAACTGAACAGCTGCTCATAGAGCTCGCTTGCCTTGGCATATTCCCTCTGGGCAAAGAGGATATAGGCCTCATGCTGCAAATAGCCAGGCTGAGGGTTAATCCGGTAGGCCTCCTCCACCTCCTGCAGCGCCCGCTCATAGCTCCAGGCATCATAGGAAACCTGCGGCTTGTAGAGCACTTTCTGATACATCAGTCGCGAGTAGGTAAAGTGCACCTCGTCAGGTCGGCTGGCGGTTTTCAGCGCCTGCGCCAAGTATTGGTCGGCTGCGGCATAATCGTCGGCTCCAGCCGCCAGTTGTGCTTTGTAGATATAACCGTCCTGCTCGGCGGGGAACTGTTGAATGAAGTCGTCGACGAGGGCAACATAGCTGGCGGAATCAAGCGTCGAGGCGGCGACATAGAGTGTCAGCTGAGCCTGTCCGACATCCGTCGGCAGTGCCTTTTTGATAAAGGTAGAGCGAAGCACGGGATCGTTGATGCTGAGCCCAGTCAGTCGCAGGCTGTCGGCGAAGCGTGCACTGACGGCATAGCTCGTCGCGGCGTCACCGGTGGTCGGCTGCTGCATGAGCCCTACGACTTCGCCAGCCTCATTCATCAGTGGTGCGCTCAGGGTGTTTTCTGGCATCACGAGATTCAGCGTATAATACGCATAGTCGCCGTTGAACATCTCGGCCTTGGCGATTTCGCCCTTCGTCATCAGCTTCGCGTCGCGATAGGGCATGAGCCAAACCGGCGTGTGCTCCGCCTGGGCCGACTGTGCGATGGGCAGTGGCGCCGACTTCTTGATGTCGACGCGGAATTTTGCCACATCGTAAGTTTCACTGGCACCCAGGATATGGGTCACGGCATATTCCTTGCCGGAGGCGTCGATGACGACAGCGCGCCCGGCCCCCTTGAACGGCATGAAACTGCTGATCGCCTCGCCATTCTCATTGACGAAGAATCCGTTGGCATCGCCAAGCAGCGTGCCGTCAGGTGCAAAGGTCTTCAGGGTGAACACCGACTTGATGGCCTTCTTGCTCCAGGAAGGCTGTGAAAATGTTGCAACGGAAATGAGCAACATGCACATTATTAAAGATATACGCTTCATTATCTTAGTAATTCTTTAGCATTCTGGATGGCCGCTTCAGTCACGTCAGTACCGCTGAGCATCTGGGCTATTTCGCTGATGCGCTCGTCGGCATTGAGCAGTTGCATGTGGCTGGTCGTGCCATGTTTAGTCTCCTCCTTATATACTTTATAGTGCATCGAACCGCGGGCGGCAATCTGCGGCAGATGGGTGATGCTGATCACCTGACGGTCGTTGCGTCCCATCTCGGCCATGATCTGTGCCATCTGCTCGGCTATCTTGCCACTCACGCCTGTGTCTATCTCGTCGAAGATGATGGTGGGCAGTTTCAC
>JAFTGI010000215.1 GCA_017458195.1 Prevotella sp.
CACTGCCTTCGGATGGGCCACGGCACTGGTCTTCTCCGAGATGTGGCCCGAGCTGCAGGACACGTTGCTGCGACGCGGCATACAATTCGGCGAGAACCGCATCATCACGGGTGCACATTGGCAAAGCGACGTGACGGCAGGCTACCTTTGCGGTGCAGCCACTGTCGCCCGCTCCCATACTAACCCAGACCTGCAAAACGACATCCTGGCCGCCCGTGCCGAATATGCCGGACTGAAGGGACTGCCGGCCGACTACGACCCTGCTGCCAGTGCTGACATGCCACATGGCGAGCGTTTCCTGAACAATCCAGTCGATACGACCAACCATCGCTATCTGTCCGATGTGCTGCGTCACTGGGATGCTAAAGGCCTGCGCCAGACTCCGCGCGGCGAACAAGCCAAAGATGAAGCAAAATACAGCGTGGCAATGATGCAACAGGTCTTCGGCGAAGCTATGGGCCTGCCCCTCTCGGACAAAGACACACCTGCCATCACCGCCCTCCTCAACGAAGTGCTTACCCGAGCCTCCGAAGTGGCAGACCGGCTCAAGCCCTTGCGCTTCCGCAAGCGTCCATATGTTCAACTGGGAGAGGTGACGGCTGTCCCTGACGACGAAGAAAAGGAACGCAACAAGAGCAGCTTCCCCTCCGGGCATACGAACCTCGGATGGGCAACGGCTCTGGCTCTGGTCGAGGTGGCCCCCGAATGTCAGGACGAAATCTTGCGCCGAGGCTATCAATATGGTTACAATCGCCTCATCGTGGGCTACCATTGGGCAAGCGACATCGAAGCGACTCGTCAGCTGGCCAGCGCCCTTATCGCACGCCTTCATGCCGAGCCGGCATTCCGCAAGCTCATCGCTGATGCACGCGAAGAGTATATGCGGCAAACAACTGGCATCAACGCAATCGGCAATTCACAATCGAAGGCTGATGCATGGTACGACATGCCCGGCCACCAGCTCAGCAGCAAGCCCATGCAAAGCGGCGTTTACGTCAACAACGGACGCAAGGTAGTGGTAAAATAGAATATGTATAAGGTCATTCACTGGATACTGGTCCTCATGTTCTGCTGCAGTCAGGCAGCTTTCAGCAAGACCAAGCAGGCCGATGGCATCGACACGACGGTGCTCCGCAAGTGGCAGGCAGGACAAACCGTCAGCCCTGAGGTTGTGGAGGCTTTCGGCGGCATCGACAAATGCTTTGCGGCTGAACCCATCCCCGATGAGGTGTGGAGGCGTATGCAAGGAAAGACATACAAGCAGAATCCGTACATCGGGCGCAATGACCTCCGCCACATCCGAGCCCTGCATTGGGACTACGACAAGCAGATACACATCGGCGAGATGATAGTGAACGCCAAGATAGCCGACCGCGTGGTAAGCATCCTGCGCCAGCTCTACGAGGCGAAGTACCCCATCCAGCGCATGCTCCTGCCCGACGTCTATGATGCCGACGACGAGACACAGATGCGCCACAACAACACGTCGTGCTTCTGCTACCGTGCCGTTGCAGGCACCACCAAGCTCTCCAAGCACGCCCGAGGATTGGCCATCGACATCAACAGCCTCTATAATCCTTATTATAAAGACCGCTCCAACGGCACACGCTTCATACAGCCTGCCACGGCCAAACCATATTGCGACCGCACAAAAGAATTCCCATACAAGATAGACCACGACGACCTCTGCTTCCGCCTCTTCACCGAAGCAGGCTTCGTATGGGGAGGCGACTGGAAATCGTGCAAAGACTTCCAACACTTCGAGCTGAAAGAGTAACGGGCGCAGAGACAAGTCGACGCCTGACCGTATAGATTATCAAACAAACACAAAGAACATGAGACTTTCTATTAAACACTCAGCGCTGATGGCAATGGCCATCGCATTGGTATTGGTATCTTGTCGGGACGATGACCTCGACACAATAAAGGGAGAATACACTACGAACACCTGCGTCAGAACTGTATTGCTGGCTGACCAGATGGACGTCAAGGTGACTAACAAGCTTCTGGCATCTGTGCCCTCCGCCTTCGACGAAGGCTCTACGGGTGCAGCTCTGGTGAAACGCCTGCAACTCACCATTTCCGAAATCAGTCCCAACGCCCGCCTGGTGCTACTGAAGGGTAGCGACTTCGGAGCAAGCTCATCGGCAATCTCCCCCGAGGACATGAGAACCATTGCACGCATCTATGCTGGTGGTGGCTACGTCGGCCTGGTCCGACCCACCAACGAACAGTTGGGAACATTCGGCATAGCTCTGATGGCAAGTCTCCTGGAAATAGAGCAGACCACGCTGGAGAGCACCTTCCAACTGACTGACGAGCAAGCTGCCAAAGAAGCCCGCCGTTCGAGAGCCGTCGAGCGCCTGAATGCCAGGATAAAGAACATACAGTCGGTAAGCACCCGTTCCGACAACGAAGACGGTAACGATGTCGACAACAAAGACATCAACCCTGGCGACCTGAGTGCCGAAATCCTCATCCTCGGCCCGACAGAATACTTCATGCAGGAACCCGTCACCGACGAGGAGGCTGAACGCACCCCCTACATCAGCGGAGA
>JAFTGI010000216.1 GCA_017458195.1 Prevotella sp.
AATTGATTTGTAATTCCCCCGATTTGCACTTTTCCACGGTGGTCGGGGGGATTTTTGTTATCTTCCACAAAGGTACAAAATTCCTATCACATTACAAATCAATTAGTTATAAAGTTTCTTAATATTTAACGACACTCCCTAAAGTACCTATAGGCTCACTGGCCTTGTCGGTCAAATCGAAGCTGTTCGATGAATAAGTTTCTTCTTCCATTATTTAATTATTTGCCTCCGTAATATAACTGAGAGTTATTTCGAATGGTACGCGGGTGTCTCACCGCGGCCACCCGCTAGTGAGACACTTGCGTACCAAAAGGGTGCTGCAAAGTTACACAGAAAAATCCGAACCGCCAAAGCAATTCGGATTTTTTCTTATGGAGCGCGGGCGTCCCGCCCGCCACGAGGCACTTCTGCGGGCGAGGACGCCCGCGCTCCATGAGACTTCGGCGGGCGGGGACGCCTGCGCTCCATGGGTCAGTAGGCTTCGCGGTATTTGCTCTCGTCCTTGTCCTGGAGCATGGAGAGGTAGGACTGATAGCGCGACTGGGCTATGTAGTGGTCGTCGAGGGCCTGCAGGACGGCACAGCCGGGCTCATGGGTGTGGGTGCAGTTGCTGAAGCGGCAGTCGCGTGAGAAGCGGAAGATCTCGGGGAAGTAGCTCGTAATCTCCTCCGGCTCCATGTCGAAGGTGCCGAAGCCCTTGATGCCCGGGGTGTCGATGAGATAAGAGGCCCCCCCTCCGGCCCCCGAGGGGGATTCTATAGTGTTGGAGGGGTCTATCGTGCCCCCCTCGGGGGGCGAGGGGGGGGCCGTGGGGAGGTCAATCATTTCCGAGAACGTAGTGGTGTGCATGCCGGTGTCGTGGGCGTCGCTGATCTGGGCGGTGCGTAGACCGGCGCCGGGCACGAGGCGGTTGATGAGCGTCGACTTGCCGACGCCGCTGTTGCCGCTGAGCAGGGTGATCTTGCCCTGCAGCAGGGGGCGCAGCTCCTCGACGCCGGTACCGTCGGCGGCAGAAATCTGCCGACACTCGTAGCCGATGGTCTCGTAGAGCGTCGTCATCATCTGCTGATAGCGGCGCTCGTCGTCGTCGAGCAGGTCGGTCTTGTTGAAAATGAGCACGACGGGCACGCGGTAGGCCTCGGCGGAGGCCAGGAAACGGTCGATGAAGGTGGTGGAGGTCTGCGGATGGTTGACGGTGACGACGAGCAGGGCCTGGTCGACGTTGGCAGCGATGATGTGGCTCTGCTTCGAGAGGTTTTGCGAGCGGCGGATGATGTAGTTGCGGCGATCCTCAATCTCGGTGATGAAGGCCGTCTGCTGTTGGCTGTTGGCTGTTGGCTGCTGGCAGACGACGCGGTCGCCGACGGCCACGGGATTGGTGCTCCGGATGCCGCGCAGCCGGAAGTTTCCCTTTATCTTACAGTCAAGCAACTGGCCATCGTCAGTGCGGACGGTGTACCAGCTGCCTGTGTTCTTTATGACAAGACCCTTCAATTGTCAATTATCAATTATCAATTGTCAATTGACATCACACTGTCATGATTTCCTTGTTCTTGGCCTCGATGAGATCGTCGAGGCGCTTGATGAACTTGTCGTGCAGCTTCTGCAGATCGAGCTCGGCATCCTTCTCGTTGTCCTCCGAGAGACCGTCCTTGATGGCCTTCTTGAGCTTGTCCTTGATGTCGGCACGCACGTTGCGCACCTCCACCTTGGCCTTCTCGGCAATCTTGTTGCACTGCTTCACCAGGTCGCGGCGGCGCTCCTCGGTGGGCTGCGGAATCTGCAGGCGGATGAGCTCGCCGTTGTTCTCGGGCGTGATGCCTACGTCGCTGGCCATGATGGCCTTCTCGATGTCCTTGATCTGCTTGCGGTCCCAGGGCTTGATGGCGATGGTGCGGGCGTCGGGGCAGTTGACCGTAGCCACCTGGTTGAGGGGCACTCGGCTGCCATAGGATTCCACACGCACGCCGTCGAGGATGGCCACGTTGGCGCGTCCGGCACGGATGCGGCTGAGCTCCTCGTCGAGGAACATGGCGGCCATCTCCATGCGTTCTTCTGCTTTCTGCAATGTTTCTTTTACGTCGATCATATACTTCTTACTTTATTGTTTTATAAATTGATTACCAATCATAATTGTGCTTGCGGTCGTACCACATGACACCCAAAAAGAACAACGTTCCGATAATTCCTACACTTGTCAAAAACCAAATGAATTCCATAATCTACCGAGATTTTGAATAAAAATAGAAACCATAATATGCAAAGATGAACACAAAGAGCCCACCGACACTGAACAGCACAGCATTATTGAAGCCCACATTCATAATGCCGGCCAATATTATACCACCGAAAATCAGTTTCGACATATCAAGGAAGTACTTGCCGTACTCCTGCATCATGAGTTCCTTTTTCTTCTGCTTCATGGGAGCAAATTTAGGGATTTTATTTGAATCGTGCAACAAAAAAGCCATCTTTTTGCAAAAAAAAGTCATGAAAAGAGCGTTTTTCGCAAAAAATAACTATCTTTGCAGCTACATTACTATTATTAAATAAGGATTATGAAACGTTTGAAGACTCTACTGGCTGCCCTCATGCTGCTCATCGGCATGCACGCCACGGCCGACAACTATGCTTACCTGACCATCACACAGACAGGCTCGGAGCAGAGCGTCGAGGTGAACCAGATTGACAAGATCACATTCGACGCGAGCGACATGGTGCTCCACCTGACCACCGGCACGGAACAGCGTCTGCCGCTGGCCTCGCTCGAGAAGATGTTCTTCTCGCAGACGTCGGCCGGCATCGCCACCGTCAGCCGGAGCCGCTCGGAAATGAAAGTGGAGGACGGACAGCTGCGGCTGACCGTGGCCGACGGCGAGCGCATCACCCTCTACAACACCAAAGGCGAACAGCTGTTCACGACCACCCGCTCGGCCACCTACGACATGCGCCAGCTGGGCCGCGGCGTCTACATCGTCAAGATGGGGCAGGAAGCCCGCAAGCTGATGAACAAATAGGAATCCTACACTAACCTGCAAAAAGACACAAGCCTATGTCAACACAGACGAGTAAATACATGCTGGCCAGCGAGCGCGACGAGCTGTGGGGGCTCGTCACTACGACCGTCGGTTACGAGGAGATCAACCCCGGCGACAGCTATCCTACCCACGGCCATGCCGACGGCTACTATTTCGACGTCGACAAGGGGCGCACGCTCAACGAATACCAGCTGCTCTACATCATCGAGGGCGAGGGCGTGCTCCACACGCGGAACATCCGCGAGGCCCGGCTGCGCGAGGGCGACATCTTCCTGCTCTTCCCCGGGGAATGGCACTCCTACCACCCGCTCAGCTCGCGCGGCTGGAAGAAATTCTGGATCGGATTCCGCGGTCACAACATGGACGACCGCGTCAGGGCGGGCTTCCTCTCGCCGCAGAAGCCAATCTACCACGTCGGCTTCAGCGACGTGCTCGTAGGACTGTTCCGCACAGCCATGAAGACGGCGCAGGAGGAGGCGGCCTACTCGCAGCAGCTCATGGCGGGCATCGTCAACCACCTCATCGGGCGGATGTACTCATTAGAGCGCAACATCGAGCTGAAGAACCGCAACCAGAGCCACGTCGACATGATCAACCGCGCCCGGCTGCGCATCCGCGAGTCGCTCGAGAGCACGCTGACCATCCAGGAGCTGGCCGAGGAGCTGGGCGTCAGCTACTCTAACTTCCGCAAGCTCTTCAAGGAGCACACGGGGCTCTCGCCGGCCACCTATCAGCAGGACCTGCGGCTGCAGCATGCCAAGGAGCTGCTGACGACGACCGACATGAGTATCAAGGAGATAGCCTACCGCCTGAACTTCGACTCGCCCGACTATTTCTCGTCGAAGTTCAAGCAGAAGACCGGCCGCAAGCCAAGTGACCTGCGGCTGTGACTAGTCGCTTTTCAGACTCAAAATTAAACAAAATCGAATTTGGTAAGTCTTCTTTTTAGGAAAGAAATTTTGGGAAATTAGGGGAAATTATTAGGCTCCCGGATAGTGCGCAGCCAATTACCCTTAATTTCCCAAAATTTCTTTCCAAAACATCAGAACACCATTTTCTCGAGCCAGTAGCAGAGGATGCCGGCCAGATAGCCCGTGAAGGCAATCCACGTGATGCGCTTCATGTACCACCCGAACGTGATCTTCTCCAAGCCCATGACGACGACACCGGCGGCCGAACCGATGATGAGCATCGAACCGCCCACGCCGGCACAGTAGGCCAGCAACTGCCAGAAGATGCCGTCGACGGCCATGTCGCCCACCTCGGCCACGGGATACATGCCCATGGCTCCGGCCACGAGCGGCACATTGTCGACAATCGACGAGAGCACACCGATGATGCCCGTCACGAGGTAGTGGTTGCCCGACGTGACGTCGTTGAGCCACTGGCCCAGGGCCGTCAGGGTGCCGATCTCCTCGAGCACGGCCACGGCCATGAGAATGCCCAGGAAGAACATGATCGTAGAGAGGTCGATGCGCGAGAGCAGGTCGCTGACGCGGCGTGCCATCGTGTCCTCCTCGCCGCGGTCGCGGTGGAAGATCTCCGTCACCGTCCAGAGCACACCCAGCACGAGGAGGATGCCCATGAAGGGCGGCAGGTCGGTCAGGGCGCGGAAGATGGGCACGAAGACGAGACCGCCGACGCCCAACCAGAAGATGATGTCGCGCTGGGCCTTGGTGAAGGCGCTGACCTCGCCGACCACGAGGTTCTGCTCCTTGTCGAACTTGCCATGCAGCTGCGTCTGCAGGATGAGGGCTGGGATGACCATCGAAATGAGCGACGGCAGGAAGATCTCGGTGATGACGCCCTGCGTGGTGATGACGCCCTTGATCCAGAGCATGATCGTCGTGACGTCGCCGATGGGCGAGAAGGCACCGCCCGAGTTGGCCGCAATGATGATGAGCGCGGCGTAGACGAGGCGCTCCTCGCGGCTCTGCACCAGCTTGCGCAGCACCATGATCATGACGATCGAGGTGGTCAGGTTGTCGAGGATGGCCGAGAGGAAGAAGGTCATGAAGGCCACGCGCCAGAGCAGCTTGCGCTTCGAGCGCGTCTTCATCGTGTCGCGCACGAAGTTGAAGCCGCCGTTCGAGTCGACAATCTCGACGATGGTCATGGCGCCCATCAGGAAGAACAGCGTCGAGGCCGTGTCGCCCAGGTGGTGCTGGATCAGTCCGCTGACATGGCCCACCAGCCCTTCGGCCGGCACCTCAGGAAAATACGCGCCGGGGGCCACCATGAGCAGCGTCCAGCATCCCACACACATCAGCAGGGCGATGGCCGCCTTGTTGATTTCCGTCACGCTCTCGATGGCTATGCACAGGTAGCCCACGATGAACAGCGCAATGATCATTACAGTCAGTGTTGTCATATCTGTTTGCTAATTTAAGGATTATACAATTTTCTGCCCGCAAAGGTACGACAAAAAAATCAAAAAAGCAGGTTTTAATGTCAAAGATTTATGTCGAAAAACACAAATTTGCTGTAATTTTGCACACAACTATACAAACTCGCTGCTAACAAAACAAAAAATATATGGAAGATAAGACATATTTCTTTGCGGTTGACCTTGGTGCCACCAGCGGACGCACCATCGTCGGGAGCATTGCCGACGGGCGCTGCAATCTGGAGGAGCTGACGCGCTTCCCCAACAACCTCATCGTGCAGGGAGGCCACTACTACTGGGACATCCAGGGGCTCTACTTCGAAATCATCCGCGGACTGAAGGAGGCTGCCCGACGCAGTCTCAGGATCAGCTCCATCGGCATCGACACTTGGGGCGTCGACTTCGTCATGATCGGCGACGACGGGGCCATCCTGCGCAATCCCCGCGCCTATCGCGACCCCGTGACGTTCAGCGCCATGGACGACTACCTGCGCCACGTCATCTCGCGACGCGAAGTCTACGACATCACCGGCATCCAGCTGATGAACTTCAACAGCCTGTTCCAGCTTTATGCCATGCGCCGCGAGCAGAACTCGGCCCTGACCTGTGCAAAGAAGATACTGTTCGTGCCCGACGCCCTGTCGTGGATGCTGACGGGCAACGAGGTGTGCGAATACACCATCGCCTCGACCTCGCAGATGCTCGACCCCCGCACGGGGCAGCTCGACGAGCGCCTGCTGCAGTCGGTGGGGCTGAGCCGCTCGAAGTTCGGCCGCATGGTCATGCCCGGCACCGTCATCGGCGTGCTGACCGACGAGGTGCAGCAGCTGACCGGCCTGGGCCCCGTGCCCGTCGTCGCCGTCGCCGGCCACGACACGGGCTCTGCCGTCGCCGCCGTACCGGCCAAGGACGAGCAGTTTGCCTACCTGTCGAGCGGCACGTGGAGCCTGATGGGCATCGAGACGCGCCAGGCCATCATCAACGACCTCTCGTATGAGCGCAACTTCACCAACGAGGGCGGCGCAGAGGGCACCACGCGCTTCCTGAAGAACATCTGCGGCATGTGGCTCTATGAGCGCTGCCGCCTGGAGTGGCCCGAGGAGGTGCGCCGGCTGAGCCATCCCGAACTGCAGGGGCAGGCCATGAGCGTCGAGCCCTTCCGTTCGCTCATCGAGCCTGACAATCAGCTGTTTGCAGCCCCGACGAGCATGATCGGCGCCATTCAGCAGTATTGTCGCGAGACGGGCCAGCCCGTGCCTGAGACGCCGGGAGAGCTGTGCCGCTGCATCTTCGACTCGCTGGCCCTGCGCTATCGTCAGGTGTTCCAGTGGCTGCAGGAGTTCGCTCCGTTCCGCCTTGACGTGCTCCACATCATCGGCGGTGGCTCGCTCAACAAATACCTCAACCAGTTCACGGCCAACGCCACGGGCGTCACCGTCCTGGCCGGCCCGCAGGAGGGCACCGCCCTCGGCAACATCATGCTTCAGGCCAAAGGTGCCGGTCTGGTCAGCGACATCTGGCAGATGCGCCGCATCATCGCCAACTCGGTGAACCTCGTGCGCTATGAGCCGCAGGACAAGGCTCAGTGGGACGCAGCTTTTGAGAAATATCTAACAATAACAAACAAATAAAAAATTATGGCAAAACCATTAGTTGAGACCAAAGCCCGCGTGGGCGTCTTTTCAATTGCGCTGCAGGCCTACCTGCCGCAGTTCCCGCAGCTCGTCCCTGAGTTCGAGCAGCAGTATGCAGACTTCAAGAAGACCCTGCCAGACACCATCGAGATCATCGACGGCGGCATGGTGACCACCAAGGAGCAGTCGATGGAGGCCGGCGACAAGTTCCGCGCTGCCGACGTCGACCTCGTCATCCTGCAGATGCTGACCTACTGCACCTCTTATAATATGTTGCCCGCCGTGCGCGACCTCGACGTGCCCGTCGTCATCGTCAACGTGCAGAAGAAGCTGGCACCCGACTACGACAAGACCGACATCCCGACGTGGCTGGGCGAGCTCTATGCCTGCGGTGCCATCGGCGAGATGGTGGCCGACCTGAACCGCGCCGGCAAACGCTCGGCCGTCATCACCGGCGTCGTCGAGGGTGGCGACCCCGAGGTGCAAAGCGAGATTGAGGACTGGTGCCGCGCCGCTCAGGTACGCCGCCGTTTCCGCGACACGAACATCGCTCAGATCGGTCGCCCCTACCCCGGCATGATGGACCTCTACATCGACGAGACCAACCTCTACCACCGCATGTTCGTCTACACCAAGCAGTTCGACTGGGAACAGATGTGGGCCATCGCCGACAATATCACTGACGAAGAGGCTATCCGCGCCAAGGCTCAGGACATTCTCGACACGTTCGAGATTGAGGGCGGCGGCACGATCGAAAAGGTCTGGGACATGGCCAAGTACGTCGTGGCCTTCGAGCAGTGGGTCAAGGACGAGAAGCTCGGCATGATTGCCTCCCACTATGCCGGTTTTGCACAGGGCGTGGCCGGCAAGCTCGACTCGATGCTGATCCCCGCCTTCTCGATGCTCATCAAGCAGCACACGGCCTGCGCCGTCGAGGGCGACATGAAGGTGGCCATGGCCATGTCGATCCTGAAGACCATCTCGGGCACGGGCACCCTGGCCGAGATGTACAGCATCGACTTCCCGAAGGACATCTGCATCATCGGACACTCGGGCTCCGGCGACTTCGACATCTCGCAGGCACACAAGCCGACGATGAAGATCGTGCCCGTGTTCCACGGCAAGACCGGCGGCGGCTATCTGACGCAGTTCTATCCGCCCACCGGCCCCGTCACGTATCTGGCCATCACGCAGGACCGCAACGGCATCTTCAAGTTCGTCGTGGCCGAGGGCGTCAACGAGGAAGGCCCCATCTTCATGTTCGGCGACACCAACATGCGCACGAAGTTCTCGCTGCCCTGCCGCGAGTTCGTCAACAAGTGGAGCGAGGCCGGTCCGACCCACCACATGGCAGCTGCCGTCGGCCATCATGCCGACACCATCCTCAAGGTCGCCAAGATCCTGAACATCAAGTGCGACATCGTCTGCAGATAATTCGGAATCCCGGAATAACGGAATCCCGGAATAACGGAATCCCGGAATAACGCCAAAAAAACAAAAGCAAAAGAAGAAAAATGGCAAAGAAAAGCAGTCTGAAGAGCACCCTCGCGGTGTCTCTCAATAACTACCTCGACGCCGGCGCCATCGTGGCCGGCTCCAGCGGCATCACGCTGTGGCAGAACTATCTCGGCCTGTCAGAGATGCACCTCGGATGGCTCAACGCCCTCAGCGCCAACGCCCTGGGCGCCGCCATCGGTGCCATCATCGGCGGGTTCCTGGCCGACAAGTTCGGGCGTAAGTTCATCTTCACCTACAACCTGCTGGTCTACATGCTCGGCGTGCTCATCGTGATGTTCTCCTTCAGCTATCCCATGCTGCTCACCGGATTCCTCATCACGGGCATCTCGGTCGGCATCGGCGTGCCCGCCTCATGGACCTACATCTCGGAGTCGTCGGAGGTCAACAACCGCGGCCGCAACATCTGCATCTCGCAGATGTCGTGGGGACTGGGCCCGATGTTCATCCTCTTCTTCGGCATGCTGCTCGCTCCGGGCGGACTGCTCTACGGCCCCGTGGAGTCGCTGGCCCACGCCATCGTCGGCGCCGACGCCGCTCAAGCCATGGTCGAGGTGTTCTCATCCCGCGTGGTGTTCCTGACCCTTTTTATCGTGGCCTTCGTCGCATGGACCCTGCAGCGCCAGCTCGAGGAGAGCGCCGAATACACCGCTCAGAAAGACGCAGGCAAGAACAGCAGCATCGTCGACAACATCAAGATGCTGTTCACCAACCGCATCGCCGTGCGCACCGTTGCCTTCCTGGCATGCATCTACCTGACGTGGAATCTCGTGGCCTCGGTGATGGGCTTCTTCATGCCCCACATCTACGAAACTGCAGGCGGCCTGAGCAACGAGACGGCCAACATGCTGAGCTGCGTCAGCTGGGTCTTCGTCGTCGTCACCACGTTCATCGTTTCGTTCTTCGTCGACAAGGTGGCCCACCGCTTCTTCTACGTCTTCGGACTCGTAGCAGCACTGACGGCCTGGCTGCTCATCATCGGCGGCGGCGTATCGACCATCGGCGGCATCTGGCTGTTCACCATCCTCTGGGGCATCAACAACGGCAGTTCGGTGCAGATCTTCTATGCCCTGTGGGGCTCAGAGCTCTTCCCAGCCAAGTTCCGTGCCGGCGCCCAGGGCCTGATGTTCTTCATCGTGCGAGGTCTGTCGGCCCTGTGGGGACTCGTCTTCACCTTCATCTACGGTGAGAACGGCGAGGGCTTCACCATCGCTGCCTACTGCATGATTGCACTGCTCGCCATCTCGCTCGTCGTCGGCCTCCTCGGGATGCCTAACACGCGCGGCCGCTCACTCGACGACATCGTCAAGGAGCGCTACGGTGAGGAGTTCTGAAGAAACTTGCAGCACTAACGTTCCGTTTTGCCTTATTTTAGTCCCAAAATGCTCAAATAGAGGCAAAAAAGCAATCGATTTCACTGACAAATGCGTTTTTTCGTCACAAAAATTTGTTTTGTACGAAAAAACGCATTATCTTTGCACGTGAATTAAATGACATTTAATTATATAAACAATTATTTATGAAGTACAAATTCTTACTAACTGCGATGGCTATGTTCTTTGCCATCAACATGAACGCTCAGGAAGAGAGCTATTATCCTCACGCTTTCGTCGGTGTGCAGGGTGGTGTGATGAGAGCCTACAACGGCGAAGGTATCGACCGCAAGTGGAGCCCCATGGCCGCCATCAACCTCGGCTACAACTTTACCCAGGTGTTCGGTCTGCGCCTGCAGGCTAACGGAAGCACTTGGACGGCCGATGGCGTTGACTACAAGAGCAAGGTCGGCAACATCGACCTCGACATGCTGTTCAACCTGTCGAACGTGTTCTTCCCCAACCGCAACAATTTCGTCAACGTGATTGCCATTGCCGGAGCCCCCTTCAACCTGGCCGTTCCTCACTCATGGGTCGACAACTACGCCTACAGCACCGCTGAGGGCGGCGACCGCTGGAACACAGCATGGAAGGTCGGCGGACAGCTCGACTTCAACATCGCCAAGAACTTCAGTTTCAACCTGGAGGGTGGTACAAACTATGAGCGCCAGAAGAACGAAGGTCTGCACGACAACAACAAGTGGTGGCCCTACGCCATGGCCGGCATCACCTACAAGTTCGGCTTCAAGAAGGCTAAGAAGGTGGCTCCCGTAGCTGCTCCCGTCGTTGCCGAGGTTGTCGAAGAGCCCAAGGCCGAGGTTGCTCCTGCCCAGCCCGTCGTTGAGGAGAAGAAGCCCGCCCCCCAGCCCAAGAAGGAAGAGCCGAAACCCGTCGTGAAGCCCGCCAAGGTGGCCGAGAACATCTTCTTCGACCTGGCCAAGAGCGACGTCACCGATGCTCAGAACGGCAAGATCGACGCCATCGTGAAGTTTGCCAACGAGAACCCCAACGCCAAGATTTCGCTCGTCGGCTATGCTGACAAGGGCACGGGTACGGCCGCTATCAACAAGCGTCTGGCCGACCAGCGCGTGAAGACCGTGAAGAACCTGCTCGTCAAGAAGGGCATCAAGGCCAACCGCATCTCGACCGACTCAAAGGGCGACACCGTGCAGCCGTTTGCCAACAACGACGACAACCGCGTAGTGATTGTGGTGGGCGAGTAAATCTCTCCCCCACCCCTTTACCTAAACAGTAAGTTTAAGCCCCCGGCGCTTCTCAGCGGCGGGGGCTCTTTGTTTCACTAAATAGTAAGTAATAATGATTATATGTAGTCAGTAGTTGTTTTTATTATCCTTAAAACTATGCTTTCTCCTTTCTGAATCATTTATCTCATCGCGGCAGATTGAACGCGCGCGTCATTTCCTTCATCTGCTCGTCGCTCATGCCCTCAGGCTCGAAGCCCATGGCGCGGGCGTTGATGTAAATCTTAGCGCTCTTCGAGAGCACGTCGATCTGATCGAAGGCATCCATCACGTCGAGGCCCTTGGCGAAGACGCCATGCTTCTCCCACATCACCACATCATAGTCCTCAAGCTCACGGAGTGTGGCCTCAGCCAGCTCGTTCGAGCCGGGCAGCGTGTAGGGCACGATGCCGAGGCCCAGTGGGCAGAAAGCCTTCGTCTCGGGAATCATCGACCACAGAATCCGCGTCAGCACATCCTTGCCCAGGAAAGCGCGGTTGTGGCTCATGGCGACGAGTTCAATGGGATGCGTGTGGACTGTAGCCTTATAGGGCGAACCGCTCTCGATGAGGTGGGCGTGGACGGTCAGGTGGCTGGGCAGCTCGCTCGTCGGCATCACGGCGTTGTCGGCAATGATGACATACGAGGCGCAGTCGTCCAGAATACGAATCACGGAGCCATTGTCCATCGGCCATCGGGCCAGGTCGCGCATGCGCTTGCCCGTTCCTTTGCAATAGAAATAGCAGCCCTTCAGTGCAGGCAGAACGACGCCAATCTGCTTGACCTCGCTGATAGCGGGCAGGCGGCGAATCTCGTCGTCCACCAGGTCAGTGACGTTCACAGTGATATTACCGCCGTTGCGCTCAGCCCATCCGTTCTGCCAAAGATAGCCTGCAACTTCTGCAATCTTCATGACCTCAGCCTCAAGGGCCGGGCGTCCTTCTAAGATACTTTTCATTTATTTATAGCTTCTTCGTTTTCGGCTGCAAAGGTACGTGTATTTCCTGGCATAGGGCACTACAATTTGATTTTTCACCCCAAAAATCTGACCCATTCCTTGATTTATGTCAATTCTTCGCTCTATTCTTTGCCATTCCAACTATTATTTGTAATTTTGCCCCATAAATCAGACAATCCAATGAATACACAGCAATCACCTCAGTGGACAGAGAACATCATCCTGGTCGATGCCGACCACGTTGACCGCGTAGCCTTCGACCTCATCGTCAATTTTGAGCGGATGCTCGGACGTCGAATCCCCCAGGCCGACATGGCCCGCTGGACAGAGTGCATCGCACTCGACGGCGGCTTGCGCAAGGGCGACCACCAGACCAACGTCATCCTCATCCACGAAAAGGACCGGCCGGAGCTGCGCAACTTCGCCCCGGCTCACTACGACAGCGAACTCAGCGGCCAGGCCTTCAGGAGTACGCTGGGCGAGTTCGTGTTCAACTGCATTCCGACCGAAGCCGTCGCCGACAAGCAGCAGCTGCTGAACGACACTCTCTCGTTCCTCCTGTCACAGCCGGCCGTCAAGCGCATCATGGTAGTGCCCGACGAGCAGCATTACTCGTCGGTGGCCGCGACGATCCGCAAGGCCGACGCCGTCGACAAGCATATCACGCTGTTTGCCATGCAGCCCATGCCCGGCGGTCAGTTCCGTCAGGAAATCCTTGGCTATTCGCTGATGTCGGCCCTCGGCATCAAAGCCGACGAAATCCGCCCCGAAGAGTAATTAGCTTAGAGAAAACCAAATCTGCGTCGCAATATTAGTTTTATCCGACCCTACCGACAACCTTTATTACCCGGTGAAATCGTATAGAAACAAATAATCAGCCGATAGTTTTGCCGTTTGGATGATTTTTTGTAACTTTGCCGAACCAATAATTATCGCAATGGGAAAGATTTTCAAGCTCAACCGTAATTTCGACGACACCGTCGCCAACCGCAAGGAAGGCGAGCGGGGCGACATGATCGACTTCTGGTACGCGCAGCGCGACAACAGGAAAAAACAACAAACCATAAAAGAAGAACATAGAACAATGAGCAGAGTACTGATGATCGGCGCCGGTGGCGTCGCAACCGTAGCGGCATTCAAGATTGCACAGAATCCGCAAGTGTTTACTGAATTCATGATTGCCTCAAGGCGCAAGGCGAAGTGCGACGCGCTGGTCGAGGCCATCCACAAAAAGGGCTACACCATGCCCATCGAGACAGCACAGGTGGACGCCGACGACGTGGAGCAACTGAAAGCGCTCTTCGCGAGCTACAAGCCGGACCTGGTGGTCAACCTTGCCCTGCCCTATCAGGACCTGACCATCATGGACGCCTGCCTGGCCTGCGGATGCTCGTATCTCGACACGGCCAACTATGAGCCCAAGGACGAGGCCCACTTCGAGTACTCGTGGCAGTGGGCCTATCGCGAGCGCTTCGAGCAGGCCGGTCTGACGGCCATCCTCGGCTGCGGCTTCGACCCGGGCGTCACCAGCATCTTCACGGCCTACGCCGCCAAGCATCACTTCAAGGAGCTGCAGTATCTCGACATCGTCGACTGCAACGCCGGCGACCACCACAAGGCTTTTGCCACCAACTTCAACCCCGAAATCAATATCCGTGAGATCACACAGAAGGGTCTCTACTGGGAGAACGGGCAGTGGGTGGAGACCGAGCCGCTCGAGATCCACAAGGACCTGACCTACCCCGAGATCGGCCCGCGTGACAGTTATCTGCTGCACCACGAGGAGATCGAGTCGCTCGTCATCAATTATCCGACTATTAAGCGCGCCCGCTTCTGGATGACCTTCGGCCAGCAGTATCTGAAGCACCTCGAGGTGATCCAGAACATCGGTATGAGCCGCATCGACGAGGTTGTCTACGAAGCCCCGCTGGCCGACTCAATGGTCAATGGTCAAGGTTCAATGGTCAAAGTGAAGATTGTCCCCCTGCAGTTCCTCAAGGCCGTGCTGCCCAACCCGCAGGATCTGGGCGAGAACTACGAGGGACAGACCTCGATTGGCTGTCGCATCCGCGGCATCGGCCAGGATGGTCAGGAGCACACCTATTATATATATAATAACTGCTCGCACCGCGCAGCCTACGAGGAGACCGGCATGCAGGGGGTCAGCTACACCACCGGCGTGCCTGCCATGATTGGCGCGATGATGTTCTGCAAGGGTCTCTGGCGCAAGCCCGGCGTCCACAATGTCGAGGAGTTCGATCCCGATCCCTTCATGGCCGAGCTCATGAAGCAGGGTCTCCCCTGGCACGAGATCCACGACGGCGACTTGGAGCTATAATAATAGGAAAGCCTAGGAAAAATTAATTTTAAAAACAATAAAAAAAGTACTTATGGCTAAGAAAGAAAACGAGGGCGAGGCCCTCAACCCACAGAGCGAAAAACTGAAAGCCCTGCAGGCCGCCATGTCGAAGATTGAGAAGGACTTCGGCAAGGGAAGCATCATGCGCATGGGCGACGAGCAGATTGAGAACGTCGACGTCATCTCTTCGGGATCCATCGCGCTCAACGCTGCGCTCGGCGTGGGCGGCTATCCTAAGGGGCGCATCATCGAGATCTACGGTCCGGAGTCGAGCGGTAAGACGACGCTGGCCATCCACGCCATCGCCGAAGCACAGAAGGCCGGCGGCATCGCCGCCTTTATCGACGCGGAGCATGCCTTCGACCGCTTCTATGCCCAGAAACTGGGCGTCGACGTCGATAATCTGCTCATCTCGCAGCCCGACAACGGCGAGCAGGCACTCGAGATTGCCGACCAGCTGATCCGCTCTGCCGCCATCGACATCATCGTCATCGACTCCGTCGCCGCCCTGACGCCGAAGAAAGAGATCGAAGGTGACATGGGCGACTCGGCCGTCGGTCTGCATGCCCGACTGATGAGCCAGGCCCTGCGCAAGGTGACGTCGACCATCTCGAAGACCAACACCACCTGCATCTTCATCAACCAGCTGCGCGAGAAAATCGGCGTCATGTTCGGCAATCCCGAGACGACCACCGGCGGCAACGCCCTGAAGTTCTACGCCTCCGTGCGACTCGACATCCGCCGCGTCACCTCGATCAAGGACGGCGACCAGGTCATCGGCAACCAGGTCCGCGTAAAAGTCGTCAAGAACAAGGTGGCTCCCCCCTTCCGCAAGGCTGAGTTCGAAATCACCTTCGGCGAAGGCATCTCGAAGGTCGGCGAGATCGTCGACCTCGGCGTGGAGTATGGCATCATCAAGAAGAGCGGCTCATGGTTCAGCTACGGCGAGGCCAAGCTGGCGCAGGGTCGCGACGCCACCAAGCAGCTGCTGAAGGACAACCCCGAGCTCTGCGACGAGCTGGAGGCACAGATCATGGAAAAACTGACAGAGCAGCAGGCATAAGGCCACGCCCTGCAACTGACAACTTGGCAGACGTGTGTCATTCCCGACGGATTGGCACACGTTTTGTTATTTCATGGTTGACAACTTGAATAATAACAATTAAAAAATAAAGAAATTATGGGAAAAATTATTGGTATTGACTTAGGTACAACCAACAGCTGCGTGGCCGTGTTTGAAGGCAACGAGCCGGTTGTGATTGCTAACAGCGAAGGCAAGCGCACGACGCCTTCCGTGATCGGTTTCGTCGACGGCGGCGAACGTAAGGTGGGCGACCCCGCCAAGCGTCAGGCCATCACGAACCCGAAGAAGACGGTCTACTCGATCAAGCGCTTCATGGGTGAAACCTGGCAGCAGACGGAGAAGTAAATCTCGCGCGTACCTTTCACTGTCGTGAACGAAGGCGGCTATCCGCGCGTCGACATCGACGGCCGCAAGTACACGCCGCAGGAGATTTCGGCCATGGTGCTTCAGAAGATGAAGAAGACCGCCGAGGACTACCTGGGCCAGGAGGTGACGGATGCCGTCATCACCGTGCCTGCCTACTTCTCTGACTCGCAGCGTCAGGCCACCAAGGAGGCCGGACAGATTGCAGGCCTGAACGTGCGTCGTATCGTCAACGAGCCGACGGCTGCCGCTCTGGCTTACGGTATTGACAAGACCAACAAGGACATGAAGATTGCCGTCTTCGACCTCGGTGGCGGTACGTTCGATATCTCGATTCTCGACTTCGGCGGCGGCGTGTTCGAGGTGCTCAGCACCAATGGTGACACCCACCTCGGCGGCGACGACTTCGATCAGGTCATCATCGACTGGCTCGTGCAGGAGTTCCGCAACGACGAGGGCGCCGACCTGACGCAAGACCCAATGGCCATGCAGCGCCTGAAGGAAGCTGCCGAGAAGGCCAAGATTGAGTTGTCGTCGACCACGTCTACGGAGATCAACCTCCCCTACATCATGCCCGTTGGCGGCGTGCCCAAGCACCTGGTGAAAACGCTGACCCGCGCCAAGTTCGAGCAGTTGGCCCACAACCTGATTCAGGCTTGTCTC
>JAFTGI010000217.1 GCA_017458195.1 Prevotella sp.
ATTGCCATCGGCTTCGTCTTCTATATCTGCCAGCGGCTCACGCACTTTGCGCCGGCCATGATGCTCACACTGGGCCTGCTGGCAATGGTGCTCATTATCTTCTCGCGCAGCATCAAGCGGCGCAGCATCCTGCTCGAGCGGCTGTTCATCAACAACCTCCGCTCGCGCGACATCCAGGCACAGGTGCACGGCACACGCCGCCCGCTCTACGAGGGCCGTCTGCTCGACCGCGACATCCACATTGCCGACTTCGACATCCCGCAGAATTCCAGCTGGGTGGGCAAGTCGCTCCGGGAGCTCAACCTGGGCCGCAACTACGGCGTCCACGTGAGCAGCATCCTGCGGGGAAGCAACCGTCAGAACATCCCTGACGGCGACGCACGTCTCTTTCCGATGGACCGCATCCAGGTCATCGGCAGCGACGAGCAGCTGGCCGTAGTGGCTCATGCCATTGAGCACGACCTCGTCGGCGAAGACCCCGACATTGAACTGCGCGAGATGAAGCTGCGCCAGCTCATAGTCACGGCCAAGAGTCCCTTTGTGGGCAAGACGCTTCAGGAAAGCGGCATTCGCGACCATTACAACTGCATGGTCGTCGGCATCGAGGAAGGCAAGGAGAATCTTTCGCTGGTCAGGGCCGACCGCCGCTTCGAGCAGGGCGACATCATCTGGGTCGTCGGCGAGCAGCCCGACCTGAACCGTCTGCTCAGCATCACATAAAGTTTTTTAGTACCACTGCACGCTGTTGGAATAGCTCGACCGCTTGTCATACTTCAGGGCATCGGTCAGGGTCGAGGCATTGCAACGGAAGGAGAAGTTGTAGCTGGTGTAAGGCGCCAGCACGACCGAGCACGACATGTTGAAGCAATGCAGGTCGCGCGACAGCGAGGCGGTGGTCATCGAGATTTTCTTGTTTTCAAAGTCGTAGCCGGAGGAGAAGGAGATGTTCCATCCGTCGCTGATGCGCACATTGCCGCTGACGTTGAGGTTCTGCGTGAACTTATAGGGATAGCGCATCGTCTGGTAGTTGAACTTCGAGCGGTCCTGGTTTTCGCGCATGGTGATGCCATAGCCGAAGCTGAGCGACCAGGGCAGCGAGTAGGTCATGTAGCCGTCCTCGTCCGTGTCGGCCTTGTCGCTCTTCTTGCGCTCGGCGCCGTGCTTGCCACGCTCCAGGTCGCGGTCGAGGTTGGTGTCGACCTCGTTTTCATCCTCCTCGTCCCATTCGTCATCCTCGTCGCGGTCCTTCTTCTTTTCGGGCCGCTCGCCCTTCAGCCACTTGATGACGTTCATGACCTTGTTGTTGTCGAGCGTGTAGGAGAAGTTCTGCGACATGCCCTGGAAGCGGCCGATCTTGCCCATGCCCCAATAGGTCTTGTGGTCGCTGATGCGGGGCGTGGCCCCCACAGAGTCAGCTTCGTAGACGTAGCTTGCAAAGACGGCGTTCAGGTTGAGCGTATAGCGCTTGGTCAGCTTCAGTCGGAGCCGCGTGGAGAGGTCGCTCCAGGGGCGTGTCTTCGCCGACATGTTGTAGGACATGGAGCCGCCGAACTCGTCGATGAGGCTGGTTTTCTTGAGCGAGTCGTTGCGGTCGCGGATCTTCATCTCCAGGTTGTTGCCCAGGTCGAACGAGATGCTGCCCGTCTTGCCCTTGCCGGGCACGCCGTAAAGCTGGCCCTGGTAGGGCGAATACTCGACGAGCGTCACGTTGCCCTGGGCATCAGTGCGTTGATAGGTCTCATAGTAGCCGTAGCGCGAGGCGCTGAAGTCGGGCGCATACGACAGGCTGACCTGCGGGGTGAGCACGTGGCGGATGCGGTCGATCCTGTTGCCAAAGAGCTTGCGCGAGGGGATGTATGAGCCGTAGAGCTTCGTCGAGGCCGAGAGGCTCATGTTCCAGTTGTAGACGTTGTAGAAGCCGTTCAGCGTGTCGAGCACCTCGCGCTGTGTGACGTCGTTCCACGTTCGCATCACCTTGTTTGTATAGGTGCGGTCGGTGAAGTTCACCGAAGGGTTCACGTTGATATAGCCCAGGATGGTGAAGTTGGCGCTGACGGGGATGCTGTGCTGCATGCCGTTGCGCCAGTCCTTGACGAGGCTCTTGTGCACCAGCTCGCTCTCCTTCGACGTGATGGAGTTAGAGAAGTGGCCAGTATATGACATCGAGATTTTCTCATACCAGCGCTCCTTGCCCACCATCTTCTTGCGCTTGAAGGGATAGAAGCGCGAGATGCTCAGGTTCAGGTCGGGCAGGGTCATGGCGATGGTCGAGTCGCGCATGTTCTGGTTGAGGTTCATCGTGGTCGAGAGGTTGAGCCCGATGCTCGAGAAGGTCGTGCTGTAGCTGACCGACGATGTGCGCGTCGACTGGGTCATCGACTGGGGGTTATACATCGACGTGAGGTTGTTGCGCTCATAGCTCGACGTGGCGAAGTTGACCGAGGCCGACAGGTTGGAGAAGGGGTTGGCCTTGGCGTCCTGCCGGTGGCTCCACTGCACCTTGAACGAGGTCTGCTTGCCATAGTCGGGCATGTTCTTCTCGCCCGTCACGGAGTTCTGGTAGCTGGCATAGAAGGAGCCGCTGAACTTATAGCGCTTGCGATAGTTCGAGGCGGCGGAAATGCCCCACGACCCCTTGGTGTAGATTTCGCCGATCAGCTTGAGGTCCATCTTGTCGGAGAGGGCGAAGTAGTAGCCGCCGTCACGCAAGTAGAAGCCGCGCTCGGTCTCGTCGCCGTAGGTCGGCATGATGAAGCCGCTGGAGTAGCTCTTGGTGAAGGGGAAGAAGCCGTAGGGGATGGCCAGCGGCAGGGGCACGTCGCAGACGACGAGGTAGGTGGGGCCAAAGACGACGTCCTTGCCGGGACGCACCTTGGCGCGCGACATGGCCAGATAGAAGTCCGGGTGCGGGTCGTCGCAGGTGGTGTAGCGGCCGTGGCCCAGGAACAGCTCGCCGTTGGCGCCGCGCTTGGCCACCTCGGCGGTCAGGAATCCGTCCTCCTGCTCGGTGTAGACCTGCTGGATGAGGCCCTTCTTCGTCTTGAAGTTGAAGGCCATCGTGTCGTTCTCATACGTGTCGCTGCCCATCTGGAACACGGGGGTGCCGACCATCTCGCCCGTCACGGAATCGCGCGCGCCGGTGGCGTGGACAAGCGACGAGTCGAGGCACATGTAGATCTTCTCGCTCTTGAGGTCCATGTTCTGATATTTCACGTGGGCGTCGCCGAACAGATGGGCCATGCCCGAGCCCGACTCATAGATGAGCGAGTCGGTGGCGGAGAACTCGACGGGCGAGTCGATGCCGTTCTTCTTCTGACGGTTCAGCGAGTCGAGGGCCAGCGAGTCGTCGATGGCCTTGTTGTGCTTGTAGATGGCCAGCTGGAGCGAGTCCATCGTCGACGTGTCGCGCTTCAGGGCTGCGGCAGCCGGGCGGGTGGTCTCGATGAGCGTGTCCTGGGGGATGGAGTCGTCGGTCAGCAGGGTATCAAGAACGCCGCCCCAAGCACGAACGTGTAGGGCAGACGCAGGTGCTCCGGCCAGCAGGGCGATGACAGCCGTGAGCATCAGAAATAGTACTGACTTCCGTTTCACGGTGCAAAAGTACACAGAAAATCCCGAATAATGCGCTGTTTACGATAGTTTAACGCATTTTTCACTCAAACATTGACGCCCATCTGCGGAACTTCGCGACGCCCGCCTCGCCAAAGCGGGCCAGGCTCTCGGCGGCCTGGTCGACGGTGAGCACGCGGTCGGGGCGGCTCTTGGAGTAGAATTTGTCGGCATAGCAGACCACCTGCTCCTCAGGCGTCTCTGGCTCCAGACCGGGCAGGCCTGTCCCGGTGTGGCGCTCGGCCACGCGGGCATGGCGCTCGTAGCCTTCGCGGCGCAACAGCTCGCCGCCGATGGGGCCATGGCGCAGGTAGGGCTCCGTGCCGTGGCAATGGATCGAGGGGGCCTGACACCAGCGTATGCCGATGTCGTGGAGCATGGCGGCCTCCTCGAGGAACTGGCGGTCGAGCGACAGTTCCGGGTGGCGGTCGGCGATGGCGAGGCAGCGGTCGGCCACCTGGCGGGAATGCTTCATGAGCAGCCGGCGCAGGGCGTCGTTCTCAGGATAATACTTATTGATGATCGACTGATAATCCATTTCACCTAATCATTATTGTTCCACTATGGAGCGCGGGCGTCCCCGCCCGCCACCAGGTGCGGGCGAGGACGCCCGCGCTCCATAACATAAATTGACTGCAAAGGTACACAATAATTCACAAACAGCCAAACTTTCCGGCCGTCTTTCCAAACAACAAAAATGCGGGAAACGGCGCTTTTCGAAAGTAATATAGGGGTATATTACCTTCAAG
>JAFTGI010000024.1 GCA_017458195.1 Prevotella sp.
ACCCCCGTACCCCCGCACCCCCGCACCAACGACCGTCCAACCCTCCAAGGCCGACCGCTACAAGATGATGGTCATGGTGATGTATTCGCTCGACGGCACAGCCTACGGCGGCACTTACGACAACTTCATCGGGGCCCTGTGGGTGGCCCCCAACCGCATCCAGGACAAGACAATGAACTGTATGGCCCACGAGCTGGGACACTCGCTCCAGTCGCAGATCATGGCCGACAGCGTGGGCCAGTGCTGGGGCGGCACGGGCTTCTTCGAGATGACCTCGCAGTGGATGCTCTGGCAGGTCAACCCCTGGTGGCTGCGCGACGAGAACTATCACTTCGAGGCCTTCCGTAAACTGACCCACAAGGCCTTCCTCCACATGGAGAACATCTATCACTCGCCCTACGTCATCCAGTGGTGGAGCGACCTCCACGGGCGACAGTCCATCGCCGAGCTGTTCCGTCAGGGCCGCATCGGCGAGGATCCCGTGATGACCTATCAGCGCATGTATGGTCTCACGCAGGATGACTTCTGCGACGAGATGCTGCGCGGCTATCAGCACCTCGTGAACTTCGACTTCCAGCATGCCCGCCTTGAGACGCGCCCCTACGCCTGCACCTTCGACACCGAACTGCATGCGCTGCCCGGCGGGTGGTATGAGCCTGCCGACGTGCCCGAAGACTACGGCTTCAACGCCATCCTGCTCGACGACAAGGTCGACCTGAAGCGGCGCTCCTCGTTCAGCATCCAGATCCACGGTCAGCAGCTGCGCCATGCCTTCGTCGGCGTCACGACCGACGGCGAGAGCATCTACGGCCCCGTCGGCGCGACGACGTTCCGGGTGCCCCGCGGCAAGTCGCTCAGCCATCTCTACCTCGTGGTCATGGGTGCGCCGGCCGAGCACCGCCAGCTCTACAGCTTCTCCGAAGACGAAGGCCCGCGCCCTGCCGCTGAGCCCCGACAATATCCCTACCGCTTCCGCGTGAAGTGACAATACCGACCAGCATGCGACGACACCTGCTCCTTGCCCTCCTTGCCCTGACGGCGGCGCTGACGACGGCGGCGCGCGACGACCATCGTCACCGCACGATTACGATGGACGACGGACTGCCGTCGAACGCCGTGCGCAACATCGTGCAGGACCGCTATGGCTTCATCTGGCTGGGCACCGACAACGGGCTCTGCCGCTACGACGGCATCCACATGCAGCACTACCGCATCCCCGAGCTGGGCTTCAACCAGTACGTGTCGGCCCTGCTGGCCACCGACGAGGGCATCTATGCGGGCACGGAGAAGGGCGTCTTCCTCTTGCGCGGCGACAGGGTGGAGCGCCTGCCGATGGACATCCATTCGACGGTGACGAGCCTGGCGCTCGACAAGGAGGGCCGCCTCTGGGCGGGCACCCTCGCGCAGGGCGCCTGGTGCCTGGCTGACGGACAGGCCCGGCAATACAGCTTCGACCGCGTGGGCGGCATGGTGTCGCAGGTCTACGTCGACGCTGACAACCGCATCTGGACGGTGTCGAACGCCGAGGGGCAGCCCCTTGCGCAGCTCAACCGCCTGCACGACCGCTTTGAGGCGATGACCTTGAGCGGCCATAGCCGTTGCAATGCGCTCTGCATGACCCAGACGCGCGATGGCCGCCTCTGGCTCGGCTCGTGGGAAGACGGACTGCTGCAGCTCAGCAGCGACGGTCGCGTGGAGCAGGTGCTCTCGCCCGAGCTGACCAAGGTGGGCCTGCACATCCACACCCTCTTTGAGCGCTCCGACGACTGCCTGTGCATCGGCTGCGACGACGGCATCATCTGCTACAATCCCTTGACCGGCCAGTGGCGCCGCGGCCTGAGCGACGACGCCCCCGACCAGCGCTTCGTCTACTCCATCATCAGCGACGCCGAGGGCGGCCTCTGGACGGGCACGTTCTACGGCGGCGTGAGCTACTTCTCGCCCGTGAGTCGCCGTTTCCATGCCTTTTCGCGCGAGACGGGACTCAGCGGCAACGTCATCTCGCGCTTCTGCGAGGACCGTCAGGGGCGCATCTGGATAGCCAGCGACGACGGCGGACTGATGTGCTATGACCCGCGTGAGCAGCGGCTGACGGACTATCCCGGGCGCACGCTGTTGCAGGAGTATAACACGCATGCGCTCTGTCTTGACGCGAAGGGCAACCTCTGGATAGGCACCTACACCGACGGCGTCGTCCGCATGAACACGGCGACGGGACAGCTCAGGCATTACACGCAGGCCACCGACCCGCACAGCCTGGACAACAGCAGCTCCTACGCCATCTTCTGCGACTCGCAGGGCCGCGTATGGGTGGCCACGATGGAGGGGCTGAACCTCTTCGACGAGGCCGCCGACGGTTTCATCCGTATAGGCAAGCTCCACGCCATGACCACCGACATCGACGAAGACCGCCAAGGCCGCCTCTGGCTCTCGACGCAGGGTGGGGGACTGTGGCGCTATGACCACGCCAAAGGCAAGCTGCAGCAGTATCGCCACGCGGACAAGGACGCCGCCAGCCTGCCCGACGATCAGGTGAACAGTGCCATCGTCGACGAGAGCGGCCGGCTGTGGGTCGCGACGCTGGGCGGCCTCTGCCGCTACGACGCCGGGGCTGACCGCTTTGAGCCCGTCCACCTCGATGCGTCGACGCAGAACGTGCTGGCCATCGTCGAGAGCGACGGTGCCCTGTGGCTCACCACCGACCGCGGCATCGTGAAGTACGTGCCCGGCGAGGGCATCCAGATGTTCACCCGCCAGGACGGACTCGTCGGCGAGCAGGCGCAGCCCAACGCCGCGATGAAGGCCAGCGACGGCCAGATCTACGTGGGCACCACCAGCGGCTTCAGCACCTTCAGTCCGCAGGTCATCAAGGTCAACAGCGTGATGCCGCCCGTCTATATCACGTCGATGAGCATCCTCAATCACGAAGAATACACGGCCGAGGGCCTGCCCCAGGACCTCTCGCTGACCCGGGAGGTCGTCATCGGCTATGGCGACAACCGCATGCTGACCTTCTCGTTTGCCTCGCTCAGCTATTGCTCGCCCGAGAAGAACCAGTACGCCTACCGCCTTGAGGGCTTTGACCGCGACTGGAACTACGTGGGCAACCAGACTCGGGCCACTTACACCAACCTGCCCGCCGGCAGCTATACGCTCCACGTGAAGGCCACCAACAACGACGGCGTGTGGTCGGCGCATGAGGCCACGCTGCACCTCGTGGTGCGCCCGCCGTTCTGGTGGAGCTGGTGGGCCAAGCTCATCTACGTCCTGCTGCTGGGCGGCGCCGTCTGGTGGTATGTCCATTATCGCCTGCGCCGGGCCGAGGGCCGTCATCAGCAGGAGATTCAGCGCCTCTCGGAGGAGAAGGAGCGCGAGGTGCGCGAGGCCCGCCTGCAGTTCTTCACGATGGTGGCCCACGAGATCCGCACGCCCCTGTCGCTCATTATCGGTCCGCTCGAGAAGCTGAGCGAGGAGGTGAAGTCGAACGCCTCGCTCAAGGTCATCGACCGCAATGCCCACCGGCTGCTGGAACTGGTCAATCAGTTGCTTGACTTCCGCAAGGTGGAGCAGCAGATGCTGGTCGTGAGCCCTGCCCCCACCAACATCCGCACGCTGCTGCAGGCCGTCTGCGAGCGCTTTGCCCCCACCATCGAGCAGGGCGGTCGGCAGTTTACGGCCGAATATCCCGACGAACATTTTACGGCCATCGTCGACGGCGAGGCCATCACCAAGGTGGTGAGCAACCTGCTGACCAACGCCAACAAATACACCAAGACGAGCGTCACCGTGCGCTGCCTGGTGGAGCCCGACGACGCCCACTTCCGCATCATCGTCAGCGACGACGGCGTGGGCATCCGCGAGGCCGACCGCGAGCACATCTTTGAGCATTTCTTACAGGCGCAGGACAATAAGCCGGGCTCTGGCATCGGGCTAAGCATCGTTAAGAACATCGTCGACCTGCATCACGGCACCATCGCCGTCGACTCCGAGGTGGGCCGCGGCTCCACGTTCACCGTCGTCCTGCCCGTCGGGGAGATGCCGCCGGCCGTGGATGCGGCGCCCCAGCAGCCTGCCGTCAGCACGCCCGCAGCCCCCAGGCCGGAGCCGCAGCCCGACCAGCCCCGCCAGGGCCGCCCTGTCATCCTCGTCGTCGACGATGCAGAGGACATGGTCGCCTTCCTCTCCGACAGCCTGAAGGACAGCTACGACGTCGTCACCGCCCGCGACGGCATCGAGGCCCTCCACCAGCTGGCCAACCGCCACTTCAGCCTGATCCTGAGCGACTGGATGATGCCGGGCATGGACGGCGCCGAGCTGTGCCGTCAGGTGAGGCGCAACCCCCTGACCAGCCACATCCCCTTCATCATGCTCACGGCCAAGACCGACGACGACTCGAAGGTCAAGGGCATGGACCTCGGCGTCGACGCCTACGTCGAGAAGCCCTTCTCGGTGCAGTATCTTGAAGCCTGCATCCGCAACATCATCAGCCTGCGTCGCCAGCTCTTCGAGAAGTTCTCGTCAGAGCCGTTCCTACCAGTGGGCGAGATGGCCTTGGGCGACATCGACAACGAGTTCCTGACCCGGATGACGAAGCTCATCGAGGACAACATCGCCAACAGCGACCTCTCGGTCAGCTTCCTGGCCGAAGAACTCGGCATCAGCCGCAGCGGACTCTTTGCCAAGATCAAGTCGCTGGCCGACGTCACCCCCAACGAGATGATACAGGTCATCCGCCTGAAGCGCGCCGCCGTGCTGCTGCGCGAGGGCCGCTATCTCGTCAGCGAGGTCTGCTACAAGGTCGGCTTCTCCAACCCCTCTTATTTCTCAAAATGTTTCCAGAAGCAGTTCGGCATCAAGCCGGCTGATTTCGTGAAGAAAAATAACTGAAACGGCGCTTCTTGAATGTAATATAGGGGTATATTACCTTCAAAAAGCGCCGTTTCTTGTTGGTTGGACGACTCGGATTCGAACCGGGAATGACAGAACCAAAACCTGTAGTGTTACCATTACACCATCGTCCAAACAAATATAATACAAAAGCAGGCGACTTCCTCGTGGAAATCGCCTGCAAAGGTAGTGCTTTTTTTTGAAAGCACCAAATCTTTCGTCTGAATTTTACTTTTATTTGGCCAGTGCGCAGATTGGGGCGGCTGGCTTAAAAAATCTCTCCAGCCCAGAGCATCTTCAGGAAGTCCAGAACATAGACGAGCTCCTCGTCGCCCGACCGACGGGTTATCGGATCGAGCGACACAAGCATCAGCCGGCAGTGGGGATGCTCCTCATGGAATGCCTTGAGCCCCTTTCTGTGCTTGGACTCAACATGCTCCGTCGATTTAATCTCAATGGCCACCTGAGCATCACCGATGATGACATCTACCTCCTTTTTGTCGTAGGTGTGCCAATAGGAAATGACGTCGCGCCGGTCGTTGTAGCCCCGGTATGCCATGATTTCCTGTATCATCAGGTGCTCGAAGGCGTGCCCATAGTCGTCGGTGCCCCGTCGGAGCGAGTGGCGCCCCATCAGGTAGTTGGCCAGTCCCACGTCGAAGTAGTAAAACCGCGGTGCCTGCACAACCTTACGCTTGATTTCCTTTCTGAACGCGGGAATTTCATATCCGATGAGCGTGTCATATAGAATCTGAAAATAGGATCTTACTGTCTTGGCCGACACTCCGCAGTCGGCAGCGATGTTGGTGTAGTTCAGCATCTCGCCGTCCGAGATGGCGGCCACCTCCATGAACCGCTCGAAGGCATCGAGCTGGCGCACCTCGCCCTCCTCTCTGATTTCTTCGTCGAGATAAACCTTCACGTAGCCCGACAGGCGCTTGGTGGCGTCCTCTACCATATAGTGGCGGGGAATCATGCCGTTCTGCACGGCGCGGTCAATCTGGAAGTCGGTCACCTCCGGCCATACAAGCGGATAGAGCGTCTCCGGAATAGCGCGGCCTCCGAGGGTGTTGGCTCCTGAGCGCTTCAGTTTCCTCGCGCTGGAGCCGCTGAGGATGAAGAATAGTCCCCTGTCCGCCATGAGCGAATGGACCACGTCCAGCAGTTCGGGCACTTTCTGAATTTCGTCAACGATGACGAGCGTGCGGCAGGTGCCCCGTCTGGCGGGCACCGAACAGGAACATTCCTTCGTCCAGTTTACGCTCAATATCGAATATCCTTTTGTACATAGAATCTCTTACTTTTGTGAGTGTACTCCACGATTTTTCAAGAAAATCGGGAGTATGGTCACGGATTTACGAATCTGTTAACGATGCAAAGTTACTGTTTTTCAGCCGAATAACAATAATCTTAAGATGGATTTTATAATTTTTTATGTAAATAATAAAAAAGCAGGCGACTTCCTTGTGGAAATCGCCTGTTTAGGTAGTGCTTTTTTGAAAGCACCGTCTGAATTTTACTTCACAACTACCTTCTTCACGGTGCCGTCGCTCATGCGGACGATGTTCAGGCCCTTCTTGGCCTCGGGCAGCTGGCGGCCGTCGAGCGAGTAGCGGCTCTGGACGGTAGGATTGTCGCTCAGCGACGCATTGACGCCTTCAGTGCTGCCGGGCATGAGAGCCTTGGCTGCGTTGACCACCTCGCCGAGGCGGTTGACGAGCAGTGCGACGACCCACACCTTGTCCTTCTGGATGGCCTTGGCCAGCACGCTGTAGGTCGGCATGCTGAGCGTGTAGCTGTTCTCAACCGTCTGACCGGCGGTCATGGCGGGCAACTCGTCGGTCTGGTTCTCATAGTCCACATAGGAACCGGCGATGCAGACGTCGTTGAAGACGGGACGATAGCCGACCCACTGGTTGTTGACAATCTCACCGGCGTTGAAGAGGAACTGGAGGTCGCTCGGCAACTGGCTGGCGCGGTTAAACTGGCCGTAGGCACTGTTGTAGTAGTTCACCTGCTGCCATCCCTGGCCGTCGCCGGTCAGCCCGTCGGCCACGAGCGCGTATTCGATGGTGTATTCAGCGCCATTGACCAGCGGGTCGATGGTGGCTGTGGCCTTCACCTGAGTGCTGTCGGCATTCCATTCGCCCGTCACGGTCAGACCGGCATGGGCACGCTCGTCGAGGACCAGCTTGAAGTCGTTGATGATGCTGCCGTTCTGGCTGGTGAAGCCATAGTAGGGATCGGACATCACCATGCGGTTGAGCATGCACGAGGGTGCTCCGGTGAAGGGCAGGCTGGCATAGGTGGCAGCATTGAGATACATGGCATCGGGAGCGTAGTTGTTGCTGGAATAGGTGTTCGGGTTATACTGGTGGATGCCGATGCCGACGAACTTGTCGCCGTACTCAGCGCGCATCTTCTCCATGCCCACGAGGCCGCGCGGGCACCAGCCGCACATGGTGCCGGTGTACTCCTCGACGGCCACGCGGTGCTCAACGGTGCGCGACGTGGTGGCCAGCAGGCCCTCGACGGCATTCTTGCTGTTCACGTTGGGCTCTCCGTTCACCTTCGTGACGGTGACGACGTAGTTCTGGGTTCCCTCAGTGCTGGCGGCCGTGAAGGGAATCTCGACGTAGCCCTGCTGGCCCAGGGTGAGTGCACTGCTGACGTTGACGGTCTGCTCGGCACCAGCAGTGCCGCCGATGTTCAGCGTGTAGCTGATGTTGTTGACGGTCTCGGCGCCACGGTTGCGCAGATACATGTAGCCGCTTGCAGACTCACCGGGGCTCAGGACGAAGTCGCCGAAATAGCTGGGCTGCACGTTGTACTTGTCCAGCGTCTTTTCTACGATGGCCTGAATCGAGAGGTCGCCATTGCCGGCGCTATAATAGGAGACGCCTTGGCCCAGGTTGCCATAGACCACCAGACTGTAGTTGCTGCTGGTGATGGAGAGGGGATAGGCATTGGTTGCCTGGTTGTATTCAAAGCCGATGAGGATCGACTCCCACTGCTCCATGTTGAGCGTGACGGGCGTCGACAGCTCAAAGTCGTTCCAGCCGGCAGCGCCTCCGCTCACTTCCTCGCTGACCACGGGATCCTGAATATAGCCGCCATAGATGGGGTAGATGTAGAGATGGCTGATCTCGGCTGCCTCAGCAAGGCCCACACGCATCTTCACGACCTTACCGCCGTCGAAGATGTCGATGTCGCTGACGGGTATCTCGTTGAACACGGCAAGCTTGCCGGTGGCATAGTTGCCGAAGCCGGCGCTCTGGCCCAGCGTCTCAGTAGTGGAGGGCGAGATGACGTGAGTCTCGGCAGGCTGTGCATCGGGATCCTTGTATTCGAAGCGGACGGTGACCACGGGGCCGTAGCCGATGACTTCGTTGCCAGGCTGCTGAACGGGGGTGCCGAACTGCATCTTGGTCGTGATGTTGAAGATGTGGATCTGGAGTTTGGCTTCCCATGTGCCATACTTACCTGGCTCGGGAATCCACTCGGTCTGGATGTCGGCGTTGTAGTCCTCGGCAACAATGTTCTTGGCTGAATAGCCGCTTTTCTCGAGGTTCATGCAGTTGCCGAAGGCGCAGGTCTGCCAATCGCCGTTGGGCTGCTGACTGAGGTCTTCGTACATGGAGACGGCGGCCTTCTCGCCGGCCGTGTTCTTGACGTAGAGGGGCACAATCATCTGGCCCTCCTTGTTGATTTCGGTGACAACGATCGTGGAGCCGTTGGCCACGACGTTGCCCAGCTCGTCGACGAACTGGAAAGTCTCGTCGAGCTCTTCGTCGGTCACAATCTGTGCCTGGGCGCCGACAGTGCCCAGCATCAGCATTGAAATACAATAAAAGAATAATTTTTTCATACGCATAATAATTTTAGTTGTTTAAGTTGTTCACTTTCAGGGGGCGGCTGACGGCCTGGACGACCTCGTCGTCGTTGTAGACGAAGGCCACGATGCTGAGGTTCTCAGCCTTCCATGCGGGCTTGAGCGTGGCGGTGTAGCTGAATTCGCGGGTGTCGCCGAAGCCGCTGACGCTGACGGGCTCGCCCCAGTCGCCGTTGACGGCGGCGCGCAGCACGTGGTTGTGCTCGTAGTCGGCCACGTGGGTGCCCATGTCGTCCTGCTCGGCGATGATGCCGTCCTCGGTGATCCACACCTGCAGGCGGCCGTCGGCCGACTGGCCCTCGCGGGCGCAGATGACCTTCACGTCGACCTTAGCCTTCGTGGCGTCGTCATCGTCCTGCACGGCCTTGACGCGGATGTCGAGGGGCGTCTCCATCTCGAGCGCAAAGGGCACGGCAAACTGCCAGATGGTCTTGTCGAGCACCTTGCCGTCGCCGCCGTCCAGTCGGTTGACGAGTCCGGCGGGCTTGTATTCCATGTGCCAATAATTATAATAGGTGTTGCCCAGCTCGTTGCCGAGGCCTTCGGGCTCCATGATGCCCTGCATCTGCGAGTGGATGGCCACGGGGACGATGAGCTGGCCGTACTGCCGCTGGAGGTCGTGGATCAGGCGGGCGGCGTCAGGACAGTTGGGGCACTTCTGGCCCGTGTGGTCCTCAATGAGCACGCGGCGCTCCACCGGGGCGACGGGGGCCTCCCAGAGGCTGTCGACCTCGACGGGCTCCTCGGGGATGGAGTCGCTGACGACGCGGGTGCTGACCACGAGCATGCGCTCGTCCTCGGCGATGTTTGAGCAGGCGGTCAGGGCTGCAACGATGTTGCAGCCTACGAAGAAGGCGGTAAGCGATCTGGATATGAATTTGCTGTTCATGGTTCTGTTCCTTCTTGTTTCGCTTAGAAGTTATAGTTGTAACTGATCGTAAAGCCCTTCTGGGCGGGAATCCAGCGGCAGACGCCACCCGAGCAGTTGTAGCCGGCGCGGGTGCGGCCGTAGCCGGCCTGCAGGCGGTGGGAACCGACGTTGTAGGTGATGAGGCCCTGATAGTAGTGGTAGTGGGTGTTCTCCTTATAGTAGAGCGGGTCGCTGTCGCCGCAGTTCCACATGTCGCTGACAGTCAGCATCCAGTGGGGTGCGAGCGAGAGCTCGGCCAGCCCGTAGAGCCAGTCGCCCTCGTCGTTCTTCGTCGAGAGGTACTGGGCTTCGACGCGCAGGGTGGTCTTCGGCGAGAACTGATACTTGCCGTCGGCGACGAAGATGTCGCTGTGGATCATGCCGCCGTGGCCCTCCACCTGGGTCTTGTTGTAGCGCTGGTTCATGTACATCAGGTTGAGCTTGAACTGCTTCGTGAACTTGCGCGAGAGCTGGATGTCGAGGTCCTGATAGTAGGTGTGGTCGCCCCACTTGAGCCACTTCGAGGTGTAGCCCGAGGTGCCGGCCAGGTCGGTGGTGCCGCCGATGGCGTTGCGCGGCGTGCCGTCGACAAACTGGCGGTCGATGGCGCGCACGTAGCTGTAGTTCACCTTCAGGTTCATGCCGTATTTGCCGCCCAGCGTGGTCTTGCGCTTGAAGTTGTAGCCCAGCTCAGCCTGGTAGGCCCACTCGCCGTCGGCCAGCTGTGTGGCGTAGGGGTAGAGGGCGGCCAGGGCGTAGGTCTGGTCCTGGGTGAAGGCGGGCAGGTGGTTGATGGCTGACGACGTGCCGATGACGGTGCGGTCGCTCTTGAAGGCCATGTTCTCGCTGCGCTTGGCCTGCAGCAGCAGGCTGAGGCCCTTCTTGGAATAGCTGGTGGAGAGCATGGCGACGTCGCCCTTGCGGTAGATGTAGCCGTTGGCAAACGAGGGGTCGTCGGTCTTTTGGGCATATTCGGCCAGGAGCGAGAAATTGCCGGCGTTCAGGTTGACGCGGGCGTCCCAGGCGTTGACGTAGCGGGGCTGGTTGAGCTCATAGGTGGTGAAGGTGGTCGTGTGGGCCACGGTGTCCTCGGTGCTGACGGTGCGGCGCAGCATGCCCGGGTCCTCATGCTTGTTGACCCACGAGCCGCCCACGGTCAGGGTGGTGCCGCTCTGCTGCATCGAGGGGATCCAGTCGCTGACGGTCAGCTCGAGGTCGGCGCCCGAGATCCACGACTTGTTGTGGTCCCAATAGCGGCGCTGGTGGCCTCCGAGGGCCTTGATCTGCACACCCTTGGCGGGTTTGAGCAGCAGACGGCCGCCGAGCAGCGAGTTGTCGATGCCGAGCGAGCGCTCCTCGTAGGTGCGGAGGATGAAGCCCGAACCGAACTGCTCGTAGAAGGTGCCGACGGTGAGCTCAGCCCACGAGAGCTTGCCCTTCAGGTAGAAGTTGGGCACGCCCCAACCCTTGAAGTCGTTCTCGAAGCCGGGCATGGGGTGCTCCAGGTATTCCAACCTGGCGCCGGCCTCGAAGTCGCGGTGCTGCAGCATGAGGTCGACGTAGGTGTTGGTCAGGAAGTCCTCGGTCTTCTCGGCTCCGATCTTGTCGTCGGCCTGCGGCACGAGCATGTCGCTCTGGACGGAGCCGCTGAGCGTCAGCTTGTTGTCGTCGGTCTGGGCCTGAGCCATGGTTGCTGCGGCAATGCCGCAGCCTACGAGGAAGGCAAAGAGGGTGTTGTTCATGCCTTTTTACTTTTTTACCTTTTTACTTTTTTACCTTTTTACTCTTTCATTCTTTGCCGACCAGTTCGCGCACCTTCTCGATGAGCTCGTTCTCGGCGCCGTCGGTGTAGCCGTTGTGCTTATAGACAATCTGGCCATTGCCGTCGACAATGAGCGTGTAGGGAATCATCTGGATGCCCAGGGCGCGCTTCAGGTCGCTGTTGGGGTCGAGCAGCACGTCGTAGTCCCAGCCGTGGTTGTCGACGAGCGGCTTCACCTTGTTGATGTTCTGCGCCTGGTCGATGGAGACGGCAAAGATCTTGACGCCGGTCTCCTCCACCCATTCGTCGTAGACCTCGGCGATGGCGTCGAGCTCGCGGTTGCAGGGTTTGCACCATGTTGCAAAGAAGTCGATGATGAACGGACGTCCGTTGTTTGAGAGTGTGTCGGTCGAGATGGCCTTACCGGAAATGTCTTTCAGGGTCACCTTCGGCATCTGTGCGTAGACGGAGCCGACAAAAGCCATCATGGCAGTTAAGATTACTAATTTCTTCATAATTATTCGATTTTTGTGATAATGTGGGGACAAAGGTAGTGTTTTTTCTTCAAACCACAAAATAATTAAGTCTTTTTTTAGTGTGTGGATGAGGCAATTACGTCTCATCCGAGGGTGATAGTCTCGACTTCGACGGGCTGACGGAGGAAAAGTTGGGCCTGCTCGCGGAATCGGTCGGGGTTCTCGGTGGTCAGGTAGTGGGCCTGTCCGCCCTGGCTGCAGCGGTCGCGCAGGTCGGTGTGGCGACTGAGGTAATCGCGCAGCGAACGTGCCACATACTCGCCCTGGGGAATTACATTGACCGTGGCGGGCATGTAGCGGCGGATCTTTGGAAGCAGAAGGGGATAGTGGGTGCATCCGAGGATGACGGCGTCGATCAACGGGTCGGCGCTGAGAAGCTGGCGGATGCGCTTCTCGACGAAATAGTCGGCTCCGGGCGAGTCGGCCTCATTGTATTCCACCAGCGGCACCCAGAAAGGACAGGCCACGCCAGTGACGCGGATGTCGGGATAAAGCTTGTGGATTTCCAGGTCGTAGCTCTCGCTGCGGATGGTGCCCTCGGTGGCGAAGATGCCAACGTGGCGGCTGCGGGTCAGGCTGCCGATGATCTCGGCCGTTGGGCGGATGATGCCCAGGACGCGGCGGTCGGGATCCCACTGCGGCAGATCCTGCTGCTGAATGGTGCGCAGGGCCTTGGCCGAGGCCGTGTTGCAGCCGAGGATGACAAGCTGGCAACCTCGCTCAAAGAGATGATGGACGGCCTGGCGGGTGAACTCGTAGACGACGTCAAACGAGCGGGGGCCGTAGGGTGCGCGGGCATTGTCGCCCAAGTAGAGGTAGTCGTACTGGGGCAGTTCGCGGCGGATGGCGTCGAGGATGGTCAGTCCGCCGTAGCCGCTGTCGAAGACGCCTATGGGTCCTGTCATTCGGAAGTGATGATTGCCTTGACCGCCTCCTCGATGTCCTGACTGACATCGGGGTCAATAAAGGGACAGGCCTCTGAGTCGGTGTTGACCACGACCGCGAGACCTTCGCGACGGGCCACCTCGGCTATAGCCTTGTTGAGCCGTGCGCGCAGTGGGGCCATGGCTTTTTTCTCAGCCTCAGCCAGTTCGCGCCGGCTCTCGTTCTTGAAGTTGATGTTGCGCTGCATCATGTCCTGCAGCTCCTGCTGACGCTTGAGCAGGATGGTGCGCGGATACTGGGCGCGGCCCTCGAGGAACTCCTCGTACTTGAGGTTGAACTCGTCCTCGACGCGCTTCATCTCCTTCTCGTAGGCCTGGCGCAGCTCGTCCATCTGCACCTGCACGGAGTCGTACTGCGGCATCGACCGCAGCGCAGCCTCGTAGCTGAGATAGCCGATGTAGGGTTCATTGACCATTGACCATTGACCATTGACCATTGATGATTGACCATTGACCATTGATGATTGATCATTGACCATTGATGATTGACCATTGACCTGGCTGACGCCAGACGTGTCGGTCTGTGCCGACATTGTCAGCACAGATATCATCCATAATGCGGAAATAAAAACTCGATTAATCATATGCTCAATGTTCAATGGTCAATGTTCAATGTTCAATGCTCAATGGCCAATCTCACTTCAGACCCAGCTTAGCCTTCACCTGAGCGGTGACGTCGGAAGAGAGGGTCGTCGAGATGTAGGGAATGCCGGCGCCCATCTCCATGATGTAGACGTAGCCGCCTTCCTGGCCGATGGCCTTGATGGCGTCGAGCACCTTCTGCTGGATAGCCTGCATCTTCTCCTGCTGAGCCTGTGCGAGGGCCTGCTGGTTGTCCTGGAAGGTCTGCTGGATGCGGGTATAGAGGTCCTGCAGCTCCTGCTGGCGGCGCTGCTTGATGTTCTCGGGCAGCGTGGCCTGCTCCTTGTCGAAGGCTTCGCCCTTCTTCTGGAGCTCGTCCTGCATCTGCTTCAGGTCGGCTTCGTACTGCTGGGTGAGCTGTTCGATTTCGGTGCGTGCGGTGTTGAACTCGGGCATGGCCTGGATGATCTCCTGGGTGTTGACGTGTCCGAACTTGGTCTGAGCCTGGGCGGCGGTGAGACCGAAGAAAGCGCACAGGGCGCAAATGATAAGCTTTTTCATTGTTTTTATTTTTTTGTAGGTTTTGTAGGTTTTGTAGGTGGGGTAGGTGGAGTAGGTGGGGTTAATTGCTGTAGCCGAGCTTGCGGAGGACTTCGTCGCTGATGTCAATCTTGGGCGAACCGTAGATGATGCCGGAATCGCTGGCGCGGTCGAGGACGAGCTGATAGCCGCGGAGGTCGGCGACGTCCTTGATGGCATTGTAGACTTCCTCCTGGATGGGGTTCATCAGGGCTGTGCGCTTCTTGAAGAGCTCGCCGTCGGGGCCGAAGTACTTGCGCTTCAGGTCGCTGGCCTCCTTCTCCTTCTGCATGATGGCGTCCTGACGGGCCTGCTTCTGCTCCTTTGAGAGGAAGACGACCTCGTTCTGATAGTTCTTGTACATGGTCTGAGCCTCGGTGGTCAGAGCGTCGACCTCAGCCTGCCATTTCTTCGATACCTGCGAGAGCTGCTCGTTGGCACGCTCGTAGGCGGGAATGTTCTTGAAGATGTAGTCGAAGTCGACCAGTGCGAACTTCTGTGCCTGCATCGACACTGCCGATGCGAAGACAACAATTAGCAAAAATAATTTCTTCATCGTCGTTATTCTATTAATTATTCACTTTTCACTATTCACTTTTCCCTTTAGAACTCCTGTCCGAGGACGAAGTGGAAGTTAGAGCCGCCCTTCTGCAGGCTGTTGGCGTTGACGTAGACCTTGTCGAAACCGTAGGCCCAGTCGATACCCATCAGACCGACCATAGGCAGATAGATGCGCACGCCGAGACCGGCGGAGCGCTTCATGTCGAAGGGGTTGAACTTCTTGACGTCGGCCCAGGCATTACCGCCCTCGAGGAATCCGAGACCGTAGATGGTGGTGTTGCCGAGCATGAAGGGATAGCGCAGCTCGAGCGTGAAGCGGTCGTAGGCATAGGCATCGTAGGCCGAATAGCGCGAGCCGGTGAACACGCGGTCGGTGACGTGGGCCGAATAGCTGAGCGAACCGTTCTCGTAGCCGCGCAGTCCGATGGTCTCCTCGGCCATCGACGTCGACATGCCGCTCATGCCGTCGCCGCCGACGTAGAAGGTCTCGAAGGGCGACTTCTTATACTTGTTGTAGGAACCCAGGAAACCGATTTCGGCGCGGGTCATGAGCACGAAGCACTTCTGTCCGCTGGTGAGGGCGGTGTAGGTGCGGTTCTTGAGCTTCCACTTGTGGTATTCCACCCACTTGTACTTCTCGGCCTGCTGGTCGTCCCATCGGTCGTAGTCGCTGTAGTAGAGCTGCTCGGTGGCCAGGTTCTTGTAGTCCTTGCCGTCAAAGAGCGACCAGGGCGGCGTGAGCGTGACGGCGAGCGAGAACTCCGATCCGTGGCGCGGGAAGAGCGGGTTGTCGGTCGACGTGCGTGTCAGCGCCAGCGAGAGGTTGATGTTGTTAGAATTGCCGTTGGAGATGAGGAAGTACTGCCAGTCCTTCAGCATGTAGCGCTGATAGCTGAGCGTGGCCGACAGCTGGAAGTAGTCGTCGGGCCAGCGCAGGCGCTTGCCCCATCCGATGCTGACGCCGAAGAGGTTCAGGTACTTGTCGTCGTCGAGGTAGGACTCGTAGTTGTTGTAATAATAATTGTTCATGTAGCCGTAGCCCGAGTACAGATAGTTGTACGAGTTGAGTGCGGCCTGGTTGTAGTAGTTGCTCGACACGTCGCTCTGGTGGGCGAAGTAGGCGCCGACGTTGAAGGCATTGGGTCGCTTGCCGCCAAACCATCCTGTCGAATAGCTCGTGTTGAACGACGAGTAGTAGCGTCCGTTGGTCTGGGCGTTGATGCCGATCTGCTCACCGTCGCCGGCAGGCAGGAATCCGCGGTGGAGCTTGTTATTGCCGAGCAGGTTGCGCAGCGAGAAGTTGTTGAACTTGATGCCGGCGCGGAGGATGATGCCCGTCTGTCCCCAACCCATGGAGAGCTCGAGCTGGTCGTTCGACTTCTGCTCCAGTTCCCAGTTGATGTCGACGGTGCCGTCCTCGTAGTTTGGCTTCACGTCGGGATTGATGGCCTCGGCGTCGAAGTAGCCCATGGATGCAATCTCGCGGTAGGAGCGCATCAGAGCCTCCTTGTTGAAGAGGTCGCCGGGCTTGGTGCGGAGCTCGCGGCGCACGACCTCCTCGTAGAGCCGGTCGTTGCCGAAGATCTTCACGTTGTTCAGGTGGGCCTGGGGGCCTTCCTGCACGCGCATCTCGAGGTCGATGGAGTCGCCGACGATGTTCACCTCGACGGGATCGATGTTCGAGAACACATAACCATTATTATAATAGTAGTTGCCGACGGCGTCCTCGTCCTCCTTGAGTCGCTTGTTCATGAGCTTCTGGTTGTAGACGTCGCCGCCCTTCATGCCGAGCACGGCGTTCAGGTAGTCGGTGGTGACGACGGTGTTGCCCACCCAGTTGATGTTGCGGAGGAAGTACTGGTCGCCCTCGTCGATCTTCAGGTAGACGTTGACGTGCTTCTCGTCGGCATTCCATACGGAGTCGAGCTCGATGGAGGCGTCGCGATAGCCCAGCTCGTTGTACTTGTCGATGAGCTTCTGCTTGGCCTCGGCGTAGCGCTCGGGCGTGAACTTCTTGGCCTTCATGAACGAGTTGAGCTTGCCGGCCTCATGGATCTTGCCGAAGGCGCCCTTGGTGAACAGATGTCCCTTGATGCGCGTGTCGCTGAGCTTCTGGTTGCCGTCGATGATGATCTGGCGCACCTTCATCTTCTCCTTCTTGTCGATGTCGACGTCGAGGATGACCTGGTTCTTGCCGGTGACGTCGTCGCGCTGGGTGATGTTGATCTCAGCGTTCTTGAATCCCTTGTCGTCGAAGTATTTCTTGGCCAGGATCTGAGCGCGGTCGATGAGGTTCTTCGTCAGGCTCATGCCCTTGGCCATGCCGAGCTTCTGCTCCAGGTCCTCGCGCTCCGACTTCTTCACGCCCGAGTAGACGATGTCGCTGATGCGGGGGCGCAGGGCCAGGTTGATGCAGAGGTAGACCTTCTGGCCGACGATGGAGTCGGCGGTGATGCTGACGCGCGAGAAGAGCCCGTGCTTCCAGTAGCGCTTCACGGCCTCGGTGATCTCGCTGCCTGGCACTTCGATGCGCTGGCCGACGCTGAGTCCCGAGATGTTGGTGAGCACATAGTCCTCATAGCCGTCGACGCCCTTGACGGCGAGTCCTCCAATCTCACACTGTCGGGGCGTGCCGGCATAGGTGATGGTGGGGTTGGCGATGAAGTCCTGCGCAAAGGTATTGAGGGAGAACAGGAAAAGCAGCAGAAGCAGACCCACCCCCGCCCCCTCCCTGTGTGGGAGGGGAGTAAGCAGATTCTTCTCTTGGCTTGCAGATGTCGTTCTTATATTATGTCCAAACATTCTATTTATTCCTTTTATTATATATGGCAGGATAACTATTTACTCCCCTCCCTTCAGGGAGGGGTTGGGGGTGGGTCTCTCCTCTTCCACCTGCGCCTCAGTCTTGCCGAAGCGGCGCTGGCGGCGCTGATAGTCGGCGATGGCCTTGTGCAACTCAGCCTCGTCGAAGTCAGGCCAGTAGGTGTCGCAGAAATAGAGCTCAGAGTAGGCGATCTGCCAGAGCAGGTAGTTCGAGATGCGCAGTTCGCCGCCGGTGCGTATGAGCAGGTCGGGGTCGGGCATGAAGCTGGTGGTCAGGTGCTCCGAGATGGTCTGCTCCGTGATGTCCTGCGGCTGCTCGGCGACGATGCGCCTGACGGCCTCGGTGATTTCCCATCGGCTGGAGTAGCTCAGTGCGATGACGGCCGTCATGCGGTCGTTCTTGGCTGTGTGCTCCTCGAGCTCGCGTATTTTCTCCTGTACGTTTTCCGGCAGTCGCTGCATGTCGCCGATCATGCGGAACCGCACGTTGTTCTTCATGAAAATCTCCTCCTCGAGCGACGTCAGGATGAGCCCCATCAGGGCCGACACCTCGTCGGCGGGCCGGTTCCAGTTCTCGGTGGAGAAGGTGTAGAGCGTCAGGAATTTCACGCCGAGGCGCGTACACTCGGAAGTGATCTTGTGCACGGCGTCGACTCCTGCCTGGTGCCCGTAGCTGCGTTCGCGTCCGCGCTCATTGGCCCAGCGCCCGTTGCCGTCCATGATGATGGCAATGTGGCGTGGAATGCGGTTCATGTCCAGTTCGTTCATATATAGAAAAGGTATCTATTATCTTTTATTCATTCTCATTATGGCACGTCTTGCACTTGGCCCACATGTCGTAGGTCACAGAGACCTGGAGCGACGAGTAGCAGTCGGTGTTCTTGAACAGTCCGGAGCTCTTGATGCCGTAGGGATCCTTGACCCCGTCGAGCTTGTCGCTGCCCGTCAGGTGCATCAGGAACTCGACGGTCAGGTTCAGGCGGTCGGCCAGTTTATACTTCACGCCCAGGCCCAGCGGCATCTCGAGGGCGACGACCGACTCGTCGCACTTGGCGAAGCAGAGTCCCAGTCCGCCGGCGATGAAGGGCGTCAGCGGACGTGCGCCGCGATACTCGCGCCCCGTGCCGAAGGCCCAGAAGTTATACTCGAAGCTGAGGTCGAGTGCTGCCAGCGACGTGGAGAACTCTATCGGCGCGTCGGCATAGTCAGGATACCACGTCTTGATGTCGGTCGACTTGCCTTTCAGCTGTCCGTAGCTCAGGTTGGCGGCCCAGGCCATGCGGGGGTTCGGCTTATACTTGGCCACGACGGCCCCTATGGGCTGCAGTTGCTTGAAGATGCCGCCGCCGAAGTCGCCCTGATAGGCCTGCACCCCTGCGCCGGCCCCGATCTCCATGCGATATTCGGGGTCGTCCTGCGCCATGGCGGCCATCGGGGCCGTGAGGAGCAGCAGGAGTGAGAGCCACGTGTGGCGGCAGGTAATGGTCATCTGTAGGTTCCTTTCCATGTCTGGCCCGTAGGCGACACAATCCATAGGGCATCGTCGGTGGCGGTCATGCTCAGCGGGCCGTTGGCAAAGCCGTCGGGCAGCGCGAAGCTGTTGGCGTTCTTCCACGTGATGCCCTGGTCAGCCGACTGATAGATGGCCACCTGCTCGCCAGTCTTGCCGCAGAGGGCCAGCACCTTGCCGTCGAAACAGACCAGCCCGTAGACCTCGCTGAAGGGCAGGGCATAGCGGTTGGCGTCGTCGACGGTCATGCTCACCCATTGACCGCGGCTGCCTTCCCGGGCGTAGCTGCTCAGCTTGCGCCAGGGCGTGATGTAGCCGTCGGTCGTGGCGTCCATGGTGCCGCCCACGAGCAGCACGTAGTCGGTCTGGTCGGTGGGCGAGTAGTTGAAGGCCACGCATCCGAACTTGAACAGCGTGGGCGTCAGGTAGGGGTCGGTGTCTTCGTCGGTGTCGTCGGGCGTCCATGTCAGTCCGCCGTCGACCGACGAGACGATCTGCATCAGCGTCATGGGCTCATGGTTGGCGTCCGTGCCCATATAGGCCTCGGCAAAGAGCTCGCGCGTGCCGGCACCGATCAGTTGCCAGAGCGCTCCCGGCTCGTAGAGGCTGCCGTTGGCCCTGACCTGTTGCCACGTCTGGGCGTCGTCGGAGCAATAGAGTCCCTCGTTGGTGACCATGTAGAGACGGTTGTCCAGCACACTCACGCGGCCGCGGCAGTGCGACATCGTGATGTTGGGCGTCAGGCGCTCCCACTGTGTCCCGTCGGCCGAGCGATAGATGGCGTCGGGGTCGCTGTAGTAGCCCGTGGGACTGCCGAAGAGCAGCAGCTGACCGCGGAAACTGACCACCTGGTGGTCTGACAGCTCATCGGTCTGGCCGGCTGGCGACACCTGCTGCCAGGCGAAGTCGACGCCTTGGGTGGCCGAGGCCGTCACGCTGACGACATAGTCGCGATGGGCGGAGCCGTCGATGGCATAGACGCGGAACGTGCGGGGCACGGAGAAGTCGATGGAGTCAGTGGCGCTGAACCACGAGAGCGAGTCGCTCGTCATCGACTGCAGGGCGACGATGCCGCCGTTGCGCGTCGAGACGGTGCAGAGCACGTGGCGCACGTCGGTGCCCACAGGCAGCTCCTCGCGGTTGTAGATCGTGTGGCCCAGCTGGTCGATGGTCATCTTGTAGCTGGAGCCCGCGACGGTCGTCTTGAGCACCGTGTCGTTGCCCGTCGTGGCCGATGTCGTGGTGGTATATCGGTTGAGCGTGCCCAGCGTGAACTGCGTGATGGCCACGTCGCTGTAGGTGGTCACCTGCTCGTCGTCGTCGCCCAGACACGACGTCAAGGCCACAGATGCCAGCAGCAGAGCGCAGAGCGATCTGAATATTTTCTTCATCTTCATCTGATTGTTTAAACAATTTCAGTCTGCAAAGGTAAGCACAATTCTGCAAATTTCGGTCATTTTGGGCCGATAATTAAATAAAATATATGTTTAGGCGCCCGATTTTAAGTTGTTTTAAAATACTCATTTACGCAAAAAAGCGCGGTATGAATCACTCACCCCGCGCTTTTTCTCAACGTCCGCTTTCCTAAAATCTTAGTCAAACTGCAACGTTGACTGAAAATCTAATAACATAATCTTTACCTTAAATCTATTAACTACTAACCTAATGAATAACGTGTAGTCGTCACGACTACTGGTGCAAAGGTATTACTTTTTCCCCGTTTCCACAACCATTTTGTCAGATTGTTTGCGCAAACAGCATCTTTTTTGACATATGTCAAGCCGACAACCGCCCGGCAAGCCATCATGACAGGGCGCAACGCTGAAGTGTTAAAAACGGGAAAATATTTGGCGGATATGCGAAAAAGTCGTAACTTTGCCCCCGATTAAAAACACGGACTCTAACACACAATCCTCACACGATTTAAGTTAAAGGAAAGAACATGAACAGAACAACACTGACAACGGTCCACGACGTAGGCCGCCGACTGCATCGGCGTCCCTGCAAGAAGCGTGCCGTCAGCGTTGCCGTCTGACCCTGTTCGTTCTTTGACTTATTGCTACAACTCTGCCTTTTTCCCTCTGACGACGCCCCCGCGGCGTGGCAGGACACAAGGACGGATGCGCCCCAACCCCTGAGCGCACCCGGCCCCGGCATCTGACCCTCTCTCTCTCATCTTTGTTTCTTTTTTTTCTACGCACACGTACATTATTATTACTTGATTGTTTTTATTGACGCTATGATTTTAGATTTCATCAGACAAACCAACTCTTCCATCATTGACTTCCTGGTCCGCATGCACAAGCGGACACGCACATTCTCAGCACATGCTACGGGAATTGACCCCTTCGACCCGGGGACACACCTTTACTTCTTTGCCACGAAACGCGAAATGGTCGTCGTGCTCATCGACCGCGCCGAAAAGGCCTGCGACGAGCTGGCCGACGAGGAACCCTTCTGCGAGGAGGAGCCGCGCTACTTCACTTCCGAGGGCTCGCGCATCAGTCCGGTCTACCTGCTGAAAGAGTTCATGGACAGGCTCAACCGCAGCCTGAACTTCCGTTTCGGAAAGGACCGTCCGAAGCTTCACGGCATCATCGTGAGCAACATGCACTTCATTAACCGCGCCGACATGATCGTCACTTGGGGCGACATGCGGGTGAGCGTCTTCGACAGCCAGGCCGGCATCGACCGCCTGCTCCGCCTTCAGGTGAACGACAACGGGCAGCTCGCCGGGGCGGCCTACGTGGAGTCCTACAGGGACCACTTTGTCGACGACGCCATCGACCCGGAATTCGAGCAGATGCTCGAGGACTTCATCAACCGCGAATACGACGAGATGACGGCTTCGGCCGACGGCGAGGACGAGGCCGCCGAGGACGAACAGCCGTGCCCGTCGGCCGACGATGAGGGCGACGACGACAGCAGCGACGTCGACGAGCTGCAGTCGGTCTTCGACGACATGCAGGTGAACCAGAACAACACGGTGCGCGTGGAAATCCTCAAGCCCATGAGCCATCCCGAACGCGAGATGGAGCGCCTCGTCGGATGCCAGAACATCAAGCGCCACATCCAGGAGCTCATCATGCTCAACGAGTATAACAAGCGCTTGCGGCTCATCAACCCCAAGGCGCGGCTCCACGAGCTCTCCTTGCACAGCGTCTTCCTCGGACAGCCCGGGACGGGCAAGACCACCGTCTGCAAGGTCATGGGCTCGCTGCTCTACCAGGCCGGCATGCTCAGCAAGGGACACGTCGTCGTGGCCAACCGCGGCACCTTCGTCGGCAGTTGCTGGGGCGACGAGGAGCGGGCCGTCCGACTGGTGCTGGAGAAGGCGCAGGGCGGCGTGCTGATGATCGACGAGGCCTACCTGCTCAACGGCGACAGCCGCAACGACCCGGGCAGGATGGTGCTGCCCATGCTCATGGACATCCTTGCCAACGAGCAGAAGCGCGACCTGGCCATCGTCCTCTGTGGCTACAAGCAGCCGATGCTGCGCCTGCTGGAGCTCAACCCGGGCCTGCAGTCGCGATTTCCCAACCGCTTCGAGTTTGAGGACTTCACCGTCGACGAACTGCTCGACATCTCGCAGCGCCGCGTCGGCGAATACGACTACACGTTCACCCCGCAGGCCTGGGAGAGCTATCGCTCGCTCATCGCCAACGCCTATCAGACGCGCGACCCGGAGACGTGGGGCAACGCCCGCTTCGTGGCCAACCAGCTGGAGCGCATCTACCTGAGCCACGCCCAGCGCTGCATCAACGCCGACATCAGTGACCGCGAACAGCTCTTCACCATCACCCCGGCCGATATCCAGCCCATCGAGGTGGCACGTCCCCGCGCCCGGATAGGATTTTGAAAAGGTAAAAAAGTAAAAGGGTAAAAAGGTAAAAAGTAAAAGGGTAAAAAAGTAAAAAGGTAAAAAAGTAAAAAAGGCTGTGCACGAACCCATGCGCAGCCTTTTTTACTTTTTTACTTTTTTACCTTTTTACTTTTTAAAGCTTCGGTCCTGCAGCGACCAGCTTCTTGCCGGCCTCGTTGCCCTCGTACTTCTTGAAGTTCTTGATGAAGCGACCAGCGAGGTCCTTGGCCTTCTCTTCCCACTCGTTGCGGTTCTGATAGGTGTCACGAGGATCGAGGATGCCCCATGCCACGCCCTCGAGCTGTGTGGGAACCTCGAAGTCGAAGTAAGGAATCTTCTTCGTGGGAGCCTTCAGGATGGCGCCGCCGAGGATGGCGTCGATGATGCCACGCGTGTCCTTGATAGAGATGCGCTTGCCCGTGCCGTTCCAGCCGGTGTTCACCAGATAGGCCTTGGCGCCGCTCTTCTCCATCTTCTTCACCAGCTCCTCAGCATACTTCGTGGGATGCAGCTCGAGGAAAGCCTGGCCGAAGCAGGCGCTGAAGGTAGGCGTGGGCTCGGTGATGCCGCGCTCGGTGCCTGCCAGCTTGGCGGTGAATCCGCTGAGGAAGTAGTACTTCGTCTGCTCCGGTGTGAGGATGCTCACGGGAGGCAGCACGCCGAAGGCGTCGGCGCTGAGGAAGATGACGTTCTGTGCGTCGGGACCGGCGCTCTTGCCGTTCACCTTCTTGGCAATCTTCTCGATGTGCTCAATGGGGTAGCTGACACGGGTGTTCTCGGTGACGCTCTTGTCGGCGAAGTCAATCTTGCCCTCGGCGTCGACGGTGACGTTCTCTAACAGGGCGTCGCGGCGGATGGCGTTGTAGATGTCGGGCTCGCTCTCCTTGTCGAGGTTGATGACCTTGGCGTAGCAGCCGCCCTCGAGGTTGAACACGCCCTCGTCGTCCCAGCCGTGCTCGTCGTCGCCGATGAGCAGGCGCTTCGGGTCGGT
>JAFTGI010000025.1 GCA_017458195.1 Prevotella sp.
GCTGTCGCGCCAGCTGGCCGACTTCACGCGTGGCGAGAGCGACGCCCTGCGTAAGGCCATGGGTAAGAAGAAAAAGGACATCGTTGACGCGATGAAGCCCAAGTTCATCGAGGGCGGCAAGAAGAATGGCCACGACCCGCAGGTGCTCGAGAAGATATGGGCCGACTGGGAGAAGTTCGCCTCCTACGCCTTCAACAAGTCGCACGCCGCCTGCTATTCGTGGGTGGCCTACCAGACGGCCTACCTCAAGGCCAACTACCCGGCAGAGTTCATGGCTGCCATTATGACACGCCGCCGCGACCAGATCACGGAGATCACGAAGCTCATGGACGAGTGCAAGCAGATGGGCATCGCCACGCTGGGCCCCGACGTCAACGAGTCGTACCTGAAGTTCGGCGTCAACCAGAAAGGCGAGATCCGCTTCGGACTGGCTGCCATCAAGGGCATGGGCGACGGCGCCGCACAGGCCATCATCGACGAGCGCGAGAAGAACGGCCCCTACAAGGACATCTTCGATTTTGCCCAGCGCATCTCCTTTGCCAGCGTCAACCGCAAGGCCTTCGAGTCGCTGGCGCTCTCAGGCGGTTTCGACGGCTTCGGCATCCGCCGCGAGGCTTTCTTTGCCGAGAACAGCAAGGGCGAGGTGTTCCTCGACACGCTGGTGCGCTATGGTCAGAACTACCAGTCGGCCAAGGCGGAGGCGCAGAACTCCCTCTTCGGCGGCTTCGACAGCATCGAGATTGCCACGCCGCCCATCCCCAAGACCGACGAGCGCTGGAGCGACATCGAGCGCCTGAACAAGGAGCGCGACCTCGTGGGCATCTATCTCTCAGCCCATCCGCTCGACGAATACAAGATTGTGCTCGACAACCTCTGCAACACGCGCTGCGACGAGCTGGGCGACAACGGTGCCGCCCTGAAGGATCGCGACGACGTCACGCTGGGAGGCATCGTCACCGCCGTGCGGTCGAAGTTCACCAAGAACAACAAGCCTTGCGGCTTCGTCACGCTCGAGGACTTCAACGGCTCGGGCGAGCTGGCCCTCTTCGGCGACGACTGGATCAACATGAACGGCAAGTTTATCGAGGGAGCCGCCCTCTACGTCACCGGCAAGATGAAGCCCCGCTTCTACAATGCCGAGCAGAAAGAGCTCAAAGTCACCGGCGTCGAGTTGCTCCAGACCATCAAGGAGAAGGCCATCGACCGCATCACCATCTCGCTCAACTCCGACCGGTTGGACGACCAGATCGTGGCCGACCTCAGCGAGATCATCCGCGAGACGCCCGGTCACACGAAGCTTTTCTTCCAGCTGCGCGACTCTCAGGGCAAGCACCATGTGCTGCTCCGCTCCACGACGGCCACCGTCGACGTGCGCCATCAGCTCATCGACTTCATCGAGCGCCACGAGGCACTGGACTATAAGATCAATTAGCCACCCCTGCCAAGGGGGATACGAAATGGCATGATATTTGCTCACTGCTATTAGAATGATTTATTAACTTAACAAATAAAAGAACAAATGGAAGTAAAAGTAACTAATGAGAATTTTGAGAGTCTGAAGAATGGCGAACTGCCGCTGGTCATTGACTTCTGGGCAACATGGTGCGGTCCCTGCCGCATGGTGGCTCCCATCATCTCGGAACTGGCTGAGAAGTACGACGGCAAGATCGTCGTCGGCAAGTGCGACGTCGAGGAGGCTGAGGACGTGGCCATGGAGTTCCGCATCCGCAACATCCCCACGGTGGTGTTCATGAAGGGTGGCGAGGTTGTCGACAAGATGGTCGGCGCCGCCTCGAAGGACAAGTTCGAGGAGAAATTCGAGGCTCTAATCAATTGAAAATTGAAAATTGATAATTGAAAGGCAATGGCAAGCATTGACGACGAACTGTTGCTCGACGAACAGGAGAACCGGCGCGAGATAGCTTTCATCCGCCGGCAACTGCCCTCGGAACTCAAGGAGCGCTGGACGGACGATGACCTGCAGTGGATGCTCGACACCATCGTCGACTACTACGTGGAGAGCGGTGTCCTCGATACCGACGCCGACGAGGTGGACATCGACCTCGAGCTGGCTGCCCAGCACGTCTGCCGACAGGCTGAGGCTGAGCATCGCCCCGCGCTCGAGGCGCAGGATGTCTTCTTCGTGGTCGAGGCCGATCTTGACTTCCAGGAGCAGAATCTCTGAAGCCGACCATGAACAGACAGCGACGGATAGGACTCATGGTGGCCCTCATGCTGCTGACGCTCACTGTCCACGGCCGTGGGCAGTGGGCGTTTGTTGATGAGGCCCGGATGAAGCAGGGCCTGCTGGAGATGCTGGCCCGCTTCAGCGAGTATATGACCGGCATCTATCAGCCCTGCCAGAAGCCGAACGGGGTGGGGGAGGCGTGCGGCGCCTTCCGTGCCAACTCAGCCCTGCAGAGCAATGAGGACGGCGTGCGCACTAATGCCGACCTCTCGATGGTCTGCGCCTTTCTCGTGCGCTATGCTCAGGGACACGTCGACCTGCCCAGTGGCATCACGTGGGCACAGCTCGACTCGATGGCCTTCCGCTCGCTCGTCTTTGCCTATAGCACCCACAAGGCCGTGCGCCTGAAGCGTTGTGCCGACGGCCGCTACTGGGGCTCCACGTCGGTTCGCGACCGCCAGTGGGAGAGCTCCCTCTGGGCGATGTCCGTGGCCTACAGCGCTTTCTTCCAGTGGGAGCGCCTGACGGAGCGGCAGCGCGACTGCATTCACCAGCTCCTGCGCGCCGAATGTCAGTATGAACTGGAGCGTGACATTCCGACAGGCTTCGACGGTGACACCAAGGCCGAAGAAAACGGCTGGGAGGCCTGCGTGCTGGCCGCTGCCCTGGGCCTTTTCCCCGACAATGAGCAGGCGCCCCGGTGGTTCGAGCGCCTCCGTCTCTTTGCCGTCAACAGCTATTCGCATCCTGCCGACGCTGACAATAAGTCAGTCGCCGACCCTGACCGCGATCAGGTCAGCATCAGCGACCTCTATCGCGGCGCGAACCTCTACGACGACTATACCCTGCAGAACCACAACTATTTCCACACCTCTTATCAGAACGTCGTCATCCAGGAACTCGGCGAGGCCGCCCTGGCCCTGGCCCTGTTCCAGCAACTACAGCGTCAGCCGATTCAGTCGGCTGCCCCCTCGCAGCCACGTTGGCACACCCGCACCCTGATGCACAACTGCCAGCCTGTGATGGACCGCGTGCTGAAGTGGCTCGCACTGCCCGACGGCGAGCTGGCCATGCCCAACGGCAACGACTGGAGCCTGTTCCTCTACGACCAGCTGACGAGCTATGCCGCGATGGCATGTCTGCTGCGCGATCCCGACGCCCTGATGCTCGAGAACCGCGCCTACCAGCAGATGCGCCGTCGCCAGCTGACCACCCCCGACGGGTCGTGGCTCCTGCGCAGCGACATCGGGCCGCGGCGCATGGGCGTCCAGGCCCACCGCGTCATGATGACGTGGCTCATGCACGAGCTGTGGCCCACAGCACAGATGAAGCCCACGTCGTGGCGCCGCTTCGCCCGTAGGCACCGCGAGGCCCGCGTGCTGCCCTGCCAGCACATCGTGCGCTCGCTGACGCCTCAGGCTTTCAGCTGTTTCAGTTGGAGCCACGGCCTCAAGAGTTATACCGGCTACATCGCCCCGCACAGCGAGGCCAACCTCGTCGTGCCCTATAAGGCCCACAACACCGGCAACCTGATTGGCTTCTACGAGGTTGAGGACCGCCGCACCAACGCCGTCGTGGCCCGCGAGGACAGTATCGTCGTCAGCGGCCGCGAGTGGACCGCCAGCGGTGTCCTCATCGAGAACGACTCCACGCTGGAGCGCCGCTTCAGCCTCCATGCCACGGCCGACGGACAGCTCGTCTATACTGACACCGTCCGGGCCCTCAGCGACGTTACCATCCTCCGCGACAAGACCGGCCTTATAGCCATCAGCACCGACGAGAGCACCACGCTCTGCCGTACCCTCCGCAGCGCTGACGGCCAACTGACTACCGCCGGCGACACGCTGATGACGTTCCTTTCACCGTGGGTCAGCATCGATGGCCGCCTCCGCATTCAGGTCAGCGAGGGTGGGGGCCGCATGGCCTTCGGTGACCGTCGCAACGTCAACTCCGTCATGACCTCCCTGCTCTATCCTTGTTATGACGACCAGCCCCGCCGATGCCGTCAGGGTGAACTCGTCGCCCGCCATCACATCGTCTATGCCGCCGGAAGCACCAAGAGAGATTTTTCACGTTAAACGTTGGAAAATCGAAATTTATTCGTATCTTTGCAACCAAGAACGATTATAACAGATTCAGATATGAGAGACAAGACATATATCAGCTTCGATTGGGCCCTGAAAAGATTATTGAGGGACAAGGCGAACTTCGGGGTGCTGGAGGGATTCCTCACCTCGCTGCTTGGTGACGAGATAAAGATTCACCGGCTGCTGGAGAGCGAGAGCAACAAGGACCGCGACGACGCAAAGTTGAACCGCGTGGACATCTTGGCTGAGAACACCAAGGGCGAACTGCTGCTCATCGAAGTGCAGGGCGAGTCGGAATATGCTTATTTCCAGCGTATTCTCTTCGGAGCGTCCAAACTGGTGACAGAGTATATCGACAGCGGAAAGAACTATGAGAATGTGAAGAAGGTCTACTCCATCAATATTGTCTACTTCGACCTGGGGCAGGGGAAGGACTTCGTCTACCACGGCAAGACGGAGTTCAAGGGGGTCCACGAGCATGACACGTTAGGACTGTCGACCTTCCAGAGACAGAAGTTCAAAGTGGACGAGGTGTACCAGCTCTATCCGGAATACTTCATCCTGAAGGTGAACGATTTCAACAAGTGGTCGAAGGAACCGCTGGAGCAGTGGATCTACTTCCTGGCCAACACCGAAATCCCCGAGGATGCAGATGCCCCAGGATTGCAGGAGGCAAGGGAGAAATTGCGGTTCTCAATGATGACACGTGAAGAACAGGCACAATACCGCCGTTACATTGACGACCGCGTCATCCTGGCCGACCAGATATATACAGCCCGAGGTGAAGGCATGCTGGAAGGCCGTGCTGAGGGTCGTGCCGAGGGTCGTGCCGAGGGTCGTGCCGAAGGTCGTGCCGAGGGTCGTGCCGAGGGTCGTGCCGAGGGTCGTGCCGAGGGTCGTGCCGAGGGTCGTGCCGAGGGTCGCGCCGAAGGTCGTGCCGAGGGTCGTGCCGAGGGCCGTGCGGAAGGTCGTGCCGAGGGTCGTGCTGAAGGAGAAATGTCAAAGGCAAGACAGATAGCCCGCGCGATGAAGTCGAGAGGCATGTCGGTGGATGAGATTGCCGAGATGACAGGCCTCGCCCCTGCCGACATCGAGGCACTGTGACGATATTCTAATGCATACAAAAGCACCGCTTTACCGTGACTAAAGCGGTGCTTTTCTCCGACTAAAGCGGTGCTTTTCTCCGACTAAAGCGGTGCATCGTTATTATTATATTCTCTTAAAGGGAACAGGAGGATTCGATGCCTGGTCTTCATGGAAATCAGGGCGTTGCCATATCGTCTGACCTTCAAAATCAATGGCATCAAGTTCGGCTACGATGATGTCATCGTCTGTATCAGCATTCCTGCCCTTATTTCTGACTTTAGCTATCTCGCCAACCTCCGTAACATCGTCGTCTAAGAATATTTCATACGTATGGTCGTTATGCAGGCGCAGTTTATAGGATGGACCTTCTATTTCTTCTCCAAACATTTCTTCATTGCCCTCGATGGGCCTGAAGAATGCAGCAAGTTCAAGATCCAGATGAGTGATAGTGCTGGCTAAACCCGTATAGCGGTGGAACGACCATCTCATGCGATAGGTTCCATCGGCCTGGATGTTAGCATTTTTAGTGTCATAGATTTTCTCGCTGCTTGAGAGCTTTTCACGATTGCCCCAGAAGCTGACGTTGGTTGCACCTTTTACTGCCGTGTACGTATATACTTTATAGTTGTAATGGTAGTATTTGTCCTTATTAGGGCCAAGTCTGTGCATAAAGTCAAACTCCTCTTCGTAGTCATAAGGCTGCACATTTGTCAGCGTGACCATGGGCGATGTGTTGCAGAATGGCAGTCCTTTGTCTATGACGTCGGGAGTGCCGGGATTCACGGCTGTGAGGACGTTAATGTTTTCTTTCTTGAAGTAGCAAGGATAAGCTGTATACATGACGTCAGATTCTAAGGCTAAGTCTGACAGACTGAAATTATATGTCCTATATTTTACTATTTCCTCGAAACCACGAGAAGTATCAAACAACGTTGTAACATATTTAGATCCCTTCATAATGCGCAGTGCAGGAACATATTCTTCGCTGAGTGAGCCGAGTATTCCTTTGCCTTCGATCCTATAGCTTGCCTGGAAGTACATTTTATTGGTATAATTACTCCAGCTCCTATTTATATAGAAACCATCGTCTTCAATCTTGGGGAACCACGTCCATTCTATGCATAGAGGACGGATATCCCATGGGCCCAAAGTAATGTATGCACCATATTCTTTGTCTTCTCCATCGGCAATATCTTTTACATCTTTATCATCTTTGAGCTCTTTATATAGGTCACTGTTTTTGTCTACAATTCCATTCAATTCGTCAAGCATATTGTTGGCATCTTCTATAGTACTGATTACATCAGTGCCACCGAATACTGCTTCCATGCTAATGTCAAGGACGACGCCCAATTTTATCGAGAGTTTCACCTTAAAAGCTATCGAGGCACTACTACTTGCATCCCACGACCCTCCGGACTTAAATGGGGCGGAGGCTTCAAATCCTACCCATAGCGACGGGACAAGTCTGACACTTAACACCTTTCCATAGATACCGATTCCAAAGATAATGTCGACTGTGACACCGATAGATCCGCCGAATGCCCCGGAAAAGGTCATGGGGTCGTCAGCTACAACTTTTTCAGTCTTGGTGCAGGTCATGCGTTGAAGGTCAAAGATATAGTTATAGACCGTTTTCTTATGTGAGCCGAATGTAATTCCTGCCGAGAGGGAAAGGCCCAAGTTCGCATCAATATCAAGGAAGAATACCAAAACGACAGGGCCTACGAGAAAGGCCTTTCCTTTAATAAGATGCCATTTGTGAATATGTTTGTTGTATGTATAGCTGCCACTGATAGTCCAATTCAATTCATATTCCACCGTCTTTTGGACTACGAATTTCATGTTGTCAAGAGAAAAGTTGTCAAAGTTCAAACTCTGAGTGATTTTATAGTACCCGTCAACTCCACCAGTAATTTCAAAACCATGAGTTTCGGAACCACTGAGCGATGCCGTTAATGGTATCTTGACCGAGAATTCACCATCCTCTGTAAAGCTCACCATAGATTCATCTGACGCTTCGTCGTCGGCTCTCGTTCGTGCGTTGTCTGCGAGGTCCTCTAACTCAGGATCCGGAGCAACGTAGTACGAATCCACATCTTCGGTCGTTGCAGTTCCTTGGATGTCGAGCTGTTTATAAGTCTCTTCAAGTTTTGCAAACGTCCCCAGATATTTATAGACGCCATCTTGGAAAATACGCTTTTGCAGTAGGTGATTGCATCCCCAGTCAAACTTCTCAGTGACCGAGCTGACGACGATCTCTCCTGGTGAAGGAAGCAATTCTTCGGGGGTGTCGGCTGCAAAATGGATCTCAATCAGTCCTCCCAGCTCATCCCGCTTCACGTTGGTGATGTATTGCTGTTCTTTCTCATCCAGATACCTGACATTGTCATTGAATCGATAAGTCACTTCGCAATGTTCATCACTATACGTAATGGGCGTATCATAGCCTTCGCCCGAATGTGTCGGCACGTCCTTAAACCGTGACGGCTCCTCGGCCAAGTCGTCATCAATGAAAAGATTACACGAGGCTAAAGCCAGTGTTATCAGGGCGAAAAGCAGATTATTCTTAATAGAGTACTTCATATCTGTGTATATCTTTGTAATTCGTCTTTAGTCTTCATCGATTATCACCACCACAGAGTCTGGCAACTCAATGGTCGGATTGCTGTTTTCCGGATGATAGCCGGGCCACACTTCCTCAGCATTGTCATCAAGCTCAAGAGGATAAAGATCGGACAATGAGCCATGGGCATTGCCGTCAAATTCAAAGACAGTGGGGAATTGTTCAACCAACGCTTTGTCTCGATAGACGCAACGCAAGAGAATAGGCTCACCCCCTTGGATCGGGCTCCAAACACGGACTTCCATGTAATCCTTGCCTTGCCACTGCCTCATCTTGCCGATACCGCGAATCTCATCGGAGCAGTAGGCTGCGATGATGAGCGAGTCCTCGTCGGCCTTTGTGTAATGGTGGCCGTGGATGATGACGTCGGCATAGATGACCATGTCGTAGGGATACTGTTTCGGGTTCATGTACATCTCGGGCAGCACGTTCACCCAGCACGAGTCCGTCTGACGGTCGCTGACGCTCATGGCATAGGCCAGCGTGAGGCCCTCGCTGATGCCGATCACCGTGTCGTTCTCCACGATGGCGATGTCCTTATCCTCCGTCTGCCACCACACCGAGCGGTTCGAGAGTGTGTCAGGCTCGAAAAGGACAGGAATCCTGTAGCGGTCGCCAACCAGCATGTTCACCACTCTGCGGCCCAGCGTCATCTTGCGTGCAGCCACGGGCTCCCCGCCGTCCCAGTAGTCGCCGCAGGAGAGGAGCACAGAGCTCAGCGCGAGCATACAGCAAAGCGTAGCCCATTTGTTCTGAAGAATCATCTTTCTCCTATTCATATCGTCTTGTTGTTCTTGTTGTCTTGTTGTCTTGATGTCATTCAGCACTGCGGTGGACCTTCACCGTGTTCGACAGGGTGCTCTGTCGGCCGTCGCGCCACTGAATCTGAACGTAGTATTCGGCCTGTTCACCCTTTTGCAGGCGCTGGTCGACGAATTCCTGCGTGTCAGCCGGCACGTTGCCCATGTAGTCAAATCGCTTCTTCCCCTCCCCACGTCGGTAGACGCAGTAGTAATAGGGGGCGTCGAAGGGCAGCTTGCCCGTGTCCCAGACCAGTCGGGTCTGATGGTTCTTCTCGTCGTAGGCGCCGCTCAGGTTGAGGCTGACGTCCCAGATCTTCGGTCCCTGGTAGAGGAAACTCACGGCCAGGCTCTTCGAGGTGAAGGGCGACGAGTTGAACGACTCC
>JAFTGI010000001.1 GCA_017458195.1 Prevotella sp.
AAGAGAAAAGTGAAAAAGTTAAAAGATAAACGTGAAAAGTGATGTTTTCTCCAAACGACAAATTGTCAATTGGAGAATGGATTTTCTTGCATTATTGCCGCCCTTTTCGTATTTTTGCGGCAATAATTACTCATTTCTAATTAAAAGTATGAAGAAAAATCTACGTCAACAGCTCCTGACGCTGGCCCTCTGTGCCGCCGCCACCAGCGCTGCAGCCCAGCAGCAGGCCGCCACGCTCGCCGGGCTCAAGGCCTGCACCGAGGGCGAGGTGGAGTTCACGCTGCCCGCCGACGCCGTTGTCTCGGGCACGGGAGCCCTCTATTCGGCCAACATCATCTTCCTCTGGGACGGCACCGACGGCGTCAAGCTTGTCTTCGACACGGCCGACGGCGACGTCTACAGCCTCGTGCAGCAGCGGCCCATCGGCCATCCCCTTTCGGGCGTCATCTACGGCCGCTACGAGCCGGGCCGCAAGGACGGGGCCGCACTCGTCTGCAACTATGGCACCGACAAGACCAACTACTACCGCGAGCTGCAGCTCGGCACCGAGGCGCGGGCGCTGCAGCCCCTGACGCCCACCGTGGCCCAGCTGGCTGAGGCCGCCGCCAAGGGGCTGACCGACTACGACAACGCCTGGGTCAAGGTGGAGGGCGACTTCATGCTGACCGACACCTACAAGCTGTTCGACGCTGAGGGCCACAGCATCAACGTGCAGCGCGACTACCTCGGCATCGACGCCCAGGGCGAGTATGCCTTCGACTTCAGCCCCGCCGTCGGCAAGCACGGCTATCTCTACGCCGTCAGCGAGGTGAGCCACACGGCTGACGGTGCCTGCCGCATGGCCGTGACCAACCCCGACCAGTGGTTCGACGCCACCGGCGACGTCGTGGCCACCCAGACCATCCGTCTCGACGCCTCGCCGACGGGCTACAACGTCTACGGCGACGAGCAGTCGAGCGTCAACGTGCAGGTCGTGGGCGCCCACTACAAGGCCGGCGGCCTCTATCCCCTCTACCTCCCGCTCGACGTGCCCCGCGCCGAGCTGCTCAGCGTCTTCGGCCCCGCCACGCGCCTGATGATGCTCAGCAACGTCGGCAGCCGCATCAACGACAAGCAGGCCATGCTCTACTTCGAGACGCAGCAGGAATACACCCAGACGTCGGCCTGGTCCGTCTACCTCATCCAGCCCTCACAGGACGTCGACGACCCCCTGTTCCACAACGTCCACATCGAGAGCGGCAGCTACGTCATGCGGCTCAACAAGTATGCCGGCAACGTCACCCATGGCAACATCTACTACTATAACACGTTCAACCCCGTGACGCTCAACACCGACGGCAGCCACCGCATCCTCCTGCCCGACGGCACTGTCGCCGTGCCCGGCGAGGGGCAGAACGTCGTCGGAGCCTTCACGGCCTACCTCGACGTGAGCCAGTGGCTCAGCAAGCATCCCGGCAGCGAGCTCGACCGCATCTACATCACCATCGACGGACGGGAAGTCGAGACCGCCGTCCGCAGCCTTGTTCAATCTTCAATACTCAATGTTCAATCAATTTACAGCCTCAGCGGCCAGCGCCTCAGCGCCCCCTGCAAGGGCATCGTCATCCAGGGCGGCCGCAAGGTCGTCAGGTAGCGTGGTCGCTTCCCCTCCGCGTTTTAATTTTGTTTAACCCAATAAAAATATTACAATCATGAAGAATTTTACCAGACTTATCATCTGCGCTGTCCTGGCACTCGCTCCGGCATGCGCCGCACTGGCCGTCGAGAAGCCCATACTGCAGGATCAGAACGGCAACACCGTAGCCAATCGCACCATGCTGCTCAGCTCCGACAAGCTCGTGCTCGCCGTCGAGGGCGAGGGCCTGACCATCCACTACGGCATCGGCAAGACTGTCAGCGAGGCCGAGGACGACTACTTTGAGAGGCATGTCTACACCGAGCCCATCAGCCTCGCGGGCATCGAGCTCGACAGCTACAAGTCGTTCCGCATCGTCTTTGATGCCACCGACGGCACCGACGAAAGCGATGCCACCTACACCCAGGTCTATATCTTCGACGACCCCACCAGCCTCGTGACCGCCAGCGTGGCCGACATCAAGGCCCTGACGGCTACGACCAACGTCACCTACAACATTGGTGCCGATGAGGGCATGGTCGTCATCGAGTCGGCCAACTATCGCAGCGCCTACGCCGCAGCCGCTCCCAACGTCTATCTGTGGAACGGACAGAACGGTCTCAAGCTGAAGGGCGGCTACATCAGCAATGCTGCCAACGTAGTCGATGGCACCGTGCAGTGGTTCATCGAGAACGAGACCGACGCCATCGGCCACCAGGTGACGGGCGTCATCCGCGGCAGCTACGTGGCTACCTCCACCGGCGCCGGCGTCATCACCGCCAACCAGCAGACGCTGGCCACCCAGGCACACACCGCACGCCTCACCGTCGGCGAGGCCAAGACGGTGGAGCCCCTCGAAGTGACCGTCGGCGACCTGCTCAACCCCGAGCGCGACTACAGCATGGCCTATGTCAAGATCAAGGGCACGCTCGTGGCCGTCGGCAGCTCCTACGTCGGACTGCAGGTGGGCGAGGGCGACGATGCCCAGACCATCAACCTCATCGACGATGAATACTACGTGCAGGCCACTACGGGACAGCCCCTGGCCAACTACGTGAAAGACGAGGCCAACGGTCTGCTCGGCACCACCGGCACCTTCACCGGCATCATCGCCGTCAGCAACGGCTATCGTCCGTCGCCCATCCACGCGAACTGGTTCGTGGCCGACGACCCGACAACGGGCATCCAGAATGTCCAGACTGAACAGCCCGGCAGCGCCGTCGTCTACAACCTGCAGGGCCAGAAGGTCGACGCCGCCCGCAAAGGCCTCTATATCACCGGTGGCAAGAAGTTCATTGTGAAGTAAGTTATTGTTATTATGAAAGCACGTCAAGGCATCCTGATGATGGCAATCGCCGGCCTGCTGGCCGCCCAGGAGGTGTCATCACAAAGGCTGGCGGACAGCAAGACATTCGACATGTCGCTGCTGGGCAAGTCGCGCCAACCTCGCAAGAACATTTTTGAGGACGAGCGTGCCACGGTCATCCGACCGTCGGCACCTCGCCCTGCCAATGCCGTCGCAGAAGCCGCTGACGGCACGCTCATCATGGGCAACCTGGTCTACCAGGACTCATGGACGGTCACCATGGACACACACTATGGCATGCAGACCTTCCGCCCGGAGGCCACCCTCGGCATCCAGACCCTCAAGGAGGACGGCGAGCTCTTTGCCAAGGGCGGTGGCACCGTCTATGGCGACCGCTTCCGCTACTTCTATTATCAGGAGGGACAGGTGCCCGTGGCCACCTATTATGAATGGGACATCAACACCTGGATCATGCAGCGCCGACAGACCGACGTCAACCTGAACCTCCTGGGGTTCGACACGGCCTACGACCCCACCACGGGCGAGGTCTACGGCTCCTTCTGGGACGTCACCGAGCAGGGGCTTGTCGGCTTTGTCTTCGGCACGATTGACTATGACAACCTGACCCGCAAGGCCATCAGGTCGCTTGGCGCACAGTGGTACGTGGCCATGGCCGCCGATGCCGACGGCGAGCTCTTTGCCATCAACCGCAGCGGCGACCTGCTCCGGCTGAACAAGGCCACGGGCGAGGAGACGCTCATCGGAGCCACCGGCGTGCGCCCCACCACCTATGAGCAGAGCGCCACCTTCGACCTGGCCACGGGCAAGCTCTACTGGCAGGTGACGCCTCAGAACGACACGTCGCACCTCTACGAAGTGGACACCACGACGGGACGGGCTACACGGCTGGCCACCTTCCCCGACGGCGAGTCCTACATGGCGCTCTACATCGAGTCGCCCGGCACCGCCGACGGCGCACCATCGAAGGTGACCGGCATGAGCCTGAGCTTCGAGGGCGGACAGACCGACGGCTCCGTCGCCTTCACGCTGCCGCTGACGTCGGTGGGCGGCGATGCCCTCCAGGGCACGCTGAGCTACATCATCACCTCCAACGGACTCATCCTCGCCTCGGGCGAAGGACAGCCCGGCGAGCCCGTCAGCCGCAACGTCAGTGTCGGCCAGGGCATCCAGAAGTTCGGCGTCAGGGCATCCAATGAGGCCGGACTGGGCGAGTTCACCTTCCTGTCGCAATACGTGGGCTACGACGAGCCCAACCCCGTGCGCAACCTGCAGCTCACCATCGACAACAACACCCGTCAGGCCACGCTCAGCTGGCAGCGGCCCCTGACCTACCGTGGCGTCAACGGCGGCTATGTCGATGCCAACGCGATCACCTACACCGTCGTGCGCCATCCCGGAGCGCTCGTCGTGGCCGACCATATCGCCGCGACGACGTTCACCGAGACGCTGCCCGGCGGGGCGCTGACCACCTGGTACTACACCGTGGTGGCCAACAACGGCTCCATGTCGTCGGCACCCGTCAGCACGCAGGCCGTCGTGGCGGGCGACGCCCTGGTGCCTCCCTACTTCGAGGGCTTCGACGAATACGGGGCCGAGGACTACTACAACATCCTCGACATGAACGGCGACGGCATGACCTGGACCTTTGAGCGCCATAATTACTTCGCCGCCAGATGCGAGACGGCCAACAAGGCCAACGACTGGCTCATCACGCCGCCGCTGCAGCTCGAGGGCGGGCGCCTCTACCAGTTGCGCTTCGTAGCCTTCGGATCGCCCGTGGTGCAGACTGCCAACAAGCTCTCCGTGGGCATCGGTCGGGGCAATGCCGTGGCCGACTATGAGGAGCTGTTTCCCGAAACGGTCGTCCCCGCCCGGGGCCGCCGCTATTTCAGCAAGATGGTGTCTGTCAGCGAGACGGGCAACTACAACCTCGGCTTCCACTGCACGAGCGACGCCGGGTCGGTCTATCTGTTCCTCGACAGCATCGACGTGGCCGCACCGACCACTGCGGCCGCCCCTGCCGCCGTCGGCAATCTGCGCCTGCAGCCCGCCGACATGGGGCAGCACCGCGTCGGCGTGAGTTTCACGGCCCCCACCACTGCCCTCGACGGGACGCCCCTTGAGGCCATCAGCCGCATCGACGTCTACCGCAACGAGAACCGCCTGGTGAAGACCTTCAGCCAGCCTGCCCCCGGCAGCACGTTGCAGTTCACTGACGAGGATACGGAGTACGGCGACCTGCGCTACACCGTCGCCGCCCCCACCGCCGGAGGGACGGGCGAACGCGTGAGTGCCTTCACCCACGTCGGGCAGGACGTGCCCGGCAGCGTGAGCAATGTCGGTCTCAAGGTCATCGACGACCGCACGCTGCAACTCTCGTGGACACCGCCGACGTCGCGCGGTGCCGCCGGTGGCTACGTCAATCCCGACGAGCTCACCTACTACATCACGGACAAATACCAGAACCCCCTGCAGACGGCAGTCAGCGGTACGACCTTTACCTTCGACGAGCCCCGCCTCAGCAGCGGCGATCAGGAGCTGCTCTACTACTGGGTGGCAGCCGTGAGCGAGGCCGGACGCAGCAGCTATGTGCGCTCGGCCAACGTGGTGGGCGGCGCTCCGCTGCAGCTGCCCTTCCATGAAGGCTTCGCCGGCGGTGCGCCCCACAACTACTGGAGCATTACGGGCAACGGCGAGAACCGCTTTAACTGCGCCACCTTCACCGGTCGCGATGCCGACGGCGACAACGGCATCCTCTACTTCTGGGCCGGTGCCGACTACGACGAGAGCACCATCAAGTCGGCCAAGATCGACCTCGGCAGTGCCCAGCATCCGGGTCTGCTCTTCTCGTATGCCGCCCAGGCCGGTGCCGACATGCTGCTCACCGTTCAGGTGGACAACGGTCAGGGCGATGCCCCAGAGGACATCTTCGAGATCGACTATCTGGAGGTGGAGCCCAACGACGAGGCCACGACGACCGAGGACTGGCGCAAGGCCTTCGTCCCGCTCGACAAGTTCAAGGCCCTCCCCTACGTGCGCATCTGCTTCAAGGCTGAGGCTGGCGAGGCCGACAACGAGTCGGTGGTCATCCTCGACGACATCAATGTCTTCGACGTTTTCAGCGACAACCTGAAGGCCGCTGCACTGACCGTCCAGCCGCAGGGCGTCGTCGGTCAGGCAGCCACGGTCGGCGTGAAGGTGTCGAACACGGGTCTTAACGACGCCGGCAACTTCACCGTCAGCCTCCTTGCCAATGGCGAGGTGGTGGCCACGACGACGGTCGGTTCGCTGCCCTCGTTCACCGACCGCATGGTCAACTTCAGCTATACGCCCCGTCAGACCGACGGCAAGACGCTGACCTTCCAGGCTGTCGTCAGCTATGATGCCGACGAGGATCTGGCCGACAACACGTCGGTCACGGCCGACATGACCCTCATGCTGCCTTCCTGGCCCATGGCCCAGAACCTGACCGGCACCGAGGGCCCCGAGGGCGTCACGCTCAGTTGGACGGCCCCTGACCTGACTCCGGCAGCCCAGACCGAGGACTTCGAGAACTACACCGCATGGAGCACGGACGGCCTCGGCCTGTGGACGCTCTACGACGCCGACGGCGGGAGCACCCAGCTGACCACCGACCGCTCGGCCACGCCCCACGTCGGCGAGGCTTATGCCTACATGATCTACAACCCCTACCTGCTCGGGCTCGACCTGCAGACGTACACCATGTATGAGCCCTACTCCGGACAGCAGTATGCCGTCAGCACGGTCAGCGCCCCGGCGACGACCGCCGAGGGCCACAACGACGACTGGCTCATCTCGCCGCCACTCTCGGGCGAGGCTCAGACGGTCAGCGTGTGGAGCCGCTCGGCCGTGCAGGGCATCGAGCAGTTCGAGTTCCGCTATTCCACGACCGACGCCCGTCCTGAGAGTCTGACGAACCTGGTGCGCACGGTGCGCAGCGTGCCCTCGGGCTATTGGGTGAACTATCTGTTCGATGTGCCCGACGGTGCCCGCCACTTTGCCCTGCGCACGACGACGGCCGACGGCTATGCGCTGTTCTTCGACGACATCACCTTCGTGCCGGAGCCGTTCACGCTGACGGGCTATCGCGTCTACCGCGACGGCGAGGCGCTGGCCACGCTGGGCCCTGACGCCACCACCTACACCGACATCGCCTCGGGCAGCCACCGCTACCAGCTGACGTGCCTCTACACCGTCGGCGAGTCGCAGGCCCTGACGGCAGCCGTCAGCACGGGCATGGCCTCCGCCCGCACTGACTGGCAACAGGCCGACGTAGAGGTGTTCACCACCGGCGGCGTCCTGGTGGCCTCCGGCCGTGATGCCGCCCGCCGTCTGCCCCGTGGCGTCTACGTGGTGCGCAGCCGCTCGGACGGAAGTGTGAAAGTGAGAAGTGAGAAGTGAAAAGTGAAAAGTGA
>JAFTGI010000218.1 GCA_017458195.1 Prevotella sp.
AAAGAAAGAACGCAACCCGCTCTTTGAGAGTGAGTGTGAAAGGTATATCGTCAAGGACGAAATCCTGCCCAAATGGAACTATCTTGTCAAATGCAACTGATGACATATGAATTGTACCAAGTTATTTTTTAACGATCACTGAACATCCACATTCCCCTCTTCCTGCTGCTTGCCGCCCTGGGCATCGTGCTCGGTGCCATCGCCGTGTGGCTCATCCGCATCAAGCACCACGAGGAACATCTCCTGACCCGAAAGACCCGTCAGCAAGTGAAACTCATGAACAGGCACTACCGCCTGATCAGTCTGCTCTAACCCCGCTGCCACGATGAAAGAACAAGCCCATACCTCCCTGCTCTGGCGGCTCCGCGAGCGCCACGACCGACTGAACACCCTCTGCTACTGGATAGAAAGCCACTGGGAGGATGTCCTGCTCTATGCCATCACCGCCATCATCGTGGTGCTGATGGCAGTCCTCACCCTCTTGATGCTCACTTCATGCGGAAGCGACGGCGACGACACCCCGACGGAGGAGCCGCCCGTCAGCAACCACGGTGTGGAGGTTTGCATCGTCTTTGCGCCCAGAGACTTGGGCGACCAAGGCTATGCCGACCGCCTGCTGGCCGGACTGTTCCAGTTCGACGGGCAACTGAGTGAGGCTGACTACGACCGCGTGCAACTGCGCTATATGACCACCTCTGACAGTGAGACCCTGCATGAGCAGTTGCGCCAATGGAACATACAGGGCGGCAGCCCCTACACCCGGCAGCCCTACGAACGCCGTCTGCTGGTGCTCACTTCCGCCAGCCAGTTGCAATATCTGGCCGACACGCCGCTGAGCGACACCGACGAGGTGCTTGTCGTGAACGTAGTTGACTCCGTTTTCGAGCAAGCCCCTCGCTACGACTGGCTCGGTCCGCGCCTTCACTCACTCTGCATCAGTGCCGCCGAGGGTGCCAAAAAACTATGTCGCCACATCGACTACCAGTTGAGCCGTCCTGAAGAGTTCGGGCGCGAGCGTTCCGTCTATCTGATGCAGTACAACTTCGACTACAGCCATCCCGACAGCCTCTACGAAGTGCTGCGCGACCATTTCGGCACCGACTTCCACACCACCGTCCTGCCCCGTACAGCCACGGGCATCGACATCGACCGTGCCTTCCAGATGGGCACTGCCATGCAGGACGGCGGCGCAGCCCACATCAGTTATGCCGTCCTCAACTGCGGCAACTATAACCCCTTCATCTACGGCTATTTCTTCACACAGGGGACAGGTGCCGTGGAAACCACCTACCTCGACTCTGACTTTCAGGACCACAATGGCAGTTATCCCTCCATCGTCCGCCATTACGACCGTGCCCTCTGCCAGTGGCTCACCCGCTGGCTCTCTGATCCGTCGGCCATGCCGAAAAAGGAGTGGCACGGAGCATGGGACGGCTACACTACCGACAATATTGAAACTTACGAATGATGCATGACCCAGAAGATGAGACACATTATATATAATATAATAGGTATAGCCCTCCTCGCCCTTGTTTCCTGCCAGAGCGATGACGACCCTCAGCCGTCCCCGACCCAGCCGGCCCAGGAGGTGGTGACCGTCAATGTTGATGTCATCCTGCCCGGCAGCGTGATGAAGAGTCTTCAGCCCGCCATCGACGATGCCCTGCGCAACATCGACAAGGCACAGGAGAAATGCACCAAGCGCATGAAGTTGAACCTGCGCTACCACGACGAGGACAACGCCGACCTGACCAAGTTGGCCTACGCCCTGACCAACCCCGGCCAAGGCGATGCCGCCTACGTGCAGCCCGACACCTGCCACGCCATCATAGGCCCCTACTACAGCGACCATGCCCGCGCCGTGCTCAATCAGGCCCAGCGGATGCGCCTGCCGGTGCTGATGCCCTGCACCAGTGCCGAGTTGCAGCGCAGCGAGGCCACGCAGACCAACTCGTTCTTCCTCATCGAGAGCGACATCACCCAGTGCGAGGTGCTGCTCTCTGCCATCCAGGCACAGGGACACGAGCGCGTGGCACTGCTCTATAGCGACGACACCTACGGCCAGTCCTACCGCGACTGGTTCGGCTTCCTGGCCACCGAACTCGGCCTACAGCCCGTCAGCGGCGGCATACACGAGTTCCAGTCCGGCGATAATTTCACGGAGTTCTACCAGCACCTGGTCGACAATGCTTCCCCCACCAAGCCCGTGGCGCTGATCATTGCCCTCGGACGGCCCGACAACTACAGTCAGGTGCTCAGTGCCTACAAGCGGTTTGTGCAGGCCATGGCCGGCACGCCCGACAGCAAGCACCTGATACCACGCGTCTACGTGACCGACACAGGACTGACCGACGACGTGCTCCAATACAACGTCCGCGGCACCTATCCCGTAGGATCCTCGTCCGACGGCTACGTACAGAACTACCAGGCACTGCACGGCGAGTTTCCACCCTTCTGCGCTGCCCAGGTGTACGACGCCCTGAGCATCATCGCCCTCGGACGAGCCGCGCAGGCCTACGCCGCCGACCCCGAGGAACTGTATATCGACCAGCGCCGCGTGGCCTTCGAGACAGCCCCCTACGGCCCGGTGCTCAGCGACTGGATGCGCGCCCTGCTGGCCAACAGCAGCCGCAGCACCGAGACCCTTTGGATAGGCTACGGACTGGCCACCGCCTTCATGCTGACGGAGCAAGGCGTCATGCCCAACCTGCACGGGGCCAGCGGCACCCTCGACTTCGACTCGCAGACGCATACCTCCATCCTCAACACGCTCTACCTGCTGTGGGAGTCGGCAGGCGACGGCAGCGCCATCATCCCCTTCGCCACCCTCTCCACCACGCCCGACGGCAGTTTCGGCATGCAGAGCATCTGGGACTGGGAGCACAAGGTGCATGAGTACGACGACGACCTGGGAGCCAATGCCGGACAGGACCTGCCCGCTACCGAAGAGCGGTGGGCGGTGGTCATCAGCCCCTCCACCAAGTGGACCAACTACCGCCACCAGGCCGATGCGCTGGCCATCTATCAGGGGCTGCGCCACTATGGCTACGACGACGACCACATCGTCCTCATCGTGGAGGACAACCTGGCCGACGCCCCGCAGAATCCCTTCCCTGGACAGATTTTCGTGGAGCGGGCCAGCCAGCCCGACCCCGCCAACCCGCTGGTCAATGCCGACCTACACAAGAACCTGCAGGTGGACTACCACTTCAGCGACCTCAGCAGCCCCGACGACCTGGCCGACATCCTGCTGGGCCGGGCCTCCGACCGCCTGCCCAGCGTCATACGCCCCACCGTCCGCGACAATGTGTTCTTCTTCTGGAGCGGCCACGGCGACGATGACGACGGCCCCATCTGGGGCGACGAGGATGCCCGCCGCGTGTTCGGCTCCAGACTCATCCGCAGCACCGTCGGGCAGATGCAGTACCGCCGCATGCTCATGGCCGTCGAGACCTGCTACAGCGGCAAGTGGGGCGAGGCCCTCACCGGTCTGCCCAACCTGCTGGTGCTCACCGCCGCCAATGCCTACGAGACATCGAAGGCCGACGTCTACGACACAGAGATGCGCACCTTCCTCTCCAACGCCTTCACCCGCACCTTCCGCAACATCATCAGCCAGCAGCCCGACGTCACCCTGCGCGACCTCTACTACTCGCTGGCCCGCTCCACCAGCGGCAGCCACGTGTCGCTCTACAACATCGAGAACTACGGCTCCGTCTACACCAACGACCTGAGTGATTATATAGTAACATCAAAATAATGTTTTTAACACAACAAATGAAAAGAAAAATGAACTACTGGCTGATGGTCGCCCTCATCGGGGGCCTCAGCATGAGCGTCGCCTCTTGTAAGGACGACGACAAGGAACTCTCCGAGGAGGAGAAACAGCAACAGGCCGAGCAGCAGGCCGAACAAGACATGGCCGATGCCGCCACGTTCTGGGACGTGGTGGGCCAGTTGACCGACGACGTGATGCCCGACGACTGGCAGAACGCCACCTACGAGCCGTCCATCGGCGAGGCCGACGCCACTAACGCCGCCGTCCGCGTCGTCTCCACCGCCGACGTGGAGACCGCCGCCGAGCGCTTCGCACAACTCACGGGAGCCGCCGTCAACGCCTCGACCACCGAGTACACCTACCAGACCCCCCTCGTGGGCTCGCTCACCTACCGCCGCACGGGCGGGCAGTCGCTGGCCACCGTCGACATCAGCATCAAGCAGATGCCCGGACTGTCGCAGATCATCTACAAGTCGCCTGAGCAGATGGGCGAGAACGGCTCGTTCAAGGGCACGGCCTACTACCGCTTCGGCGACGTGGTGCAGAAGTTGAACGCCGACGGCCAGTATGACTACTGGATCTGCGTGCGGCCTGCCTTCGGCCCCGAGAGCAAGGGCGACAGCCACTGGATAACGCTCAGCAAACTGCCATCTGCCAACGTGAAGACCGTCAACAAGACCGTCAACGGCCAGAAACTGAGCCACACCATGCCCAAGAGCCTGGGCACCAACAAGGAGCACATGCAGAACCTGGCCGAACTGGTCTATGCCATAACGGCCTCGAATACGTGGGCCGCCAACCTGGCCGCCGACTGGAAGACGCTGAAATACTTCAAGGACTTCCACTACGACAAGACCTTCAAGTACCACAACGCCTCCTTCTTCAGCAATGTCAACGAGGGCATGCCCGACCGCGTGTTCCAGGAAATCTTCGGACTCACCAAGCAGCAGATGCGGCAGGAACTGGAGCAGTACGGCCTGCACCTCGTCTACAACTCGCCCTCGATGAGCGGCAACAACATCATCTTGCCCGTGGCCGAATATGCCGGCACCAACCTGAAGACCGCGCGCTACTACAACTCATCCTCCACATGGGATGCCGCCTCCTTCGACGTCTACGCACTGAGCCGCAATCACTACATCAGCGACGCCCGCATCACCGGCGGCAACGGCAAGATGTGGATCTGCCGCTACGCCACCGGAGCCACGCTGGCCAAGGGCAGTGCCGAGACCCCGGCCTCCTTCGACAAGTACAAGCGACTGCCCAACTGCCGCGACGTCTTTGTCTATAATGCCGATGTGGACAACCTCGACCTGGACAACCTGAAGAACATCGAGCCGCGCGAAGGCATTGGCGACTTCTCGGGCATACCCTACTATCAGTACGGCGAAATCCTGCAAGACCAGAACGGCCACCGCTGGTTCGTCATCAACCAGGCCGGCAACCCCGATAACGGTATAGACGTAGGCGAGAAGTCGCCCTACAGCGAACTCATCAGTTTCGAAGGCATCACCGTCAGCAACGACCGTAGGAAGGCCACCAACCTGCCTACGCTCAAGCAGGCCATCCGAGGCGCATACTTCCTGGAGATGTTCTACAACAGTACCACTGATCGAAGTCATCTGACCAAGGAGCAATGGATGACCAGGGGAACCTACGCAAAGTTTGGCGTCAGTTGGGCCAACGTGCTGGAATACTGCGATGTGGAGATGCGCGACCTCTTCCAGAAAATCTTTGCTCAGAGCGGCGACCCGCGCCAGGCAACCCTGGCTGCCAGCATTGCCTACGACGACGGCTCGGGCAAGCAGCGACTGCTGCGATGGATCAGAAACAACCAGGTGGAGGGACAGAACATGTATTACTATCTCTCCGACCTCTACCCGGCCTCGCCCAATGCTACCACGCAGTTCTACGAGCAATACGCCTACAGCACCCTTCCCATCTACCTGCAGGACATTGCCAGCAAGCAAATGGTGGAATCCTTTGCCGAGGACACCTATGTACGCCAGCCATTGGTGCCTAACGATAACCTCATGAACAATGGCGACTCGTCGCCCCGCCAGCCGCGCACCGAAACCGACGACCGCGTGCTTGACGTGCGCAACTGCCTCTACTATCGCACGGCATGGGAATATCGCTCCTTCGTCAGCGACATGTGGAAAGCACCCATACTCATGTTCCGCATGACACGCGTCTATGACCATGGCGAGAACGAATACTCCGACACCACCGTCGACGGGCTACGGCTCACCAAGATAGCCCGACACGACTGGAGTGATACGGATGGCACAGCCGCAGAAGAGAATCTTGACGAATTCAGGAATCAAACCATGAATATCATCTGGGCCAACTGCTACAAGAGTGGCGTGCCTGTAAAATGCTGGTTCCTCAACGGCGAACCCCTCAACTTCCCCACATGGCGCACGGCCTGGTAAGAACATATCAACGTATTGTTTCACAATTATAATTAACAAAACAAAATGAGAACAACAGTCAAACATTTCCGCATGCTCGTGGCCGCCATGGCCATGGGCGCTGTGGTCGCCGCCTGTACCGACGACGACAAGTACAGCATCAATGAGGCCCGGCTCGACGGCAACACCACCGTGCTCGGACAGATGGAGGCATACAGTTATGCCACCCCCTTCAACCTCGTGACCGACGCCGACGCCGAGTGGACCGCCACCATAGAGTGGGACGAGGAGGCATTCAACCAGCCCGCCTACGTCTATCCCAAGAAGGGCATTGGCCCCGCCACGCTGAAGGTGGTCATGCTCGACAACCCCACCCAGTCGCCCCGACAGGCCACACTGAAGATTACGTTCCCCAAGGACGAGTCGAAGAACATCGCCCAGACCATCACCCAGAAGCGCGGCTCCGACACCAACGACTCCGAGGAGATTGCCTTTGGTAACAAGGCACGCGGCATCGGCTACGGCTACAACATCTTCAACGGCTATGCCGGGAGTGAATGCATGATTACCCCCATCCTTGCCGTTGACGAGATGTACGATGAAAAAGAACTCGTCTACGACTTCAACACCCTGAAGGTGGAGACGCGCGAGGAGAGCGGGGCCAGCGTCGAGGAAATGGCCCGCAAACTGAATGCCTCCATGCACGCCGGGGCTTCTGGCTGGGGCCTGAGCGTCAGCGTAGATGCCAAGTTCAACAGCGGACAGAAGAACACTGCCAGCAACGAGTTTGCATGGATGGACGTCAACGCAACCACCTGCACGGCATCATTCAACAAACCGCTGGACGACGTCATCCTGGAGAGAATGACCGATGAGGCCTACAACGACATCAACGGCATACCCCGTACTGTCCGCAACAAGGTGCGCCTCAAGTATCCTACCACCGACGAAGGCTTTGCCGAAATGGTGAAAAACTACGGCACCCACCTCGTCGTGGGCGGTCAGTTGGGCGGTCAGTTGCATACGCAGGTGACGGCCAACACATCGAAGATCACCACGGCCTACAACGCCAGCGTGGCACTCGAAGTGACCTACAGCGGACCCTTCAGCAGCGACCTCTCATCCAACACCAAGGCCCAGTGGGCTCACGCACAGTCGAAGAACCAGAACGCCTTCTACTTTGCCTACGAGTTGCGCGGCGGCAGTAAGGACGACGGCAGTTTCGAAGCCCTCAACTCCGTACTCAGCACGATGACCAAGGCGCGCCAGGGAGCCGGCACCACCGACGACCTTGTGGATGACTCGGAACTGAACGTGCAGATTGACGACAACGCCACCGAGTATCAGGCAGCGGCCGATGCCTGGATCCGCTCAATGACCCCCACGGGCACCAGCGCCTCCGAGCGTGAGGACGCACTGAAGAACGTGGTGCTCGTCGATTTCCAGCGCGAAGACAACCTCGTGCCCCTCTACGAACTCATCGACCGCGACCTGACGCTTGAGGAGGACGGCGTGGACGGCGAGGCCCGCTATCAGGCCTTCAAGGACTGGTACGAGCGCAAACTCATGCCCGACCCCAGCATCATCGATAAGTATAAGCCCAAGAGCCAAATCGACATCGCGCCCACCATCATCGACCCCATCGTCGACCTGACCAATGCCAACACCACGGAGTCGCTCATCCAGGACATCTTCCTCAGCAACGGAACGCACGTGGCCCGCGTCTGCTCTGAGTTCATCCCGCTGATCAACTCATCGAAGCGCGTCAACGTCATCTATCCCGTCGTCAACGGCAAGCCGCGCTACAACCTCGGCATCTTCTGCGGCGACGAGGACTCCTACGCCTACTACGTCAGTTGGGGACAGGTGGACGACCCCACCACGCCGCTCATCACGCAGATTAAGGGCTCCAGACTCGGCGGCTACAACGTGGCCTACCTGCGCGGCAACCACCTCACGCTGGAACCCGACGAGAACTTCAGCGAGAACGAGTACCTGAGGACCGCCCCGAAGCCCTACACCCTCATCATGAGCGACAACGGCGAGCAGATAGAGTATCCGCTGGTGAAGATCAACGACTACATCTACACCCGCAACCTCTACCGCGCCCGCGCCTACCAGAACGGCACGCCGCAGATGTCGGACAAGGTGCCTTACGACTGGGACCACCAGAACGCCTTCTCGGTATTCAGCAGATACACCGACGCAACGCAGAACGTGGACTGGTACATGGTGAGCAACTACACCAACAGCCTGAACCGCTGGGGCGGCTTCGCACCGCAGGGATGGACCGTGCCCTACGCCTCGCAGTATCAGAAGATGATCGACAACATCGCCGGCATCGCCACCAACAAGCCCGACGGCACCATCGGCGCATCCTTCCTCAAGGGCGGCGTCTATGGCCTGAACACGAAGGCAACGGGCTTCATCGGCGTAGGATTCCTCACGGATAGTCATGGTTACTTTGATGCTGTCTCGCTGAACAACAAGGAAGTACTCTACCTCGGTGCCATCGCCGATGCCGACAGGGAGAAACTCGACGGAACGGGGAATGTCTATGGGAAGAGACACGAACTGGAATCTCAGTTCCGCTGCGACGCACTGGCCGTAAGACCCTCCGAGGGCTCTGCCGCCATGACATGGTTCCTCGACCAGTCCATCGTTCTGCTCGACAACGAAAAGATTACGGACACCAGTATCTGGCCTGAGTCCGTTCGCAATAAGGACAATTGGAAGAATCACCACGGGAGCGTCATAGGAACCGTGAATTATGTGTATTATGACAAGAACACGAAATACGACATGCCAGCCCAGAAGGTGTGCTTCCCCGTCATCATCTGCCAGAGGGTGATCAAGTAGCAGCAGCCCCGGCCTCTCATCGCCCCTCCCCGCTGGCGGCCATCCCGCCGCCGGCGGTTCCGGCGATGAAGTAAAGCCCCCTTTACTCGCCCACGGACGCCCCGGCAATGGAGCAAAGACCCCTTTACTCGCCCACGGACGCCCCGGCAGTGGAGCAAAGACCCCTTTATTCGCCCACGGACGCCCCGGCAGTGGAGCAAAGACCCCTTTACTCGCCCACGGACGCCCCGGCGATGGAGCAAAGACCCCTTTACTTGGCAAAAATTCAATCAGCAATCATTTAAAAGACAAAAAACTATGTCATCAGACATTTTAAGCATTCCGCAAATCGCAGTGCCCGACCTGGCTAACATCCAGAACGACCTGCACATCGGACAGGGCACCGACATCTCCAAGCGACTGCAAAAGGCCCGCTGGACCGACGAGACCCGCGCCACGAAGGTATTCCCCGACAACGTCGATGCGCTGATGGGCGCCTTCGTCTCGGCACACGCCGCCGAGGACCAGGTCTATGTGCAGACCCAGGGCAGCGACCTGACCAAGCAGCGACTGGAGAAGGACGCGCAGCGCGACGTGCTCTACAAGGAGATCCGCAAGACCGTCGACACCTTCGCCACGCTCAGCATCTTCCCCGAGAAGCAACAGAAGGCCCTCGTCATGCAGCCCATCATGCAGAAGTACAACATCCAGCCCGACGGCGGCATCGAGGCGCAGACCGTCGCCACCGACCAGTGGCTGCAGGAGCA
>JAFTGI010000219.1 GCA_017458195.1 Prevotella sp.
CATACATCACGCATGCGGCAGTTGCTTCAAGAAAACTACTAACTAAAACCGTTATTTACTTACTAACTAACCTATGAATTCTATTCTTTTGTGATTTCTATGATGTGGCTCACTAACTGATTGGCTGAGGTTACTTTCAGGCCAACCTTCATCAGGTAGTCGCCGGTATAAACTTTATCGTGACAGTCGAGCCAGCTCTGCTGACCGGGCATCAGACAGATTTCGCGGACACGATAGCGGGCCTCGGCATCGAGACCGCGCAGGGTGACGGGCAACTGCACATCGGTGACGCGGGGATGGATGTCGTAGGCGAAGAGCAGGGCGTGGCTGCGGTCGTCGCTGACGCGCTCCATGACGCAGTGCTCACCGTCGTAGGGCGACAGCAGGCGGTAGAGATTGGGCGAATAGATGACGGGCTTCAGCCGGTTGTATTCGCGGATAGCCTCGCGGCAGTATTGCTTGTCCTGCTCGGCCATGTCAGCCAGCCCTATGTCGAAGCCCAGTTTGCAGGTGAAGTCCACGTCGAGACGGAACTTCACGCTGGCCTGACGGTTCCAGTTGGTGACGTGCGAGCACATGGCCTTCGACGGCATGAACTGCGAGTAGCCCCACTGGATGTAGAGACGCGAGACGGGGTCGGTATTGTCGGAGCACCAGAACTCGGTGAAATACTTCAGACCCTCATAGTCGGAGCGTCCGCCACCGCCCGAGCACATCATCATATAGAGGTCGGGATACTGCGCATGGATGCGCTGCAGGACGCTGTAGAGGCCGCGCACATAGTCGACGTACAGATTGCCCTGGTTCTCCTTCTCGTAAGGTCAATAGACGTTGGTGAGGGGCGAGTTGCAGTCCCACTTCAAAAGCCTCACCCCCGACCACTCTCCCAAGGAGAGGGGAGTGGTTAGACTTGCCGCACCCTTCTCTGTAGTAGGTGTATCTACTCCCCTCTCCTTGGGAGAGGGGTTGGGGGTGAGGCTCTTCATTATCCCGTCCACCACGCCATAGACAAAGTCCTGCACCTCGGGATTGGTCAGGTCGAGCACCAGCTGATTGCGGAAATAGTAGGTGGCGCGGTTGGGCAGTCGCAGGATCCAGTCGGGATGCTTCTCGGCCAGTTCGCTCTGCGGGTTCACCATCTCCGGCTCTATCCAGATGCCGAAGGCCACGCCCGTCTCATTGGCTTTCTTCACCAGATAGGGAATGCCGTTGGGCAGTTTGGCGGCCGTCGGCTGCCAGTCGCCCAGTCCGGCATGGTCATCCTTGCGCGGATATTTGTTGCCAAACCAGCCGTCGTCCAGCAGGAAGAGGTCTACGCCCAGGTCTTTCGCCTCGGCAAAGAGATTTGTCAGCTTCTGTTCGTCGAAGTCGAAGTAGGTGTTCTCCCAGTTGTTCAGCAGCGTCATGCGGTCTTCCTGACCCTTGTTGAGCTGATGGTTCAAAGCCCAGCGCTGGAAGCGGCGGCTTCCTTCGCCCGCTCCCTGCTGCGAGAGCGTGAAGTAGAAGTCGGGTGTGCGGAACACCTCGCCCTTCTTCAGCAGATAGGTAGAGGCATCGGGATTGATGCCGCTGATGACGCGCAACTGGCGCTGGTGGTCCACCTCGAAGGTGAAGCGGAAGTTGCCCGTCCAGCCGATGGTGCCCATCAGCACCGTGCCCTCCTCCTCGGCCACGGGGCGGCCCAGGCCCACTTCGAAGAATGGCTGGGCAAACAGGGCGGCCCGCGTGCCCAGGCGCGTATCCACAATCTTTTTACCGAAATGCAACTCCTGTGTCTTCATCTGCATCTCGCGGATCCACTCGCTCGAAAACTCCGTCAGGAAGTAGCGGTCGGCCTCGAAATAGAGCATCGACGAGGCATAGCGCGCGATGTACACCTTTCCCTTTTCCTGATGACTGATTTCACTCCACTGACGGATGATGTCCTCGTCGGGGTAGGCCACATAGTGGAGCACCACGGTGACGGGGTAGAGCTCGTCGCGCAGTGTAATCACGGTCTCGGTCGGGGGTACGGAGGTACGAAGGTACGAAGGTACGAGGTCACCTTTGCTTGCAGAACTATCCTCGTACCCCCGTACCTCCGCACCTTCGTACCTCCGAGTCTCATGCGACACATATTTCAGCACGCTGGTCGGATTGCCGTCGGCGTGACGAATCTCGAAGGCCGGCTCGTAATAGTCCTCCGTGCCCATGACGGGATAGACCTCGTCGCCCCGTGCCATGGTGCTGCTCGAACCAGCCGCACGGGGCATGTCGAGCTGTTCAGCGGGCGTCCCGCTGACGAGGCGCTCGCCAAGATAGGTCTGATAGAGACGGCCGTCGTCCTTCACCTGCATGACAAGCTGAATGTGGTTGGTAGTGACAGAAATGTTGGTGCGGGCCGCAGCCTGACCGGTCGCAGCGAGAAGCAACAGAAGGGAAAGAATGGTCTGTTTCATTGTCTTGATAGAATTTCGATTTTCGATTGCAAAATTATATAATAATGGGGTGACAGCGGATTTAAATTCCTTCCAAATAATAGAAAAGATTGCGCAAAGACTTCGGTTTGAAACGTTTTTGCTTTATTTTGCGACATTTCTTGCATCCGTCTGACTCGTGTTTCAGCTTTTTTTCTTACCTTTGTGGCAAAAATCTATAACAATGGACCTAACGAAACGCCTGACTTCTGATTTCTGCAAACTGACGGTCTTGCTTTGGGGCATGCTCCTGGCCTGCCCTGCCGCCATCGGTGCCAACTATAGTTTTACGCGCATTGCCTCGAACGAGGGGCTCAGCGAACAGTGCGTGAAATCAATCGTGCAGGACCACTGGGGATTCCTCTGGTTCGGCACGAAGAACGGCCTGAACCGATGGGACGGCCGACAGGTGAAACGCTACGACGTGGACGACCTGGAGCGGGGCTGCGGCAACCACAACATCTCTGCGCTCTATGAGGACGCCGACCACCGCCTTTGGGCCGGCACCGACCGCGGCGTCTACATCATGGACCCCATGAGCGAGCGGTTCACGCTGTTCGACGTCAGCACCGACGAGGGGGTGCAGATCAAGAACTGGATAGCCCAGATAACGGGCGACAGCCAAGGCTGCATCTGGGTGGTGTCGCCCAACGAGGGCGCCTTCCGCTATAATCCACAGACGGGGCACATGTCGATGTATCGCACGGCCAAGGATGCCACCTCGCCCCACCTGCACAACCCCGAGTGCATGCTCGTCAGGCAGAACGGCGACATCTGGCTGGGCACCAACGGCGCCGGACTGTTCCGCCTCGACCAGAAGACGGGCCAGCTATGGCAGATGCTGGAAGACCGCGACGGCCACTCGCTCTCGGGCAAGAACATCTACGTCATGGCCGAGCAGGGCGACTGGATCATCGTCGGCGAGCACGAGGGCATGCTGATGAAGTATAACCCGACGACCAACGTGCTGACCGAGGTTCAGGCGCCCAACGTGCACTACAAGGTGATCCGCACGCTGGCCGTCGACGGCGACGACCTGTTCGTTGGCACCCAGGACGGACTCTATATCGTCAACGAGCACCAGGGCCGGGAGACCATCATCCGCGAGAACGACTTCGTGCCGTCGGGCCTGACCGACAACCTCATCTACTCGCTCTATCTGGACCGCGACCGCGGGCTCTGGGTGGGCACGATGATGAGCGGCGCCTGCTATCTGCCACGCCACGGCATGCAGTTCACCAGCTATCTGCCCATGGGCACGCCCAGTTCGCTCCATTCCAAGCGTCTGCGCGACCTGTTGCGCGTGAGCGACGGCGACGTATGGATCAGCGACGAGGAGGGCGGACTCAGCATCTTCCACTCAGCGACACAGACCATCGAGCAGGTGCCTGTCACCATCTACAAAGGCGGCTCCAACCGGCTGGGACTGATGGAACTGGGCGACGACGTCTGGTCGGGCATCTTCAAGAACGGGCTCGACATCGTCAACAAGCATTCCCACCGCATCACCCACTACTCGCCCGAGCAGCTCGGCTTGGGCGTCGAGGGCAGCGTCTATGCCATGCTCTGCGACAGCCGCGGCAACATCTGGCTGGGCACCGGAAACGGCGTCTATCGCCATTCGGGCGGCATGCGCTTCACGCGGGTTGATGCCCTGCCCGACATCTTCACCCAGGACCTGGCCGAGGACGGCGACGGTCAGATATGGATAGCCACCATGGGCTCCGGCGTCTTCCGGCTCGACCCGCAGACGCTGCGCACCGAGCACTTCTACTACGAGGAGGGATCCACTGAGGGCATCAGCTCCAACGGCATCAGCTCCATCACCGTCGGCAAGGACAAGAGCCTCTGGTTCTCGACTGACCGCGGCGGCATCTGCATGTACAGCCCTCAGACGAAGGCCTGGACGCGCTACTCCAAGGCCGACGGACTGCCCGACGACGTGGCCTACAAGATCCTGGAGGACCGCAAGGGGCGCCTCTGGTTCGGCACCAACCAGGGGCTCGTGCGCTTTGAGCCCCAGTCGCGCCAGGTGCTGGTCTATCGCAGCAACAACGGACTGCTGGGCAACCAGTTCAACTACAAGTCAGCGGCCAAGGCTGCCGACGGGCTGTTCCTCTTTGGCGGCACCAGCGGCCTCATCTCCTTCCAGCCACGGCTGGCTGATGCCGACAGCACGTCGCAGCACGTCTTCATCACCAACCTGCGCGTCAACGAAGCCGACGTGCGACCCGGTGAAGGCGGTATCCTCAAGACAAATATTCTCCATACACGCGAGATCACCCTACCCTACGACGTGGCCAGCATCGGCTTCGACCTGTCGACGCTCAACTTCTCGGGCACGGAGAGCCGATTCCTGGAATATCAGATGGGCGGACTGACCAACGAATGGACCACCACCCAGACGGGCCGCGACATCAGCTACTCGCAGCTGCAGCCGGGCAAGTACACCTTCCGCGTGCGCCCCGTCGGCGACCCTGACCACCTGACCGAGCTGCACATCACGGTGCGCCATCCCTGGTGGTCGTCGATTCCGGCCAAGATTGTCTATTTCCTGCTGGCTGCCCTGCTGGCCTACGTCGTCTACCGCCTCATCCAGCGGCGCCAGGCGGAGACGATGAAAGCCCGCGAGGCCCACTTCCGCGAGGAGCAGGACAAGGAGCTACTGCAGGCCAAGATCAACTTCTTCACTGACATCACCCACGAGATACGCACCCCGCTGACGCTCATCAACGGCTCAGTGGAGAACCTGAAGGACATCAGCATCGAGGACAATGCCCTGAAGAAGAACATCGGGGCCATCGAGAAGAACACACGCCGCCTGCTGAACCTCATCAACCAGCTGCTCGACTTCCGCAAGGTGGAGTCGAACAGCATGCAGCTATCCTTCGTCAACATCGACTTCGGACAGCTGCTCCAAAGCATCGTGGCACGCTTCGAGCCCACCATCAGCGGCATGCACAAGACCATCAGCCTCGACCTGAAGGACGACGACCTCAGGCTGCAGGCCGACCAGGAAGCCGTGACGAAGATTGTGAGCAACCTACTCAACAACGCCCGCAAGTACAGCGAGACATTCATCCAGGTGACGGCCCGCAACGACGGCGACCGGATGGAGCTGCGCGTCACGAACGACGGCGACCAGATTCCGGCGGAGAAGGCCGAGGCCATCTTCCAGCCCTTCACCCGACTCGACGACACCCACAACCAGCCTGGCTCCGGACTGGGCCTGCCCATGGCCCGCTCACTGGCGGAACTTCACGGCGGCAGCCTCGCCATCGACACCCGGTCGGAGTACAACGAGTTTGTGCTCACCCTGCCGCTGAAGCAACAGCTGACCCAGCCACAACCCCTCGCAGAGAGGGAGGAGAGCATTTTCCTCCAGGACGATCATGCATCGGCAGAACTGTCAGCTCCCCTCACCGCGAAAGAGGCGCCGGGGGTGAGCCAGCTCCACACCGTCCTCATCGTCGAGGACAACGAGGAGGTGCTGTCCATGATTGCAGAAGGATTGCAGAAGCACTACAATGTGCTGCGGTCGAAGAATGGCCTGCAGGGGCTGCACAAGGCTCAGAACGAGCATGTCGACCTGATCGTGACCGACGTGATGATGCCCGAGATGGACGGTCTGGAGATGACGCGCCGACTGAAGGAGGACGTCGAGACCAGCCACATCCCCATCATCATGCTGACGGCCAAGCAGACGCTCGACAACCGGCTGGAGGGCCTGCGCGCCGGTGCCGACGCCTACATCGAGAAGCCCTTCTCGTTTGCCCACCTGCTGACTCAGCTGGAGACACTGCTCACCAACCGCCAGCGCGAGCGCGAGAGCTTTATCAAGAAGCCCTACCTGCCCGTCCAGTCGAACGGCATCTCGAAGGTCGAGGAGCAGTTTATCAGTAAGATCACCGAGCTCATCATCCAGCACATCCGCCAGCCCGAGTTCAACGTCGAGCAGCTGGCCTCCGAGATGTGCATGAGCCGCTCGAGCCTGCACCGCAAGATCAAGGAGGTGAGCGACATGACCCCCATCGACTTCATCCGCCTCATCCGCCTGAAGAAGGCGGCCGAGCTGATCCGCGAGCGCGGCTACCGGGCCAACGAGGTGTGCGAGATGGTGGGCATCAACTCGCCCAGCTATTTCATCAAGCTGTTCCAGAAGCAGTTCGGCATGACGCCCAAGGAATTTGCCAACCAAAAGGAATGAACGACCATCAACATTTTTACTAAATGAAGACAACCACACTCATCATCACGCTGCTATCGGTTGCCCTGAGCGGATGCAGCACGGGCGAGCGCATCGCCGAGGGCCAATGGAAGCTCAGCTATGCCGACGACGGCATCAGCATCACCCACGGATCCGCCAACGTGGCCAAGGGCCTGCGCGCCGAATACCGGCTCGACGACCGCCTCGTCAGCACGGCGGACTACAGCAACCGGACATTCCGTCGCTCGGCGCTCAGCGACGTCTTCGGACAGGGGCGCCGATGGACCATCACCTACACCGACCCGCAGCTGCCCACGCTGACACAGACGTTCCGTCTCTACAACAGTTATCTGCTGACCGACATCCGCCTGCAGTCGGCCGAGGGCGTCAGCACCGACTACATGGCGCCCGTCGTAGCCCAGCTGGCCGACACGCTCGTCAGTGGTCAGCAGAAGCGGCGACTGTTCGTGCCCTTCGACAACGACGCCTGGATCCGCTACAGCTCATCGGCGGCCGCCAGCGCCGACACGCTGCGTTCCTACGAGGTGACAACGGTCTATGACACGCACCATGGCCAGGGCCTCGTCGTCGGGGCCATCGACCACGACCGGTGGAAGAACGCCGTCGAGCTGACCGCCGGCAGCCATGGGCTCAGGGCCTTCAGCGGCGTTGCCGACCAGCTGACGCGCGACCGCCACGGTCACGGCCATGTCAGCGGTCGCGAGGTGGCGTCGGCCCGCATCATGATTGGCGTCTTCTCCGACTGGCGCACGGGGCTCGAGACCTATGCCGACGCCAATGCCGTCGTGGCGCCGCCGCGGCCGTGGCAGAAGGCCATGCCCGTAGGCTGGAACTCATGGGGCGCCCTGGCCTTCAAGGTGAACCACGACAATTCCACCCGCATCAGCGACTTCTTCGCCAGCGAGCTGCAACCGCGCTCGTTCGTCAATGCTGACGGTCTGCTCTACACGGGCCTCGACTCCGGCTGGAACAGTTTTTCGGAGGAGGACCTCAAGGACTTTGCCGACCGCTGCCGCCGCAACCATCAGGTGCCCTGCATCTACTGGACGCCCTTCACCGACTGGGGGAAGGACTCCAAGCGTGAGGACCTGCTGTTGGCCGACGGTCAGCCACAGGAACTCGACGGGGCCTATGCCCTCGACCCGACGCACCCCGACGTGCGGCGCAGGATGGAGGAGACCCACGACCTCTTCCGCCGCTGCGGCTATGAATACGTGAAGATGGACTTCATGACCCACGGCCGCATGGAGGCCGACCGCTGGTATCGTTCCGATATCAGCACCGGCACCGAGGCCTACAACTACGGCATGCACCTGCTCGACAGCATCTTCTCGGACATGTACCTCAACCTCTCGATTTCGCCCATCTTCCCTGCCCAGTATGCGCAGAGTCGCCGCATCGCCTGCGACGCCTGGAACAAGATCAAGGACACGGAGTACACGATGAACGCGCTGACGTGGGGCTGGTGGATCGACCGCATCTACCAGTATAACGACGCCGACCACGTCGTACTGCGCGACGCCACCGAGGGCGAGAACCGCGCCCGCATCACGTCGAGCGTCATCACCGGACTGTTCATCACCGGCGACGACTTCTCAGCCGACACGATGGCCATCAGCCGTGCCCGCCGCTTCCTCACCAACGCCGACATCAACCGCCTGGCCACGGGCCGCTCCTTCCGCCCGCTCACGGCCGACGACGACCGCTCGGAGCAGACTTTCGTCCGCCAGGAGCAGGACGGCACCACCGTCGTGGCCGCCTTCAACTATGGCGACGCGCCCCGTCCCTTCGCCTTCGACCGCCGTCGGCTGGGCCTCGACGCCACAGCTCGCTACGCCGTCGAGGAGCTTTGGGAGCACCGTCCCGTCGCCCCCGACGCCCAAGTCATGATTCCCGCCCGCGACGTCCGCGTCTTCCGCATCGCAAAACAGGAATGAACCATTTTTTGTGCATTACTAAACTTTTTGCACAAAAAATTTGGTAGTATCGGGAAAAAGAACTACCTTTGCACCAACAGAACCCGCCACGCTTCCCGAAGACCAGCGAACCAGGGCGGGGCGTTTTTTATATATAGGGCAATGAGATACAGCAAGCACCCCATTTCAATCTCCGACCAGATTGACATACTGAAAAGGCGTGGACTCATTTTTAACAATGAGCAAAATGCACAGAACATTTTAGAGAACATCAGTTATTTCCGTCTTGCGGGGTATTGGCGTACGATGGAGCAAGACAGTTCCCGTCACATCTTCCGTGCTGGCAGTCATTTTGAGGATGTTGTGGCTCGCTACAACTTTGACTCTGAACTGAAGACGCTCATCTTTGCAGCCATTCAGCAGATAGAAATATCTGTCAGAACCAGAATCATTCATTACTTCTCTATGGCTTATGGTGCATTCTGGTTTCTTGATTGCAGTTTGGCAGAGGATGACGACCTTTTTAATGAGAATCTCAATTATCTGAAAAACGAGCTTAGCCGCTCTCATGACGAGTTCATTGCAGAGCATTTCCGAAAGTATGATGAGCCGGACATGCCACCAGCATGGAAGACGCTGGAAGTAGCATCATTTGGTACGCTATCCAAGCTCTACAAAAATATGAATGACAATGCTTTGAAGAAACAGGTTGCTCGTAGTTTTAATATCCCGCAGCATAAATGTCTTCAAAGTTGGCTCGCTACACTGACTATTGTACGTAACACCTGTGCCCACCATGCAAGACTTTGGAACGCTCATTTTTCACTGGTGCCAAGAACTAATGAACGCATGAGAGACAGATGGATTACTAACCATAATTTTTCTCCTGACAAACTTTATCCAATTCTTTGCTGCATAACATACTGGCTCAACAGCATCAATCCACAGAACACTTTTGTTCAGGACTTCAAATCTCTCCTGACGAACTATTCCTGTGTGCAACCCTCTATGATGGGCTTTCCTCGTGAATGGGAGAACGAACCGCTATGGCAATAAAAGACGCTAATTCCCTATGAGAGTGTACTTCTAGTGGCAGCGGATGCTGGGATGTGAAGTTTTATCCTTTATAAACCGGGGAGCCGCCATCACGACAACTCCCCAGCCATTTTTGTGAGTAATTTTAGTTTAAAACTTATTTCATCACGACTTTCACGGACTTATCGTCAATTCTGACGATTGCGATTTCACCACTTCTAAGATTCGTAGATATGGATGCTGATGAGCCAAATGATCTTGCAGAGCCAACATACACACCTGATACAGTATAGACGTCAATGTTAGTTCTATCTTTTACACCAGAAACGGTAATGACTCCTTCGTCAGTTTGTATTAAGATGGCGTTTCCTTTTACTGCCGCGATGTCATTCATCATCCCCTCCGTACTTGGTTGGGCATTTAACCAGCAAAGCGTAGCTGTTGCTACTTCAGAATCCTCAAAGCCATCCGCCGCCGCAAACACAGAAATGGTATATGTCGCAGTCAAATAGACTTCTTCACCTTTTCCACTTCGAATATCATCGTTAGTAATATCATAACAGAATTCCGCTCCCTCCGTTTCGCTTGCAAATACGACTCGTCCGTTTTCGTACCTTATTGTTGGTTTGACACATTGTTCCTTGTCGCCCTCTTTAATGAATTCGTAGTTGGCGAAATCGCTCCATGGCCATGTTGCCTTATAATCATCTAATGCCGACTTGTAAATATGAAGTGTTGCATACTTATATGGAGCAGACTCAAAAGATGAAGTCGATGTATATGGCGCAACTGGGGCATAACACCAAATGTCATATAAAGAATAACATCTCTCAAAGGTCAAATTTCCTATCTTTTTTAATGTAGAAGGGAGGAATACTTTACTAAGATAGTGGCATTCTGTGAAAATGCCTGATCCCAACTCTGTTATTCCCTCCGGGATAATCATAGATTGAAGTGGGGTGTAGGCAAAGGCGTATGAATCAATTTGAGAAACTGATTGTGGCAAAGATATGGATGTTAAAGCAGAACACTGCGAGAAAGCAGACCCCCCAATGGCTGAAATTCCGGAGGGCAGTTCTACGCTTTCCAAGCTCGAGCATTTGTAAAACATTTGATTGGCAATAATGGTTATCATACTTGGAAGCTTAACTGTTTTCAGACTGGTACATCCCAAAAACGCATTATCACCTATTTCAGTGACATTATCCGGTATGGAAATCGATTGAAGTTTTGTGCATCCATTGAATGCATCCCTGCCTATTGCCTTTATGTCCGAAGGAATAACTGTATTTCTGCATCCCGAAATCAAACATAGCGTTTCCCTATCAATAATAGCATTGCAATTATCTCTGCTGTCATACTTGGGATTTCCTTCTTCTACCTTAATGATATTTAGTGAGGGGCACCCCTGAATTATTGATCCAGTAATGTTTATTACACTTTGAGGGATTACGACCTCTTTCAAGCTATAGCAATCAGCGAAAGCACCTACGCCAATTGTTTCCAATTGATCAGGCAATGCTATGCTTTCCAGACTTGAGCAGCCACTAAACGTATAAGACTCTATAGTTTTTAAACTTTGAGGAAGTAGAACCTCGACAAGTCCAGAACACCCCCAAAACGTGTTTGAAATGGATTCTATACTTTCTGGCAATACCACTTTCTTTAGGCGTGTGTTATTTTTAAAGGCATCGAAAGATATACCAATTACCCGATATTCTGTTTCATTAAACACGACACTCGATGGTATTATCAATTCACCTTCATAATAATCATCGCCCTTATCTACCCAAACATTATTTCCTTCACCATAGGTTCGAATACTGTAGTAAATGCCCGCTACAGAAAAGTTGTAAGCATTTAGCACTAAGGGCAAAAATAGTAGAATAGACAACAGTACTTTCTTCATTCAATTTTGCTTTTTAGTTATACAATAAAAAAGAGGCGCAGACATTCGCCATACGTCTCTCGGCTCGCCACAAGCCACAACTATATATAGGAAGCCTGCGCCCTCAGTTGGGGGCAGCTCCAATAATAGTTGTTTTGCTCGTTTCTCGGTGGCGATTGAGAGACTATTGAGCAATATGTCTTTGCGTTCCTTTCGGATTACAGGTGCAAAATTACGAAAAGTTTTCCTAAATCTGCTCTCCCTTACGAAAAAAAGAAACAAAAAAATACGAACTTTTGAAAAGAAGCGGTGCTTTTCGATGAGAGAAGGGCCATTTCTTGAGTAGAGAAGCGGCACTTCTTGAACCGGAAAACGGCGCTTCTTGACACCAATATACCCCTATATTGGTATCGAAAAGCGCCGTTTTCTGTTTTAAATGCATGTGGAAGGAGCGGCGTGAAGTGGCACAAGAGTTGTTGCAAAAAATGCAACAGATGTGGCACTTGGGCGATGTTGGGACAAGGTTTTTAGTAAATGGCGCGATTATTATAAGGATAATTGCGCGGTTTTTCTTAATTTTGCAGCCAGAAACCAAAAACAATCTGACAAGATGAAGAAAATAATCCTGACAGCCATCGGCCTGCTGGCCATGCTGACGACAACGGACGCCACGGAGATGAGTGGCGGCAAATGGAGCATCAACCTCGACGAGCAGTCGATGCGGCTGACCGTCAGTCACGACGGACGGACCGTGATGGCCGACGCCTACTGCGAGGCCGACGTGGCGGGCGAAGTGATGCGCTCGCACGAGGCCAAGAGCGTCAGCACCGACTGGCAGGACGTCAGCGACTGCTTCGGCGACGGCCGCCGCCACACCGTCGACTACGTGATGGCCTCGGGCGCCCGGCTCATCCAGACGTTCACGTTCTATGAGCAGCAGCCCTACTTCGTGGTCAGCCTCGGCGTCACCACGCCCGGGGGCCGGGCCGCCAGCAACTACCTGGCACCGCTGAAGACCGAGACGCAGACGACGTTCATGCCCCGCGACAACAAGAACCGCGTGCTGTTCGTGCCCTTCGACAACGACGGTTTCATCCGCTATTCCAGCAACTACCTGCGCGGCACGGAGACCAACTCGTACAACGTGACGGCCATCTATAACTCCGTGACGCGCGAAGGCCTCGTCGTCGGTGCCGTCGACCATTACTACTGGAAGAATGCCGTCCACGTGAAGGGCTCCGACTATTACAACCTGGACGAGCTGACGCTCATCTCGGGCTACACCGACAACCACTCCCACGACTCCATCCAGAGCGAAGGGCGCCCGATGGCCCACGGCACGGTCGTGGCCGACACGGTCAGCTCGTCGCGCTTCGTCGTCGGCTGCTTCGACGACTGGCGCCTGGGGATGGAGACTTTCGGACAGGCCTGCACCCGCGTGGCACCGCGGCGCGAGTGGAGCGGCGGCACGCCCTACGGCTGGAGCTCATGGGGCGTCCAGTCGACCGACATCTCCTATCAGGGCGTCATCGACTGTGCCGACTTCATCCGCGACAACCTCGTGCCCCACGGGTTCTGCGACCTTGAGGGCCGCGTCGTGATGAGCCTCGACGCCTGGTGGAACGACAACCTCTCGGACGCACAGGTGCGCCAGTTCGTCAGCTATTGCAAGCAGAACAACATGATTCCCGGCCTCTACTACGGGCCCTTCTGCCGCTTCGGCGACCTGCAGAGCTACGTGCCCGGCACGAGCAACCGCTACCGCTTCCGCGACCTGGCCCTCAAGGTGCATGGCCAGTATAAGGTCATCGACGGGGCCTACTGCCTCGACCCGACCCACCCCGGCACGAAGATGTTCATGCTCAACGACGTGAACAAGTTCAAGCAGTGGGGCATTGAATACCTGAAGTGCGACTTCCAGTCGAACGGCGCCATCGAGGCCGACGCGTGGTATGCCGACACGTGCTACACCGGCCTGCAGGCCTACAACATCGGCATGGCCTACCTGCAGAAGCGGCTGGGCGACGACATCTACGTCGACCTCAGCATCTCGCCGGCCTTCCCTTACCAGTATGCTCACGGACGGCGCATCTCGTGCGACGCCTGGGGCACGATGGGCAGCACGCAGTACGTAATGAACTGCGCCAGCTACGGCTGGTGGCTCTCGCAGGTCTATGTGGCCAACGACCCTGACCACATGGTGATGTGCATGCGCCAGGAGGCCGGCGGCATCCAGAGCGAGGGGGCCAACCGCGCCCGCATCACCAGCGGTGCCGTCGTGGGGGCCTTCCTGACGGGCGATAACTTCAGTCCCAACGTCACCCTGCACCAGGACGGCCAGACGCGCCCGAACTACTACGCCACGTCGCAGGAGCGGGCCCTCAAGCTGCTCACCAACGAGGATGTCAACGAGATTCCGCGCACGTGCCGCTCCTTCCGCCCCGTCTATGGCAACGCCGCAAGCTCTGACACGCAGGCCGAGAACCTGATGACCTACGACAACGGCCGCTATGTCTACCTGGCCGTCATCAACTATCAGCTGGTGATGCCGCAGGCCGCCGAGATGACCTTCGCCGACCTGGGCATCGACCCGCAGGACGTCGGCGAGATCCGCGAGCTGTGGACGCAGCAGGCCGTTGAACCGACAGCCACGGGCCTGCGCTACAACGTGCCGGGCAGCGACGCCCGTATCTATCGCATCGAGCGCAAGTCGTATGCCGAAGGGATCAGACGAATTGATAATGGACAATTGATAATTGATAATTATTTTTATGACCTTCAGGGGCGCAGGGTCGACAGTCCCCGGCAGGGTCTGTATATCAGGAACGGTAAGAAATATCTCGTAAAATAAGGCCATGAAAAGGATCGCTTCTATCTTCTGCTCATTAACACTTCTGACTGTCACCACACAGGCGGGCCAGTGGACCCGCTACGTAGACCCCTTCATCGGCACGGGGGCCGTCGAGCACTCGCTCTCAGGCAACTGCTACCCCGGCGCCACCACGCCCTTCGGCATGGTGCAGCTGAGCCCCGACACGCAGGCCGCCCCCGACTGGGACAAAGCGTCGGGCTACGACTACAACGACTCGCACCTCTGCGGGTTCAGTCATACGCGCCTCAGCGGCACGGGCGCCTCCGACCTCATCGACCTGCTCCTTATGCCCACGACCGGCGACGAAACGTGGTCGCGCCTCGACCACACGAAGGAGACGGCCCGCCCGGGCTATTACAGCATCAGGCTGGAGAGCGGCATCAAGGCCGAACTGACGGCCACCACCCGCACCGGACTGCACCGCTACACCTACCCCGACGGTCAGCCCCGGCGGCTGCTCGTCGACCTCGACCACTCGGCTCAGAAGGGCTCCTGGCAGCGCCGCATCATCCAGTCGCAGCTGCGCGTGGTCAGCCCCACCGTCGTTGAGGGCTACCGCATCATCACCGGCTGGGCCAAGCTGCGCCGCGTCTACTTCCACATGGAGCTGTCGGCCCCCATCGCGTCGTTCCGCATCCTCGACGGCGATCACGACTACGGTCAGACCGCGGTCGTCAACGGCACGGCACTGAGACTAATAATAGAGACCCACCCCCAACCCCTCCCTGCGAGGGAGGGGAGTGATTACTCTCAAAGTGCAGAACCATCTACTCCTCTCCCTCATAGGGAGGGGCAAGGGGGTGGGTCTGTTATAGTGAAGGTCGCCCTCTCGACGACCAGCATCGAGAACGCGCGGCTGAACATGCAGGCCGAGGCGCCCCACTGGGACTTCGACCATTATGTCAGCGAGGCCGACCGGACGTGGGACGAGCTGCTCGGCCGCATCGAGGTGGAGGGCCGCGAGCAGGACATGGTGAAGTTCTACACCGCCCTCTATCACGCCCTCATCCAGCCCAACACGATGAGCGACGTCAACGGCGACTACACGGCCACCGACTACTCCACCCGCCGCATGCCCGATGGTCAGCACTACTACTCGACCTTCTCGCTTTGGGACACCTTCCGCGCTGCCCATCCGCTCTACACGCTCATCATCCCCGAGCAGAACATGCAGTTCGTCAACGCCATGCTTGCTCACTACGAGGCTTATGGCTACCTGCCCATCTGGGACCTCTGGGGTCAGGACAACTACTGCATGATCGGCAACCATGCCATCCCGGTCGTGGTGGACGCAATATTAAAAGCCCCCCCTTCTGCCCCCGAGGGGGCTACAATAGATTCTTCCCTTGATAACAAAACTATAGAAGCCCCCTCGGGGGCCGTATGGGGGGCTCTCCTCGCTTCCGCCACGACCTCTCATCCGGGCTCACCCTTCGACCTTTGGGAGCAGTATGGCTACATGCCCGAGGACCGCCAGTCGCAGTCGGTCAGCATCACCCTCGAGCAGTCGTTCGACGACTGGTGCGTGGCCCAGTTGGCCAGACGCTTGGGCAAGGAGGACATCTATGAGCGCTTCATGAAGCGCAGCCAGAACTACCGTAACCTATTCAATCCTGAGACCGGCTTCTTCCAGGCCCGCACCTCCGACGGGCAGTGGCTCACGCCCTTCGACCCGCTGCGCTACGGCGCCAACGGCGGCAACCCCTACACCGAGGGCAACGCCTGGCAGTGGTCGTGGTATGTGCCCCACGACATTCCCGCACTGATTGAGCTCTATGGCGGCAGGAAGAAGTTCTGCGAGCGGCTCGACCGCTTCTTCACCCTGACTGACCAGAGCGGCGAGAAGAACGACAACGCCTCGGGCTTCATCGGGCAGTACGTCCACGGCAACGAGCCCAGCCACCACGTGGCCTACCTCTACGCCTACGCCGGACAGCCGGAGAAGACGCAGCGGCTGGTCAGTCAGATCTGCCGGGAGCTCTACACGACCACCCACAGCGGCTATGCCGGCAACGACGACTGCGGCGAGATGTCGTCATGGTTCGTCTTCTCGGCCATGGGCTTCTATCCCGTCAACCCCGTCGGACAGGACTATGCGCTCGGCACGCCCCTGTTCGACAAGGTCAGGCTCCACCTGCCCTCAGGCCACCAGTTCACCGTCGTGGCCCACCGCCGGACGCCGGGCGACTGGCGGGTGCGCTCCGTCCGCCTCAACGGCCAGCCCTTCCGCGGCGTTGCCCTGCCCCACCAGGCCATCGTCGACGGCGGCACGCTCGAGTTCTTCCTCTGAGCCCCGGAGCAGTCGGACTGACCCGAAAATAACGACGGATTCCTATTTTTAATGGTCAAAAGGTTTGTAATTCAAAAAATGTTTGTATCTTTGCAAGCAAATTGAACTCAGCACTACGATTGGATGAAACTCTTTTTGACCTGTATTCTCTTAGGATGGATCCTAACGGCCGCCGCTCAGGCTGAGCCCCAGGACGACATAGTCAATCAGTTCCAGAGCCTGCAGAAGCAGCAGGGCGGCAAGCGCATCAACACCGCCAACAAGCTGATGCAGAGCCTGTTGGAGGAGGGTTTCGGCGACGACCTCACCTTTGACAGTTCGACCCACCCCGACACGCTGACCATGACCGTCTGCTACTATGCCGAGGAATATTTTGTCAACACCAACCTCTACGATCTCGCCATCGAGGCCGGACTCGAGGCGCTGCCACTGACCGAGGGCAACACAGACTACACCTGGCGCTCCGAGACGCTCAACCTGCTCACGCTGGCCTACTTCCGCAAGGCTAACTACATCGAGGCGCTGCGCTACGGCGAGATGGGCTATGAGCACGACAGCCGCCACAACGACTACGACCGCGTCAGTTCGACGCTCAACACGATTGCCGGCATCTACTTCGCCGCCAAGCAGCCTCAGGAGGCCCGCGAGTACATTGAGCGGGCCCTGGAGGCCGACGCCAAGACCACCGGCCACGAGCATGCCACCGCCATCCACGGCATCGCCTGCGAGATCTATCAGGAACTCGGCGACTACCAGAAGGCGCTCAACCACGCCAGCAAGGCCTTCAAGCTGGAGCAGGAACGCGGCAACGGCCCGAAGGCGGCCATACGCCTCTCGCAGATGGCGGCAGCCCTGACCTCGCTCGGCGACACCGCCCAGGCCCACCTGCTGCTCCAGCAGGCCATCCCCGTGCTCCAGCAGGAAGGCGTCATGCCCTCGCTCGGCATCAGCCTGAACACGCTTGGCGAGGTGATGCGCTTAGAGGGGCGCATCGACGCTGCCGCCCGCTATTTCGACATGGCCAACCAGCTGTTCAGCCAGACCGGCGACCTCTACAACCAGGCGCGCTCCGTCCATGGACTCTTCGCCGCACTCTACGACACCGACCCGAAGGCGGCCATGCTCCATCTTGACTACTACAACAAGCTGAAGGACACCATCTACCAGAACGACATGCGCCAGCTGCTCAGCAACTACAGCGCCAAGTTCCGCAACGACGAGCTGGTCGAGCAGAACGCCGCCGCCCAGCGCCTGAACCGCACCATCATCCTGGCCGGCACCATCATCGGCCTGCTCATGCTCCTGGCCCTGGCCCTCCTCGTCTATGCCATCCGACTGAAGAACAAGTCGAACCACCAGCTCATCGAGCTGCAGCACACGCGTGAGAACTTCTTTACCAACATCACCCACGAGTTCCGCACCCCCCTGACCGTCATCCTCGGCATGAGCAAGAAGCTCATCGACTATGAGCCCGACACGGACACGCCCGACGACGTCCACACCAGCGGCAAGCTCATCCGCCGGCAGGGCTCGCAGCTCCTGCTGCTCATCAACCAGCTGCTCGACCTCTCGAAGGTGCAGGCACACGTCGAGGCCCCGGGCTGGCGCCGCGACAACATCGTCGGCTACATCAACATGATCATGGAGACGTTCTACAGCTATGCCCAGAGCCAGAACATCAGCCTCGTCTATGCCCCTCAGGAGAACATCGTCACGATGGACTTCGTGCCCGACTACGTGCAGAAGATCATCAACAACCTCGTGCACAACGCCATCAAGTTCACACCGGCAGGTGGACACATCAACATCGTCACGCGCAAGGAGGGCAGCGACTTCGTCTTCCAGATTTCCGACGACGGCGTCGGCATCAGCCGCGAGCACCTCGGCCACATCTTCGAGCCCTTCTATCAGGCCGGAGGCGAGATGACCACCACCGGCACCGGCGTCGGACTGGCACTGACACGCCAGCTCATCACCGCCGTCGGAGGCAGCATCAAGGTCGTCTCGAGCCGCAACCGCGGCACCGTCTTCACTGTCAACATGCCCTTGAGCCACGGCGACGATCAGCTCGAACCGCTCAGCCCCAGCGAACTCAGCGGCATGCCGCCGGTGGAGGACCTGACCAAGGACGAGGACCTGGAGCTGCCCGACGGCACCGTCGAACAGCTGGAGCCCACCCGCGTGCTCATCGTCGAGGACAGCCGCGACGTGGCCTACTTCATCGGCAACCAGCTGGCCGACCGCTACGCCATCACCTATGCCTACGACGGCCTGAGTGGTCTCGAAAAGGCGGAGCAGCTCGTGCCCGACCTCATCATCACCGACCTCATGATGCCCGAGCTCGACGGTCTGGAGCTCTGCCGGCGCATCCGCAGCAACGAGGTGACCAGCCACATTCCCATCATCGTCATCACGGCCCGCTCTGGCAACGAGGATCTCGTCAAGGGCATCAACGCCGGCGCCGACGCCTACCTCTACAAGCCCTTCAATGCCGACGAGCTGCAGGCCTGGATCACCAAGCTGCTCGACCAGCGGCGCCTGCTCCGCGAGAAATATTCGCGCTTAGTCATCACCCCGACCGACGACGCCGCACATGCCACGGCGGCCAACGGCGACGCCGATGCCGACGCCAAGTTCCTTGGGCGCATTACCGATCTTGTCTACAGCTACATGGGTCGCGGTCAGGCTGACGTCGAGACCATCGCCTCGGCCCTCTTCATGAGCACCACACAGCTGCGCCGCAAGGTGATGGCCCTGACCGGCAAGACGCCCGCCGCCTACATCCTGCAGATTCGTCTGAGCAACGCGAAGATGATGCTCGACAAGAATCCCGAGATGCCCATCAGCGACGTTGCCTACCACTGCGGCTTCTCCACGCCCGGTCACCTGAGCAGTGCCTTCAAGGCGGCCTATGGCATCACGCCGACCCAGTGGGTCCATCGCGCCCGCTGACCCCCAGGATTAAAGAAATTTTTGCTTAATTGTTAACAAACGTTGACTTACAAGTATGAAGTCGCTGATTATCAGCGACTTCTTTGTTTAAAATGTAAGAAATCTGTAAGTCAGCCGACAAAAAATGTCGTTTTTTTGTAAGTCAATGTTAATTATTTGTAAGTCGGTTTTGCTTTTTTTCCCTAATTTTGCCGCAGATATTAACATTAGCCCTAAATGACATGACCCCACAAGACAACTACGAAGGCATCCAGCAGCGCATCGAAAAGCAAATAGCTGACATCGAGGCCGACAACAAGCGCGAGGCTGAGCTCGAGGCTCAGCGCCAGGCTGAGTCACGGCCCAAGTCGCTGATGCAACGCTTGCGCCAACGCTTACGGCGACTGCTCTGTATGTACTGACCATAAGAGCCCATACACAGCACAAGCACATTTAAGCGACCAACAAACATTATTCATTCATAAAAACATTACGATTATGAAACGACTATTATCAATCACAGTGGCCCTCCTCGCCATCGCGGTCGGGGCATGGGCACAGCACTTCACGATCGACCCGCCACTCCCGGGCGGTCAGAGCACTGAGACCGTGGTCTATGCCAAGCTCGTCACTGGCACCACGCTCTCCGGCAACCTCGCCAACTACGAGATTGCAGCCTTGGTCGACGGCAACGTCCGCGCCATCGTGACAGGTAACACCGACAGCTATGCCGCATCTGAAGGTGCCACCGCTGCCGACTTCAACTACTTCGTGTTCAGTATTCCCGGCAACTTCACAGGTACCGCCGACACTGACAACGGCAAGCCTATTACATTTAAGATGTATAACAGCACCACCGGCCTGGAGTACGACCTGACGTCGCAGGCCCTCACCTTCGACGGTGCGCGCCACGGCACGCAGAGCGCCCTCTTCGAGCTCAGCGTCACCGAGGTGACGGGCATCACCCTGTCGTCTTACAGAATCGACATGAACTGGGATGAGGAGGTTGATCTCTCGAACTACCCGCGGCTGACGCCTACCAATGCCACCGTGCCCAACAACCTCAAGTACACCTACGGCATCAATCCGTCTTATACGGACAAGCTCGCAGTCACTGAGGATGGTATCTTGACATCGAACGAGGCGGCTGTCGCTCCTGACAGAAGCTGGTATGCAATCATCACACTTGGATCTTACTCTCAAGGAATTGACGTGACAGTCCATAATCACGCCAAGGAGCTCACCGTCAACCCCGGCTACGAGACCATCACGGTCAACCTCGGCGACTCCACCACGCTGCGGCAGAAGCTCGCGGCCGCTTTCAGCGTGACGCCCGAGAACACGTCGGATTATTCGACCTTAACCTCTGCCAACAGTAGTATCGTCGCTATCGGCCCCGAAGCTACTGGTGTAGTGGTGTACAACCCCGTAGGTCTCGGCGAGACCACGGTAACCAAAAAGTACCAATGGACAAGGCCCGGACAGCCCGACTCCTACACCTATACCACCGCCTCGAAGACGGTCAACGTCAAGGTGGTGCAGCCCGTGACGGCCATCAATCTGCTTCATTCGATATTTGACTGCAACGTGGGCGACGACGTGACTGAGTTCATCAAGCAGTGCTA
>JAFTGI010000220.1 GCA_017458195.1 Prevotella sp.
CAAGGTGTTCGGCTTCCATCACGGTCTCGACGGCCTCGGTGTTGCGCGTCAGTTTCGACAGGCTATAGCCGCGGTCGCACAGCAGGGTGGCCCGCAGCGAAGGATTGCCGCGACGGGTCAGGGGCAGCGCGCGGTCGGCCTGCTCGAGAGCCTCCTTGAAGTAAGATACGCCGAAATAGTAGCGCTCGGCAGCATACCACACCCACAGGTCGGCCGTGTCCTTCGGTGTCTTTTGGGAAAGCAGGATCACGTTGTCGGTCAGTACGTCGCCGGTCAGGCAGCTGTCCACGATCTGTTGTCCTAATTCAATGCGGGCAGAACCCTTGGAGTCACCATAGGCAGCCAGCAGCGAGTCAATGTCGGCAGGCATCAGGCTGTGCCCCAGGGCTGCCACGACGGACAGAAGCAATGTCATCATATTGAAATATATTGGATTTGCAGGGGAGTCCTTGTTTGCCTGAATTTTACTGCAAAGATAAAATAAATCATCGATAAAAATAGACTTTTCCCTATTTAATTAATATTTTATAACTTTTAGGAAAACAGAGCATCGATGCTTGTCTTTTCATCACAAATCAACACACGCATTTGTTCATTCTGCCAATAATTGAAGATTTCGGACACAATTGTCTGTTTTCTACAATTCCCGAAAGAAATGAAGCGAATTTTGTCCGATTCTTACAATTAATTTTCCGATTAACACAATGTGTCTAAAATTAATATTTCGTAACTTTGCAAACAAAAACCAATATAACATGAAACGATACCTGCTCACCCTTGCAACGATGCTGACTTTCGCGCTCGGCGCGACAGCCCAGTACTGGTGGACGCCCGCAGACCGTTATCAATATAACGACGAGACCGTGGTCTATGCCACGCTCCAGCTCGACGGTCTGCCAGTGGGCAGCGGCAACACCGAGTATAGCGTGGCCGCCTTCATCGGCGACGAGTGTAGGGCCGTGGCCGATGCCCGTCCCGTGGGCAACGAAGGCGAGACGGTCTTCACACTGTGCGTCCTTGGCGACCGCCAGGCTGACGCCGGTCAGCCCGTCCGCTTCGAGATCCGCTACAACGTGAAGCAACTGGGCCTTGTCTACGACGCCGCACCTTCAGCGGCCGTCGTCTTCAACAGCAGAACATGGGGCATGCCTTCCGAGCCGGTCGTCCTCAGTAGCCCCGGCTACGACGGCGACGCTCTGTTTGCCGTGGCCCCCGCCACGATCAACGTCGGTGAGCAGCTCGACCTGCTGAGCCTCTATCTCGGCAAGAACATGCCGAAGCACACCGGCATTGCGCTGTCTACCTCCCAATACGCCACGCTCGACGGCACCGTCGTCACTGGCGTGAAGCCCGGCGTGTTCATCTATGATATCTACTTCCCTGGTGCGACGCTGAGCAACACGATCAACGTCGTCAATCCCGCGACGGCCCTCAACATCACCAACGACGAGGTGCACGTCGACATCGAAATGCCATGGACGCTGCAGCCTAAGCTCAACCGGGCCTACGAGCTGCTGCCTGAGAACACCACGGAGTACGTCACATGGTTCATCGACGACGAGACCATCGTCAGCATCGACGAAGAAGGCAACCTCATCCCTGTGGGCGTCGGCCAGACCTATGTCACGCCCAAGGTGTTGGCCATGGACGGGTCAGTACGCCTCCTTCCCACCGACGGGCGCCGCATCCTCGTCGTAGTCTACGAGAATGTGCCCCTGCAGCATTTTGAGTACACGCTCAGCAGCCCGCCCTATAACCGCGAGACCGTCCAGATGACGCTCACGCCCGTGCCGGCCAACGCCACTTTCGACATCATGGACCTCAACTTCTACTATTACGCCGACTACGGTTGGGATGAGCAGTGGCAGATTGTCGACATCTCGCTGGCCTCGCGCAATCCTATTATTTATAATCTCACCTTCACCTGCCCCATCGGAGTCGAAATCTGGGCTAACATGGGCGACCGGCCGGACGCCCGTGTGGAGCTCTGGCCCGCAGGCAGCAATGAAGACAACAGCTACATTTCCCCCTATTTCCGTCTCAATCTTGAGGAGGGCTGGCAGTGGCGCTCCAATCCCGACGGTCTGCTCTGGGACGACCACATCCAGGCAGGCTTCGGCCCTGACCTCATCGAGGTCCGCACACAGACCAAGGCACTCTACAACGACCCCGTCTACGGTTACTTCGGCTCGCTGATGGAAGAGGGCATCGACGACAACGTCGCCTATAAGGTGCGCATGGCAGCCGACTACCGTTCACGCACCGTCAGCCATACCATTGGCGCCGGCACCACCCGCTTAGGGGTTAACGTCAGGGAGGGCTGGACATGGATCCCCACGCCCTACCTCTACGACCGCCGTCTGGAAAACATCTTCGACCCCGCCCAGCTCACCGAGGGCATGGTCATCATCTCTAAGGAACAAGGCTCTGCTGAATGGAACGGCACCGAGTGGGAGGGCGACCTCCAGGTGCTGCCCACTGAGCAGAGCTTCCTGTTCTACATGCCTGAGGGCGAGTCCTTCCGCCTGCGCTACGAAACCGAGCGCGGCATGCCGCAGGGCGATGAGTCGGCGGAGCCGAGTGCACGTTCACACGCCGAAGGCGTTTCACCGTTCAACGTTCACAGAGCCGAAGGCTCTTTCAACGTCCACAGCGTCGCCAGACGCTTCCGCGACAACATGACGATGGTGGTCACGATGCCGCAGCTGGCTGAGCCCGCCGGCTATGAGCTCCGTGCCTACGTCGGCGACGAGATGCGTGGCCTGGGCCATGCCAATGCTGCCGGCCGCTTCTTCGTCACGGTCCATGCCGACGGCGGCGAACAGGTCAGCTTCCGCATCGCCGACCTCAACACGGGCGCTGAATATGCCGTCGATGAGCGCATCACGTCCAACGAGCCCCGCCTCGGCTCCCTCCGCCAGCCCGTCGAGCTCCACTCGACGCCTTTCACGCAAGGGGTTGGCACTGTTCACTGTTCTGATTTCACTGTCCATAGTTATGACTTGCTCGGGCGGCCGGTCGCCGACTCGCAGAAGGGCGCCATCACCATTCAGCGCTCGGCCGACGGACGGGTGCGCAAGGTCATCAGGAAATAGTCACCGCAAAGCAATCACACCATAATATATAATATAAGTATTAACAATAATAAAAAACAGTAACGATTATGAAAAAGCTATTGACAATGCTCATGCTCCTCGGCGTCACGCTCGGGGCTGCTGCTACCCACTGGGAGAACACCCACGAGAACCTCCGGCAGGGAAGCACCGTGATCTATGCCAACTTCACCAGCAACCTCACTGGCGACTGGCGCGAGGCCTACGTCACCTATTGGGAACTGGCAGCCTTCATCGACGGCGAATGCCGCTGGACCTCCAACGCTTGGAAGGAGACCGAGGAAGGCGACAAGTATTACCAGATCGAGGTGCCGGGCAACTACGACAACAATGACGACGCGGGCAAGGAGATCACCTTCAAGGTCTACAACACCTACGACGGCACCGAGTACGACCTGCACCCCAGCGAAACGCTGACATTCGGCAGAGAGAAGACCTACGGCGTGCCGTCAGGTCCGCGCATCACGCTGGCCCTCAATGCCGTCAACCCGGCATCCGTAGCCATCCAGAACTTCCAAGTAGAGGTCGGCCAGACCGTCACGCTGAAGGATTATCTGACCTATGAGCCGGAAGATGCCGACCTGCCGCTCAACATCACATGGACCATAGGCGGCAACAATCCCAACTGCGCCACCATCGACAATGAGGCAGGGACGCTGACCGGCGTGAGAGTCGGCCTAAACATCCCGCTGACCTACCAGGCTGGCGACAAGAGCAACAGTACCTACCGCAAGAGCGGCACTTTCGACGTCATCCAGCACGCCACGGCCATCAACATCCTGCAGGATGAGTACACCATCTACATGAACACCCAGCCTCGTGAGCTTGCTATGATTATGCGCAACATGAGTCAAAACCCTGCCTACCAGCTTGACCCGCGTTCATCGACCGACGTCGTCGAATGGGAGATTGACCCGGAATATATTGGGGTTGACGCTGAAGGCATGGCCACACCTATCAAGGCCACTCACAACGACTACACCGAGATTTGCCCCTTCATCACCAAGACCGACGGCACGAAGCTCTACCCTGCCGACGGCAAGAAGATCAAGATCTATATCAAGGTTGCTGTCGAGAGCATGACGTTCAACTGGCCTAACGAGGACATCACCTTCAAGGCCAATGTCGGCGACGACATCTACAACCGCCTGGCAAGCTTCGTCAGCTTCGAGCCTACCGACGCTACCGACCAAACGTTCAGCATCAATCCTTACAGCGACAACACCGAGGACTACCTCACCATCGGCGACGCATCGGTCAAAGCCATTGCCAAGGGCGCTACCCTCATTCAGATTCAGCCCAACGACCCGAACGCAAGCGACTCCTTTGCTGCTGTTCCGGTTGAGATCTTCGATCCTCTGAAGTCCGTCGTAATCACCGAGCCGACGCTGACCTTCGACTCATCGGATGATCTCAACGATATGGTCATCCCCATGATTACAGATAACATTGTCATTCCCGACGGGCGCAACGATGACGTCCAGGAAGGCACCATCACCATCGCCGGCGTAGCACTTGAGGCTGAGGGCGGCGTCACGATGGACGGCGTACGGATCTACGAGGTCACGAGCGAGTCGCTCACCAAGGGCACATCCACCGTCACCGTCGTCATGTCGTGGAACACCTACGACAACTACGACGGCACCGACGAATCCATCGAACCCGCTGAGGGCCAGCCCCAGACGTTCCAGATTGTCGTGACCACCATGCTCCAGAACTTAACCTTCGAAATTGCATACAACGAGAGCGACCCCACCAGCGGCACGATCACCCTCATCCCCGAGCCTGAGGATGCCGACATCGACGGAGTCACGTTCAGCCTGCATTATGAAGCATGGAGCTACGGCGACTGCGACTGGGAAGACTTACTGAACATCGAGGAAGTGGCCGATGGCAATGGTTTGGTCTTTGCCTTCAAAGCCGATTTACCGGGCGACTACTATGTGACGGCCTTCGACAACAAAGGAAATCAATACTATGGTTCTGAAGCCGGCAACCTCCTCAACATCCCCACCAAGGTGAGCCTCGCTACCGGCTGGCAGTGGAAGAGCAACAACTGGTGTGACGCCACGACCATGCCCGAGACCGACGAGGGCGGCATCGAGACGTCGGCCCTCTGGAATCTCTTTGGCGGCACTACTGACCTCATCGAGGCCCGCACGCAGTTCACCCTGCTCTACAACGATCCCAAGTGGGGCTACTACGGTTCGATGCTCGATGGGAATGCAATCATGCAGAACCAGATGTTCAAGGCGAACATGAAGAATGCCCGCGAGAGCTATCTTTACTTTGGCTATCCAGCTGAAGATCTCGGCGTCAATCTCGAGGCCGGTTGGAACTGGGTGGGCAGCCCCTACTTCTACGACCGCCTCGTCGAGAATGCACTACACGACAATAGCGACCTGCCCGATGGTATGGTAATCATCTCAAAGGATGGCGGTTCCATTGAGTACGACGCAGCTGAAGGTAAATGGCAGGGCGACCTAACAACCATCAAGCACGGCGAGGGTTACGTCATCTACAACCCGACTGTGGAACCAATAACCTTGTCACTCAGCAACGAAATCCATGGCATGCTTAAGGGCAACGACGTGGCTCCTGCCCGTGCAGCCCGCCAGAGCGTCTGGAGCTACGACCACTCGCGCTTCGCCTCCAACATGACCATGGTGGCCGTGATGCCGCAGCTCGGCGACGCTGACCACTACTCCATCGGTGCGTTCGTCGACGGCGAATGCCGCGGTGAGGGCCGCTTCATCAACGGCCGCGCCTACATCACCGTCCACACCGACGGCGGCGAGCAGGTCAGCCTGCAGCTCTACGACACCATGACCGGCGAGTTCTTCGACATCGACCAGACCTTCCGCTCGCAGACCCGCATGGGCTCTGTCAAGGCTCCCGTCCAGCTGTCGTCGAATGCCGTCGTCACAGGCGTCAAGAATATTGAAAATGGAAAATTGAACATTGAAAGTTATGACCTCGGCGGCCGTCACGTGAATAATTCTCAATCTTCAATTCTCAATTCTCAATTGAAGAAGGGTCTGACCATCCAGCGCCGCAGCGACGGCAGCGTCAAGAAGGTGGTGAAGTAAGAAGCCTTAACGTATATTATTTCGTACAACGTGCATGTACGTTTCGTACAGCACCGATGTACTAAACATACAGTGCCGTTGTACGAAAATATATACAAAACCACATTAAATTAGAAATGAGTAATGAGAAATGAGAAATTTAAATGTAAAATGTTTAAATGGGGCTGCGCCGACCAGTGCAGCCACCCCACGGCATTTCTTCATTTTTCATTTCCATTTCTCATTTATCACTTCTCATTTCTCATTTAGAAAGTGATCCATCCAGTAAGGAGTAAACAATAAAAGCAAGCATACAATATGAACACCTTATTATATA
>JAFTGI010000221.1 GCA_017458195.1 Prevotella sp.
ACATCACGGGCGGCGGATGCTATACATACCCCGTACCCGAGGATTTCACGGGCAAGGTCATCGTCCTGAAATCGACCGGAGCAGACATGAAATCGACGATTGTGAACGCCATCAGCCCGAACAAGGTCATCATCTTCGACGGCTCGGAGGGCGACTTCATCGTATCGAGCAGCGTCGACATCAAATCGTCGAGCCACACGCTGCTGGGCATCAACGATGCCCGGCTGTGCACCCAGTGGAACGTGACCGACGAGATTCGCCAGGCGCTGGATGCTGCCGGAGTACCCTCAATGAGCACCAGCAGCGGAGGCGGCACGCTGGTGAACGGCAAGTCGGTGACGGAGGAGGCCGAGTATAACACGCGCCGCATCATCATCGAGCTGACGGGCGACAAGAGCGAGGCCTATCAGAAGTCGGGCATCTTCAGCATCGGCAGCGGCATCCAGAACATCATCATCCGCAACCTGAAGTTCGTGGGTCCCGGCTCGATCGACGTTGGCGGCTACGACCTCATCTCGGCCACCGGGGCGAAGCACTTGTGGGTGGACCACTGCGACTTTCAGGACGGCATGGATGGCAACTTCGACATCACCAAGTCGGCCGACTTCAACACCGTCAGCTGGTGTACGTTCAGCTACAGCGACCGCTCGTACATGCACCAGAACACCAACCTGATAGGCTCGAGCGACTCGGAGCCCACGGGCTATCTGAACACCACGTTCGCCTTCTGCTGGTGGGGCGAGAAGTGCCGCGCCCGCATGCCGATGGCCCGTGCCGGAAAGATTCACATGCTGAACAACTACTACAGCTGCGAGGGCAACGGCACGGCCTGCATCAACCCGCGCAAGAACTCGGAGTTCCTGGTCGAGGGCAACTACTTCGACAAGGGCGTGAAGAAGGTGTACAGTCAGTCGAGTGCCACCGCCGTGACGTGGGGCAGCGACAACTACATCGCTGAGTCGAGTGTCTCGAAACCCTCATCGTTCGGCACCACCGTCACCGTTCCATACGAATACAGCGCAGCCCCTGCGGCTGACGTGCCGACGGTGGTGAAGCAGAACGCCGGTGCCACGCTGAACTATGTGAGCACCGCCATCAGCACCGTCCGCAGCTCCAACGTCGTCTCGACCGACTACTACGACCTGCGCGGCCGCCGACTCTCGGAGCCCGCCCGCGGCGTCAGCATCCGCGTGGAGCACATGGCCGACGGACGCACCGTCACGTCGAAGGTCGTCAGGTGACCAGATATTAAATAACGCTAAAATACAATAGAAATTCCGCAGATTTTGAACAGTCTGCGGATTTTTTTGTATATTTGCATTCGATAAAAGGTATTGTTTAAATAAACGAAAGCTTTAGATGAATCAAACGAAAGCTTTAGATGAATCAAACGAAAGCTTTAGATGAATCAAACGAAAGCTATAGATGAAATAAACGAAAGCAATGAGAGCAATAAACCAAATGTTTAACCCTTAAAAATTAAAGCTTATGATTTACTTGATTAAGAAGAAAGGCATTAACCCCAACACCAAGGAGGAGCTGTACTATCCACGCTGGACGCGTCAGTCCACAACTCATGAGACAGCCCTGGCCAAGCGCATGGCGCGCGGCTCAACGTTCTCGGTGGGCGAGATTAACGGAGTGTTCAACGATTTCCCGCAGTCCATCATCGACGAGCTGCTGAACGGTAATGCCGTGTCGATAGCCGGACTCGGCACGTTCAAACTGAAGGTGAGCGGCAAGAGCCAGAAGGAGAAGAAGGACGTGACCAGTGCCGGTGCCAAGATTACCGTGCTGTTCGAGCCTGCAGCCGAGCTGACGAGCCGACTGAACGACGAGCGTGAATTCCGCTTCGTTGAGGTGCCCACCGAGGAAGGCAAGCAGGACGCCGAGGGCGACGACACCACGACGGGTGGCGACACCACGACGGACGACGATGCTCCCGGCGCTGGCGGCGGCAACGGATAATCCGCACACATCTTTTTAATTAAGACTACGAATTATACGAATTTTACGAATTAACTGTGCGGCGGGTGTTCGCCACAAGGCGCAGCAATTCGTATAATTCGTGTAATTCGTAGTCGTTTTTACACAGCGGAACCGACCCTACTGTGTAATTTGCCGTAAACGTTTACGGGATTTTTCATTAAAAAAAACGCCTCCAGTCGGGGGCGTTTTCCAAAAAATATGCTAACTTTGCAGCACTCAATATTATCTATTAACTAACAAAATCGAAGTATTTATGACAAAAAAGTACCTGAGACATTTTGTCTTGCTCGTCCTGGCCGTGCTGGGAATGAGCCAGACGGCCCGGGCTGAGTTCCGCGACTTCAGCGTCATCGTCAACAACCAGACGGGGACACTACTGACGGCCGAGGAGCAAGTGCAGGGCACAGCAATTGAGTTCGGTGTTGCCGTTGCTGACGACGGCACCGTCAGTCGAGTTGCTGCGGGTGACGCCCAGTCGGTGGCCACCATCAGCGGCAAGTTCCACAGCGAGCACGGATGCACCGGTCTGAAGGTGACCGTGGCCGTGCCCGGCAGCGTGAAGATCATCGTGGGCCAGTGCACCTACAGCACGTCGGCCATCACCGTCACCGATGCCGAGGGCAAGACCGTGGCTACGCTGACGCCGTCGAGCCCTGCCTGCTGGAAGAACGACCATGCCAACGTCGACGAGATCTATTATAATGGCGACGCTACAACGCTGACCATCACCGGCATGAGCTACTGCCCGTACGTAGCCGTCGAGGCCGTGGACAACAGCCTCAGCGATGCCGCCGCCACCGCCTCGTTCCCCTTCGACCTGGGCACTGAGGGCCAGACCGCCACGTTCGGCGACATGGACTTCTACTTCCTGTCATCGAAGGTGACCCACGGCGACGAACTGATTCTGAAGGACAAGAATGCCCACGCCGGTGTCAACCAGACCCGCTTCCAGCCCCTGGTGAACAACGCCAAGGAGGCTGCCGAGGGCAATGCCATCCGATTCCTGTTCCGCCCCTATCCGGGTCTGAAGTTCACCCCGAAGAAGGTTTCCATCAAGGCCACGCGCTACGGCACCGACGGCGGTAAGCTCGACTTCGCATGGCAGAATCCCGACGGCACCACCGTCACGCTGGCAACCGGTCAGGTGGCCAACCGTAACAACACGGCAGAGCCCTCTACGTTCGAGTTCGACGTGACCGGCGCTACCGCCCAGGAAGGCGAGTGCGGTCTGCTGGTCAACCTCTACAGCCTCGGCGACACCAAGCAGCTGGGCTTCGGCGACATCCAGATTGAGGGTACCCTCTCGGGCGAGAAGCAGGAGATTCCCATCCTGACCTCGTTCACCGCCAACGGCACGACCTATAATGTAGACGACCTGTTCGAAATCGTGGGCGACGACTACGTAGCCGACATCGAGCTGTTCAAGGCCGACAAGATGGTCAACGCCGCCAACCCCCTGGCCGACGTAGTGGCCAAGGCCGGCACCATCGGCACCATCACCTATGAGGGCAACGACGAGAAGACCGTCGTAACCATCCCCGTTACACATAATAATATTACGATGAACTGGGTGGCTAACTTCGTACGCAAGCCGTTCTACACCCTGACCTACATCGACACCGACGCGAAGACCGTCATCGGCACGCAGCAGGTTGAGAAGGACGTAGAGATCGGCCAGTTCCAGTTCGACGGCACCAAGGCCACCGTGGCCGAGGGATATGCATTCCGCGGATGGGCAACCGCCGTCAGCGGCAGCACCGCCGTCAAGTACAACACGAAGAGCACCTTCACCGGCAACACCAACCTCTACGCCTACACCACGGCCATCGAGGTAGCTTCGCCGACGGCCCGCTTCGACTACGACCTGACGCAGCAGAACTTCGACCCCGCCGACCACGAGATGCTGACCTTCGAGGGCTCAGGCTACTGGCACGACAAGCAGCACGGATGGGCATTCCAGAAGGGCGACAAGATTAAGCTCGAACTGGGCGGCAAGGGTTACATCAAGCTCAGCCTCTGCCAGTACTCATCGGCAGGCGACCTGAAGCTCTACGCTCCCGACGGCACCACCGTCATCGGCACGGCTGAGAACAAGGCCAACGCCGACGGTGCCAACGCCACCATCCAGTACGACGGAGCCCAGGGCGCAGGCATCCTGACCCTCGAAATCCCCGCCGTCAGCTACATCCACAGCATCAGCATCCGCAACCAGGCCGAAGATCCCTACACCACCGGCGAGGGTGACAATGTCTACATCGTCAAGCGCGGTGCCAACGACATCGAAAGCGGTAAGAACCTGCTTAGCATGCTCGAGCTGGCCAACGGTTTCAGCGGAAAGGACCGTAAGATCATCTTCCTGCCCAACGGCACCTACGACCTCGAGGAGACCGTGCTGACAGCCATCAGCCGCGACAACCTCTCCATCGTCGGACAGTCCATGGACGGCGTCATCATCAAGAACGCCCCTGACATCAGCATCGAGGGTATCGGAACAACCGCCACCCTGCTGAACACCAGCACCGGACTCTACATGCAAGACCTGACCCTGCAGAACGCACTCGACTACTACGGAGCCGTGCGCGCCGGAATGGGTGGCGGACGCGCCGTCTGCCTGCAGGACAAGGGTAAGCAGACCGTCTGCAAGAACGTCAAGATGCTCTCTTATCAGGACACCTATTACAGCAACTCGAACAGCCAGTTCTACTGGGAGGATTCTGAAATCCACGGCACCGTCGACTACCTCTGCGGTGGTGGCGACGTCTACTACAACCACTGTACCTTCGTCAACGAGAGCCGCTCGGCCGACGGAAAGACCGGTTCAGACGTCATCACAGCCCCCTACACTGACGCCAGCAACAAGTTGGGATACTTCTTCTTCGATTGCACCATCGAGAACCGCGCTGCCAGCTTCAGCCTCGGTCGTGCATGGGGTGGCAACTCTACTTCCGTATGGGTCAACACCACCATCAACCAGCCCAAGGAGATCATCGCATCGCGCTTCACACTGGCCGGCATGAACGTGGCTGCCTACAAGTTCAAGGAGTACAACTCCATCGACACCGAGGGCAACGTCGTATCGCCCGAAAGTCTCGTCGAGACCTTCACCAAGGACAGCCAGTCATACACCTACGACATCATCCTCAGCCCCATGGAGGCTTTAGAGTATGTATCCCTCGTCAACGACACATTCCAAGGCTGGTCACCGCAGTCGAAGGCAGCACAGGCTCCGATGCCATCATACGTCAACCTGAGCGGCAACACCCTCAGCTGGGACGACAACAACCCAGCCAACCTCTGGGCCGTCATCAAGAATGGCAACGTGATTACCTACGTCACGACACCCGAATATACCGTAGACGATGTTAACGCACAATATGCCGTCAGCGCAGCCAACACCATGGGTGGACTCAGCGAGCCTGCTGCTGTCGGTGCATACGCTATGGTCACCTTGGCCGAAACCGGCTATGCCACCTTCTACGACTCGGAGAACACCTACAAGGTTCCGTCGGCATTGACAGCGTTCACCGTCAGCAGTGCTACAACCGATTACCTGCACTACACTACACTGTGGACCATCCCGGCCGGTACAGCCGTCATACTGAAGTCCAACGACAATCATGGAGGCAACTACTGTCTGCCTATCACCGCTGAAAAGGCAGAATACGAAGGCGTCAACCTGCTCTACGGCAGCGACGAGCCCACCATGACCACCGCCGACCAGCCCAGCCTGTTCTACAAGCTCACCTATGGCAATTCCGGAACCGCCCAGGCAGGCAACTTCGGTTGGTTCTGGGGCGCTCCCGACGGTGGCGCATTCCAGATTGAAGGACACCGCGCATGGCTGGCCATCCCAGAGCAGTCAACACCTGCCAAGGCCTACATCATAGGCAATGGCGGCGAAGGCACGACCGCTATCCGTACCATCGAGACCCGCAACGAGGCCGACGGTGAGTACTACAACCTGCAAGGCCAGCGCGTCAATGCTCCTGCCAAGGGACTCTATATCCGCAACAACAAGAAAGTTATCATCAAATAAGAAACATTAATCTGTAACGATATGAACAAAGTGAAGATATGGACACTGGCTGTTCTCGTAGCCCTCGGGCTGACGGCATGTTCCAACCAGGACAACACCTATCGTGAGCCCTATGTCAACTACGCTGAAGAAGTTGCACTGCCCTCAGCAGCAGGCACCTATACCGTGACGCTGAACAGTATCAGAGGAACGGGCCAGATCAGCCAAATATCAGACGACTGGGCAACAGCCACACCCGTCACCGTTGATGCGACTTCGAATACACAGATAGAAGTGACCCTCACGGAGAACTACTATGGCGAACCGCGTACCGTCACCATGAAGGTCATGGCAAACCCCAGCACGGTCAACCTGACCATCGTACAAGGCATCACCGACATCCGTGATCCCAACGAGGAAGTCACAGACCAGCCGGCCTACGCGCCAGGCAAGTAAGGTTTCTACACCTTATTATATATAAA
>JAFTGI010000222.1 GCA_017458195.1 Prevotella sp.
GTAGATAACAGATAATAGATAATAGATAATAGATAATGGATGGATTGGGCATATCTGATAGAGCTTGACAAGCAATTGCTGCTGACGCTCAACGGCAGCGATTCACTGTTTCTCGACGGCTTGGTAAAGACGCTGACGGCCATCCCCACGTGGATACCGCTCTACGTGGCTTTGCTCTATGTCGTGGTGAAGAACAACGACAGTCTTCAGAAAGTGCTCCTTATCGTCGGTTGCGCCCTGCTGTGCGTCTTCCTGGCAGGCTCGCTCAACGATATGCTGGTGAAGCCCTCGGTGGCACGCTGGCGACCGACGCGCGACAGCGAGATCGGCATGATGGTCGATCTTGTCAACGGCTATCGCGGAGGCCACTATGGCTTCTTTTCGTCGCATGCTGCCAACACGTTCAGTCTGGCCGTCTTCTTCTCGCTGCTCATCCGCAGCCGCCTGCTGACGGTGGCGCTCGTCGCCTGGTCGCTGCTGAACTGCTGGACGCGCTTGTATCTTGGCGTTCACTTCCCCGGCGACATCCTCTGCGGCTTGCTGTGGGGCGGAGTGGTCGGCACGGCGATGTGGTATGTGCACCATCGCATCAGCCGCCGGATGGCCTCGACCGGCAACTATATCTCATCGCAATACACCGCAACGGGCTATCAGATCACCGACGTCGACGCCGTCGTCTGTGTCCTGCTGTTCACGCTTGTCTATGCCATCCTGCGAGCCTGTTGCTTCTTATATGTATAAACGAATAAAACACAATGGAGACCAAACATATCCGAATCAGCGACTTCAACTATCCACTGCCCGACGAGCGCATCGCCAAGTTCCCCTTGGCACAGCGCGACGAGTCGAAGCTTCTGGTCTATCGTAAGGGCGAGGTCAGCGAGGACACGTTCCGCAACCTGCCCGACTACCTGCCAGAAGGGGCGCTGATGGTGTTCAACAATACGAAGGTCATTCAGGCACGCCTGCACTTCCGCAAGGACACCGGCGCCCTGATTGAAGTGTTCCTGCTCGAGCCGGCCCAGCCGACCGACTACGAACTGATGTTCCAGACGCGCGGCCACTGTGCCTGGCTGTGCATGGTGGGCAATCTGAAGAAATGGAAGGAAGGGACGCTGACGAGGACTATCGACATGAAAGGGACGCCGCTCACAATCACCGCTGAGCGTGGGCGCCAGGTGGGCACCAGCCACTGGGTTGACTTCCGTTGGGACAGCGACGACATCTCGTTTGCCGAGATTCTCGAAACGATGGGCGAGCTGCCTATTCCCCCATACCTCAACCGCGAGACGCAGGAGAGCGACAAGACGACCTATCAGACGGTCTACTCGAAGATCAAGGGCTCGGTAGCCGCCCCGACGGCCGGACTCCATTTCACCGACCGGGTGCTCGAAGCCATCGATGCCCATGGCATTGACCGCGAGGAGCTGACCCTCCACGTCGGTGCCGGCACGTTCAAACCCGTCAAGAGCGAGGAAATCGAAGGCCACGAGATGCACACCGAGTATGTCAGCGTTCGCCGCGAGACCATCGCTAAGCTCCTGAACCATGACTGCCGGGCCATCGCCGTCGGCACCACCTCCGTCCGTACCCTCGAGAGCCTCTACTACATGGGACTGAAGGTGATGCGGAATCCGGATGCTACTGAAGCGGAACTGCACGTCAGACAATGGGAACCCTATGAAGTGGGAAGTGAGAAGGTTGAGGTGAGAAGTGCCCTGCAGGCGCTGCTCGAATGGCTTGACCGCCACGGGCTCAAGGTGCTCCATTCCTCGACGCAGATCATCATCGCACCGGGCTATGACTATAAGATTGTGCGCATGCTGGTCACCAACTTCCATCAGCCCCAGTCCACGCTGCTCTTGCTGGTCAGTGCCTTCGTCCACGGCGACTGGCGCCGCATCTATGATTATGCCCTGGCTCACGACTTCCGTTTCCTGAGCTATGGCGACAGTTCACTCTTAATACCCTGACAGATTATGAAAATAGGAGATAAAGTAAGATTCCTGAGCGAGATAGGAGGCGGCCGCGTGGCAGGCTTCCAAGGTAAGAACATCGTGCTCGTCGAGGACGAGGACGGCTTCCAGGTGCCCATGCCCATGAGCGAGGTCGTTGTCATCGGTGAGGAGAACTACGACACAAGTCACGTCGTTGAAGTGAAGCAACAGCAGAAGCAGTTTAAGTCGAAGCCCGTGGAGATAGAGCCTGCCGACCGGCCCGTCACTTTCAAGGCGCCGGTGGAGGAGCGAAAGGGTGGGGAACAGCTGTCGGCCTACCTGGCCTTCGTGCCGATGGACGTCAAGGAGCTGTCGCAGACACGCTTCGAGACCTACTTCGTCAACGACTCCAACTATTACCTGCGCTTCACCTACATGACTGCCGAGGGCAACGCCTGGCGGCTCCGCGACACGGCCGAGGTGGAGCCTAACACCCAAGTCTTCATTGAGGAGTTCGGACGCGAAGACCTGAACGGCATGGAGCGCATTGCCGTTCAGCTGCTGCCCTACAAGCGCGACAAGAGCTTCCTGCTGAAGCCCGCCGTCGACGTTCAGCTGCGCATCGATCCCGTCAAGTTCTACAAGCTCCACTCCTTCCAGCAGAGCGTCTTCTTCGAACAGCCCGCCCTGGTCTATACGATCATTGAGAACGACAAGGCAAGGACCCTCCCCCTGCCCCTCCCTCATATGGAGGGGAGTATATACCTTCAGAGCAGTAAGACGGCGAAAAGTCTATACACTCCTCTCCCTCACAGGGAGGGGCTGGGGGAGGGTTTTGGCGACCCTGTTGTCGTCGACCTTCATGCCTCCGAGCTGCTCGACACCACCGCCGGCCTGTCGCCTACTGACATTCTGAACTATCAGCTTGAAACCTTCCGCAAGACCCTCAAACAGTATGAGAAGCAGAAGGGCACGAAGATCGTCTTCATCCACGGCAAGGGCGAGGGTGTCCTGCGCAAGGCCCTCGTCAACGAACTGCAATACCGCTACAAGCAGTACACTTATCAGGATGCCTCATTCCGCGAGTACGGCTATGGCGCAACACAGGTGACTATTAAGTGAATAGTGAAAAGTGAATAGTGAAAAGTGAACAAATATGAAACACGGATTGATCAAGGTGGCCGCCGCCATTCCAGGCTTACGGGTGGCCGACGTGGAGTACAACGTCCAACAGATTGAGAACATTATCGCACAGGCGGAAGGCCGCGGCGTCGAGGTGCTTGCACTGCCCGAGCTCTGCCTGACTGGTTACACCTGTCAGGACCTGTTCCGCCAGCATCTGCTCATCGACAAGGCTGAGGAGGGGCTCATCCTCCTGCTCGACTTCACCCGCAAGCTCGACATTATCAGTGTCGTAGGCCTTCCCGTCCGCATCGGCTCGCTCCTTTATAACTGCGCCGTCGTCATCCAGCGGGGAGCCATCCTGGGACTTGTCGCGAAGACCTATCTGCCGAACTATAACGAGTTCTACGAGAAGCGTTGGTTTGCTTCATCAGTCGATCTCCAGGAGCAGGATGTCTATCTGGCTGGCAATCCCGTCCATGTGTCCGCAGAACCGCAGGTGTTCCGCACCTGCGACGGGGCCTGCTTCGGCATTGAGATCTGTGAGGACGTCTGGGCGCCCCTGCCGCCGAGCAACAACCTCGCCCTGGCCGGTGCCGACTTCATCGTCAACCTGTCGGCCACCGACGAGCTCATCGGCAAGCACAACTACCTCCTGTCGCTGCTTGCCCAGCAGAGCGCCCGCATGATGTGCGGCTACGTCTACAGCTCCTGCGGCTATGGCGAGTCGACACAGGACGTCGTCTATGGCGGCAATGCCCTGATCTTCGAGAACGGGCGGCTGCTCACTGAGGCCAACCGCTTCGCCCTTGAGCCACAGCTGAAGGTTCAGCAGATTGACGTCGAGCGCCTGCGCTCCGAGCGCCAGAACAACACCACCTTCCGCACGGCACAGGATGGTGCTCATGCCCGCATCGTGGACATGCGACAGACTGCGCCTCGCGACTTCGAGCTCATCCGTCCCGTCGATCCACATCCCTTCATCCCCAAAGGTGAGGAAATGACTGCCGCATGCGAGGAGATCCTCAACATCCAGACGCTCGGCCTCTGCAAGCGACTCGAGCACACGCGCTGCTATCGTGCTGTCATCGGCATCAGCGGAGGTCTCGACTCGACATTGGCCCTGCTCGTCACCGTGCGAGCCTTCGACCGCCTGCGCCTTGCCCGTGAGGGCATCATCGGCATCACCATGCCTGGCTTCGGCACCACCGACCGCACCTACCAGAACGCCCTTCAGCTGATGGAGTCGCTCGGCATTACCCTGCGCGAAATCAGCATTGCCAAGGCCGTCACGCAGCACTTCGAGGACATCGGCCATAACCCGCAGCAGCACGACACGACCTACGAGAACTCACAGGCCCGCGAGCGCACCCAGATCCTCATGGACGTGGCCAACCAGGTTGGCGGGCTCGTTATCGGCACCGGCGACCTCTCGGAGCTTGCCCTCGGATGGTGCACCTACAATGGCGATCACATGTCGATGTACAGCGTCAACGCCGGTGTGCCCAAGACCCTGGTGCAATACCTCATCCGCTACGTGGCCTCGCTGCCCTCGTTTGCTGAGCAGAGCGCCACGCTGCTCGATGTCGTCGATACGCCCATATCGCCGGAGCTCACGCCCGCCGATGCCAATGGCAACATCGCCCAGAAGACCGAAGACCTCGTCGGCCCCTACGAGCTGCACGACTTCTTCCTCTATTACCTGCTCCGCCACGGTTTCCGTCCCCAGAAGATCTACATGCTCGCCCAGGCCGCCTTCAGGGACAAGTACGACGACGACACCTTGCGCCATTGGCTCCAGACATTCTGCCGCCGCTTCTTCAGTCAGCAGTTCAAGCGCTCCTGTCTGCCCGACGGCCCCAAGGTGGGCAGTGTCAGTCTCTCGCCGCGCGGCGACTGGCGCATGCCGAGCGATGCCTCAGCCTCGCTGTGGCTCAAGGAGTGCGAGGCCCTGTAAGTAAGCCATTTCTTCAATGAGAGAAACATCACGAGAGAGCTGTCAGATTCCGGTCTGGCAGCTCTCTTTTTATCGCCAAATGCCCTATTTCGGGGCGATGAGATAAAAACGAAACTCGATGAGACGTTTTTTGAATGGCATGTGACGAGAGCCGAAATAGCAAGGATGAATGTTAAAGTCGTTGTCGGAAATTATCTGTAATTTTGCAAACGTAAAACGACAACGAATTTTAAAATCATAACTATGACCGAATTGAAAACATTCAAACGCAGATGCAGACGCTGGCTACGGCCGGGCGGTCTGCTCGTCGTCTGCGCCATGTTTCTGACGGCCTGCAACGGCTATGACCTCGACGAGCGCACTCCCGAAGGGTGGGGCAGCTCGATCTACGACTACATGGCCGAGCAGGGCAATTTCACCAACATGGTCCGCATGATTGACGAACTGAACTATCGCGACGTGCTGGCCAAGACGGGTTCCAAGACCTTCTTTGCCGCCGACGACGAGGCCTTCAGCCGGTTCTTCCAGAAGAACGACTGGGGCGTTCGCCGCTACGAGGACTTCACTCTGGCCCAGAAGAAGATGCTCGTCTTCGGTGCCATGATCAACAACAGCTATCAGGTGCAGGCCCTCTCGAGCACTGAGGGCCCCATCGAGGGTGAGTGCATGCGCCGTCTGTCGGCCATGACCGAGTATGACACGGTGCCGGTGCTGCGTCCGCAGGACATGCCCTACAATCCCTACTGGCAGCGCTACCGCGAGCGCGGCCAGCTGGTGTGCATGAAGGACATGTCGATTGTGCCGATGATCCACTTCATCGAGAAGCAGCTGGTGAACAAGAAGATCACCAACGACGACTATGACTTCATCTACAACCACACCACGCACCGTCAGGCCGGCGATGCCAGCGTCAACGGCGTGCAGATCATTGAGCCCAACATCCGCTGCTCCAACGGTTTCATCCATCGCATGGCCGAGGTCGTGACGCCGCTGCCCAACATGGCCGAGATCATCGGCAGCAAGCCTAATACGACCATCTTCAGCCGCATGATGGAGCGCTTCAGTGCTCCCTATTATTGCGGCGACGACGTCACACGCCTGTACAATAATGAATATGGTACGCAGGTCGACTCCGTCTTCCAGAAGCGCTTCTTCTCAGAGAAGACGCAGGGTGGGGGCGTGCTGAACTACACCCCCGACCGTGGTCCCGTCTACGGCATGCTGAAGTACGATCCCGAGTGGAACAGCTACTTCGCCAGCACGGCCTTCACGCCCGACGTTGCCCTTCAGCGCGACATGGGTGTCATCATGGTGCCCAGCGACGAAGCCCTGACCGACTACTGGGAGAATGGTGCCGGCAAGGTGCTCAAGGATTATTACGGCACGTGGGACCGCGTGCCTGACGACGTGATAGTCAAGCTGATCAACAACAACATGCTCTCATCGTTCCTATCGTCAGTGCCCTCGAAGTTCGGCAATATCCTCAACGATGCCAACGACCCCATGGGCGTCTCCCAGGAGGCCATCGACTCCGTCTGGCTGGGATGCAACGGCGCCGTCTATCTGACCAACCGTGTCTATTCCCCCACGGCCTACGTCAGCGTCAGCTTCCCCGCACTGATCAACGAGACGATGAAGATCCTCGACTGGGGCATTAACAAGCTGCAGTTCTATGTCTACCTGAACTCGCTTAATTCCTATTACAGTTTCTTCCTGCCCACCAACAATGCGCTGCTCGAATACGTCGACCCCGTCAGCTATGGAAAGACGCAGACCCAGCTGTTCCGCTTCCACTATGACGAGCGCCAGCTGAACGACAACGACCGTGTGTGGGCCAGCATCTGGAACTATGACACGCTGACCGGTGAGGTCGGCGACTCCGTGGGCCGTGCTACCTATAACCAGGTTGTCGACCGCCTGGGCGACATCCTCGATACGCATATCGTCGTCGGCAACGTCGAAGACGGCCACGAATACTATCGCACCAAGGGCGGCACTGAGATCCGCGTGAAGAATGTCGCCATGGGAGCCAACGGCATGACCGTCGAAGGCAGCTATCAGATCAACGAGGGTCAGCCCATCCCCGTCAGCTATATCTATGACCAGAGCAAGGACGGCAACGGAAAGACCTATATCCTGGAGGGTCAGCCCATCATGGGCACCCGCAAGACCATCTACGACGTGCTGGGCGAGCATGAGGAGTTTGCCAAGTTCCGCGAGCTGCTGGCCGGCTGCGGTCTGCTGGAGCAGGTGCACAACACGCGCTACCTCTGTGGCGGCGACAATGTGAGCATCCTCAACACCTATCACTATACGGTCTACGTGCCCACCAACACCAGTATCGAGGAGCTTCAGAACAGCGGCAAGCTGCCCACCATTGAGGCCCTCGACCACTATGAGGAGTCGGGCATGGCCGAGGCCAAGACCGCCGACTCGCTGAAGATTGTCAACTTCGTGAAGTATCACATCCAGGACAATGCCCTCTTCGTCGGCGACGACAGCGAGTCAGGCGACTATGAGACCGGTATGCTCGACCCTGTGACGGAGCGCTTCCAGAAACTCGCCGTCACCAAGAGCGACGACGCCATCACCCTGCGCGATGCAGCCGGAAACACCCGCCGTGTGCTGACCTCCGACAGCCGTCTCTACAACCTGATGGCCCGCGAATATCAGTATAACAGCGCCAATGTCTCGAGCATCAGAGAGATTGAGACCAGTTCGTCGGCCGTCATCCATCTCATCGACGGTCCGTTGCTGACAAAATAATAATAAGGAGAAAGGCTATGAAAAGATTTTTCATTATAATTGCATTTGTCAGCTGTTGCTTGACATCGATGAGGGCGCAGCAGGCCGGCGACATCATCAGCGGACAGGTTGTTGACGCCTTTGGGCCGGTGATGATGGCCAACGTCGTGGAAATCGACGCCGCCAACCGTATCGTCGCTGCCGGAACGACCGACATGAACGGTAACTTCTCGTTCAAGATCAAGAACCCGAAGGACCGTCTGAAGATTTCCTATGTAGGCTACAAGACGCAGACGCTGCCCATCAACAAGACCTACTATAAGATTACGATGACCGACGAGACGACCATCAAGGAGGTGACCGTTACGGCCAAGCGCCGTGCTCAGGGCTCAGGCCTCTCGGTGCCCGTGAAGGAAGTGTCGACCGCACGTCAGACCATCTCGACCAAGGAGTTCGAGGGCCTGGCTATCACAACCGTCGACGAGGCCCTGCAGGGACGTATTGCCGGTCTTGACATCGTGGCCAACTCCGGTAACCTGGGTTCCGGCACATCCATGCGCCTGCGTGGCGTGTCGTCCATCAACGGCTCCAGTGAGCCCCTGATTGTCGTCGACGGCAACGTGTGGGAGACCGACCAGTCCGACTTCGACTTCTCCTCGGCCAACGACGAGAAGTTTGCCGAGCTGCTCAACGTCAACCCCGAGGACATCGAGAGTATCTCGGTGCTCAAGGATGCCGCCGCCACGGCCATCTGGGGTTCGCAGGGTGCCAACGGTGTGATTGAGATCAAGACGAAGCGTGGCGCCCGCGGCAAGACAAGGGTCACCTACAGCTATCGCCTGACGGGCACCTATCAGCCCGAGGGCATCAAGCTGCTCAACGGCGACCAGTACACCATGCTGCTCAAGGAGGAATATTTCAACCCGCTGCTCAGCGACGCCGCCAGCGACGTGCCTGAGATCAACTACGTCTCGGGTGGCTCGTTCTCCGAGTATGAGATGTATAACAACAACACCGACTGGGTGAAGAGCGTCAAGCAGACCGGCTGGCGACAGAACCACTACGTGGCACTCAGCGGCGGTGGCGAGAAGGCCAACTTCCGCATTGCCGCCGGCTATGACCACGAGACGGGCTCCATCATCAAGCAGCAGCTCGACCGCTTCACCTCGCGCGTGGCCCTCGACTACTTCGTCAGCGACCGCATCAAGATCGTTACCAACGTGGCCCTGACCTATACCAACAACCAGAAGAACTATACGTACAATGTAAACAATCAGAACTTCGACCTCCTCTCGACGGCCTACCTGCGCATGCCAAACCTCTCCATCTACGAGCAGGACGCCATGGGCAATGACCTGGCCGACTACTACAGCATCCTGCCCACGGTGAGCAGTCAGCTGCAGGACCAGCTGAACTACTACAACCCCGTGGCACTGGCCCATCTGGCCAAGAACAACGAGAAGAGCTACAACATCGAGCCCGAGTTCAAGCTCAACTACGAGCTGCTCGGCATCGAGGAGGACAAGTCGCGCCTGACCTATGAGGGTAAGATTGTCTTCAACATCTTCAATAAGTACAACGACCAGTTCCTGCCACTGGCACTGAGCAACCGCGGCTACCAGAGCACCGACGCCAACCGTACGACGAACGACTCCTACAAGAGCCTTGGCGTCACGACGACCCACACGCTGACCTTCGTGCCCCACTTCCGCAACGAGGACCACTCGCTGATGATGATGCTCCGCGGCCAGCTGACCAGCGGCAACTCCACGTCGCAGAGCACTACCGAGTTTGGCTTGCCTTCGGGCACGATCGCTTCGACTGGCGCCCCAGCCATTATCGATGCCTTCGGAACCAGCAACGGCCAGTGGCGCAGCATCTACCTGACCTATTCTGCCCACTACGCCTACAAGGGGCGCTACGTGGCCGACTTCTCTGTGCGCCGCGACGGTTCCACCAAGTTCGGTCCTGACCAGCGTTGGGGTAACTTCCCCGCCTTCTCGGCCAAATGGATCATCAGCGACGAGCCCTGGATGCAGGAGCACCTGCCGTGGATCTCGATGCTGGCCGTCCGTCCGGGCTGGGGTATCGTCGGCACGCAGCCTTCAGCCGAATATCTCTACTTCAGCAAGTATCGCAACGGCTCCAACGGCTACCTGGGCATTGGCTCGGTCTATCCCAGCAACGTGCAGCTCAAGAGCCTGAAGTGGGAGGAGAAGCAGACCTTCAACCTCGGTTTCGATTTCGGTTTCTGGAACGACCGCATCGACGGTAACGTGGAAGTCTACAAGCAGAACACGCGCGACCTGCTGATGGCCCGCCGCGGCATCCCCTCGTCGTCGGGCTTCGCAACGCTCGACTACCAGAATGTGGGCAAGATGGAGAACATCGGATGGGAGTTCAATATCAACGGCAACCGCATCATCCAGAAGGGCAAGTTCTCCGTCGACTTCAACGTCACCTTCGCCAACAACAAGAACAAGATCACGGAGATGGACGAGACCTGCCTGGCCAGCCTGAACAACGACTTCGACCGCAACAACGGCAGCTATCTGACCCGCGTCGAGATCGACCGCCCCTTCGGCAGCATCTACGGCTTCCGCTACAAGGGCGTCTATCAGTACACTGACTACTCGGCTGAGGAAGTGCCCGGCGTCAGCGGCCCCAACGCTCCTGTGGCCCGCGACGAGAAGGGCAACGTGATTCTCGACAACAAGGAGCACACCACGCCGATGATGTTCTGCTACACCGGCGTGGAGAACGAGGAGAGCGAGTTCCACGGCGGCGATGCCATCTATGAGGACGTGAACCACGACGGCCAGATCAACGAGCTCGACATTGTCTATCTCGGCTCGTCGCTGCCGAAGTTCACCGGTGGCTTCGGCTTCAAGCTTCACTGGGGCAAGCTGACCTGGAACAACCAGTTCAACTTCCGCTACGGCAACAAGACTATCAACAAGGCGCGCATGAACGCCGAGAACA
>JAFTGI010000026.1 GCA_017458195.1 Prevotella sp.
ACCACGGATTACGCGGATTTTACGGATTTTTTGTGCATTCTTTCTACCACGGATTACGCGGATTTTACGGCTCAGTCCGAAAAACTGGTCGCAGAAGCTGCGGTTCTTTACAGGCAAATAAACGTATTTTGATTACAAAGTGGTGCTTTTTGAAGGTAATATACCCCTATATTACCTTCGAGAAGGACCGCTTCTTGACTTGCGAAGAACCATCTCACCGATAGCGAAGGACCGCTACTTTTCAACCGGTTATTCAGACTGAACCGAAAAAAGAAGAAGTGCCGCCTTTCACGGGGAAAAGCGGCACTTCTTTGATTGACGGTCGGTCGGCCGTCGGGATAAGCGACAGGCGCTTACTTCACGATAACCTTCTTGTTGCCAACGATGTACAGGCCCTTCTTAGGCATGTTCACCTTCTGGCCCTGCAGGTTGTAGAACTGACCCTTCAGGCCGTCGGCAGCCACCTCGGCGATGCCCGTGACGGTGTCGTCGTACTGGCTCAGATAGATGGCATAGATGCTGATGGGGTTCTTCTCGCTGTAGATGTAGACAGGCTCCTCCAGATCGGCCTGGATGCTGGCCGTCTCCTTCGTCACGCTGCCTGCCTTGGCGGCCATCGTGGCCTTCACGTTCGAGAACTCGCCCACGGCAATGTTGAGCTGACGCTCCTGAGTCTTGCTGTAGGAAGTCAGCACCACGTCGATGTTGAAGTCGCCGGGAGCCAGGAAGGTCAGGTAGCAGTCGTTCTCCGTACCCGTGCTCTCCAGCACGAGCCACTGCGTGTAGCTCTCCTCCTCGACCGTAGCGTTCTTCTTCTCGATGGTGATGCCGCGGTTGTCCTTGTCGCTGGCAGCGAGGGTCAGGCCGTCGCCCAGGAACGGCTCGTCGTACTCGCGGGCCTCCCAGTTGGAGAAGTTCCAAGTCTTCGGAATCGACACAGCCTCAGTGGGAGCACCCTTGTAGATGAGACGGAAGTTGTCGAGGACAACCCAGTCGCCGTAGTTTGCCTTTTCATCCTTGACGATGCCGAGTTTCAGCACGCCGTCCTCACCGACGAGCACCTCAACGGTGTTCTTGTAGTAGCCGGTCTCGAAGTATTCCAGAGCAGCTTCGGGATAGTTGGGGAATTCACCGCCGTTGCAGGCCTGCATGCGACCGGCACCGGGCACCTTGCTGATTGCGGAGGCGATGTTGGCAATAGGAGCCTTCACGTCGTTAGCCACGAGATAAGCCAGCTGCAGCAGCTCGCCGCCATCGTTGACCACGCCAGCCTGATAGCCGCCGTCGCCGTCGCGATAGAATGCGTTGGCGCTGACCTCATAGACACCGGGCTTCAGACCTTCGAGCGTCTGGGTGAACGAGAAGTTATCGGTGTTCCAGAACTCATAGCCGTAGTTCTCCTCGTTGTCGTTGTTGACAACGGCGCCGCCGTTACCGCCAGAAGCAGTCTTTACCCACACATCGCGATTGTCTTGCTTGTTCAGGCTGGGGCTCTTGATAAGGTAGCTCACCTCAATCGGAGTCACAGCGTTGGCCTTTTCAATCAGGGCCTCGCGCTCAGCAGCGGTCACGATCTTCCACTGGTTCATAGGATTGTCGAAGCCTGTGCGGTCGATAGCGATGGTCGACCAGAACTTAATGTCAGAAACCACGAAGTTGGGATCGTAGCCCAGCAGGTTTCCGTCATTGCCGGTCGAGCTGATGTTGTAGACGCCCTCCTTACCTTCGACGGGGAGGAAGTACCAGATGTCCGGGTTGCTGGTGTCGACATAGCCGCCCCAGTTGAACCAGCCACCGCCACGCTCGGTCTTGATCTTGAAGTTGTTCACCTTAGGCTCATCAAGGTCGACAAGCTCCACCTCGATACCAGCCTGGTCAACGGCTGCGTGCGTGTTATATCTTGAACCGGTGCCGAGGAACAAGCCTGTGCCCACGTTGAAGATGTAGACCTTGCCGGCAGCGGGAGCCGAGCCAGTATAGATGTCCTTCATGCGCTGAGCATTGAGCTTGCGGGCAGCACGGAGGTCGAACAGGGCCTGATCCACGTCAGCCTGCTCCGTAGCATTGACAATCACGTCGTTGGCCGTAGCCACGTCGATGCCTTCGCCCTGGGCAAGAGGAATAGTTGCCACGAGAATCTCAGTGTTGACAGCCTTGGCCTTAGCAAGTGCCTCGTTGACAAGGACGATAGCGTCCTCAATATCGTCAACGTTGGTCGAAGTCAGGAACGACTTGCCTTCCTCAATGGCTGCGGTCAGTGCTGCTGCCACTGCATCGGTCGTCTTGCCGTCGAAAGCCTCAGCGGCCTCAATGGCCTTCTGGAGGTTGGCAATCAGGACGTTGATGTCGACGTCGCTGCCCAGATACTGCATGCGGAAGTTGTCGACGACAATCCAGTCACCCAAATCGAAACGCTCGTCAAGGCCTAAGCCGATGGTCAGTTTGCCATCGCGGCCGACGGTGACGTCAACGTCGGTCTTATAGTAGCCATACTCCATGAACTTGATGGCCGACGAAGGCATGTTGGGGAAGTAGCCTGCGTTGCTGTACTGCAGGTCGGCGATGCCGGGAGCCACGTCGGTGACGGTAGCGATGTTGGGCAGGAACTGCTTCTCGTTGTTGGCCATCAGGTAGCCATTGCTGCGCAGCTCGCCGCCGTTGTTCACGATTTCGGCCTGGCCACCACCGTTCTTCTCACGATAGAAGCCCTGCACGCTGACGCGGTAGTTACCACGGGGCAGGTCGGTCAGGTCCTGAGTGAAGCGGATATTTGTGCACTCGAAGAACTCATAGGCGTAGTTGCTTTGGCGATTGTTGTCGCCCGTATCGCCGATATTGACAAAGGCACCACCATTGCCGCCACTTGCTTCCTTCTTCCAGTTGCTAACGGCCAGACGGTTGAGGTCGCCGCCCTTGATGAAGAATGATGCGTCGACAGGATTCTCGGCAGTGGCATTCTGCAGCAGGTCAATGCGCTCCTGGCGCGTGACGAGCTTCCACTGGAAGATAGGATCGTCGGCCGAGGCGCCCTCGGTGTTAGAGATTGACGTCCAGTACTTGTAGCCGGCGTACTCTCCGTCGGGATTCCAGCCAAGCAGACGGCCAGACTCAACGATGTTGTAGACATTCTCCTTGCCCTCGACGGCCCGGAATTCATACTGCGTGTTGACACCGGTGTCAACATACGGGCTGTCGTTGAACGAACCGTAGGCGGTGGTCAGTGTGAACTGCTCGCCAGAGGCATGGAGCGTCACGGGCAGACCGTCGTAGACCACGGCAGCGTGGGTGTTCCAGTCGGAACCGTTGCCCAGGAACGTGTTGGTGCCAAGGTTGTAGAAGTAGAGCTCAGCGCCGTCGGCGGGAGCCGTACCGGTATAGATGTCGGGCTGCACCAGATTCTTCATATGACGCTGGATGTTCAGAGCGTCAACAGCCTGAGTGACGGTATTGCTCTCAGTAGCATTTGCAATCACGTCGTTGGCAGCATCGGCGTTGACACCCTCTCTCACTGCGAGAGCGATGATCTGGCGCAGCGTGCTCACGTTGACTGCCTTGGCAGCATTCAGGGCACTGGTGACGGCAGCTTCGGCAGCCGAAAGAACGTCAGAATCCTTAGAGTCAAGGGCTGCCTTGGCATCTGTAATAGCCTGGGCCAGAGCGTTAGCCAACACTGTTGAGGTGTTCTCAGGGTTGAAAGCCTCTGCTTGTGCAATAGCATTCTCAAGAGCCTCGACATACTGGCTGACGTCAGGCAGACCGAGGTAGTAGAGGCGGAAGTTGTCGAAGCAGTTCCAGTCCTCACCGTTCTTGTTGTCGAGCTTCAGACCGATGGTCACGACGCCGTCGTTGACCACAGCCGTGATAGGCTCGTTCTCAAAGAAACCATCGCGGAAAGCAATTGAAGCCTCCGACTTGCTGTTGGGATAGCGGATGACCACACCGTTGACTGTAGCCGTTGAGCCGGCATAACCGTCGGGCAGGGGATCGGCAAACTGATGCATCAGGAATGCCTCAGTGTTGTTGAGGTAATACTTCGTGCGGAGCACATCCTCGCCATTGTTCAGTTTTGAGGTGAGAACGTCGCTGTTGTTGCCGCCGCTGATGCGATAGTAGCCCTGCATGCGCAGTTCATAAACACCGTTGGGGGCGTCGGTGACGGTCTGGTGGATGTCGAAGTTGGTGTTCCACGTCTCACCGCAGTTGTTCGATGCGTCAGCGTTGCGGCACCAATTGTCGCCCGGACGCCAATTGCCGCCGTCAGCGTTCTTCCACGAATTCTGCTCATTGTTGTAGCGGTCGAATCCGGGATTCTCGAGCAGGTAGGTTACGTCGACAGGGTTCTCGGCCGATGCGGCAGAGATGTCCTGACGTACTTCCTTCTTGATGAACTGCCACTGGGCGCTCTTGTCGCCCGGCAGGGGCTGAGCCTCAAGGCGGGTCTGGCCGGTCTTGGCCTGCAGATAGCTGTCGCCGTTCTTGAGGGTGTAGACCTGGTTGGCCTCGTCGATGCACTCGTAGGTCCAGACGGTCGGTGTGTTGTCAGTGTAGACCGTCTCACCATTGCCGTCGGCAATGAAGATGCCCTTGCCTGCACCATTGATGTTGGTGACAAGCGTCAGGGTGCCGTCACCGGCATTGTTGACGGTAATCACTCGGCCTGCTCTGTCGAAACCGGCCCGGGTTCCGTAGTCGTTGCTCTCTACGATGTACATGCCGTGCTCGACATTGTACACGTAGTAGTCGCCCGTCTCAGGGGCACTTGCCGGCAAGGCATTGATCTGCGCCGAGACGTTCAGTCCGCCCCAGGCACTTGCAATAGCAATAGCCGCAAGTAGAAGTTTTTTCTTCATAAGCTTTGTTGGTTTTTAGTTAATAATTGGGGTTAATAAATATATTTCGGGTGCAAAGTTAAATATAATAGTTCTGTTTGGGCGAAAAAATCTCGTCAAAGTAGGCGAATATTTGTTCAAAAGGTTGTCTTTTGTTAAGTCAGTTGTTGCGCAGCCATGCAGCCATGAATTTGTCGTAGACTTCGTAGACGCCCTGATGATGCGTGATGAGCTGTTTGGCAAGCAGGATGCCTGCTGCTTTCTGTACGCTGCTGGCTGATGTCAGGTGGTGGCGCTTGATGAAGGCCTGACCGGTAATCTGGCAGGCCTTTCCCTCTTTGCTGATGGCCACGAAGAGGTCGCGCTGTCGCGCTGTGAGCTGAAAGAGCGTGTCTTTGTAAGCCTCCTCGCTCTGCAGGATAATGTGTTTCTCCGCCTTTTCCACGTCTTCGGCAATGGCCATGCAGCCCTGTGGCGTCATGTTGAAGATTTGGTTGAGCATTTTCTGGACGTACCATGTCGTGCCGTCGAACCTGTGATAGATGTCGGCTACGACTCCTTCTGCGATGTCTTTCCGGTTTTGCGTGAAATGATGCTTGGCGAAAGCTGAATACTTGTCGAGACTGACAGGCTTGAGGAACAGCATCGTGACGCTCTGATAGAAAGGCCGTGAGGGCGATGAGAAGATCTGGCTCATCATGCTTTGCTGCGAACCGGCGAAGATGAAAACGGCATTGCGGCATTGCTGTACGTAGGTGCGTAGCATGGCCTCCGTATTGGTCTCAGGATAGTCGGCTATGGTCTGGAACTCGTCGATGGCAACGATGCAACGGCGGTCGGCCGCAGCCAGATAGGTAAAGATTTCGTCGAGGGTGAACGTGGGCGACTTGATGTCGCCGATGCCGATGTTCCATGAAGCGTTGCCCTGTCCGTCGAACGAGATGCCCGTGCGCAGCGATGTGACGTATTGCAGGAAGCGGTCGACGGCGGCCTGTCCGTGAGGCTTCAGTCGGCTGACGATGCTGTGCCCCATCTGGTAGACCATGTCCTGCAGGTTTTTGGTGGCATAGATGTCAATGAGGAAGGTGTGGTAGTGCTCTGATAACTCTGGTTGGGCAAAGCAGTGGTGGATGAGCCCCGTCTTACCCATGCGTCTGGGTGAGATGAGGGCAGTGTTATTGCCGCTGGTGAGCAGCGTTATGAGTTCGCTGGTCTCTTGCTGTCGGTCGCAGAAGTATTCCGCTGACTCATATCCGTAGGTGATGAAAGGATTGTCGAGCATTGTCAGTTGAGATGATGTTGATGGCTGCAAAGTTAAAGTTTTTTTCTGAGACGAGCAAACAATTATCCAAAAAAGATTATCCAAAAAGGATAAAGGGCGGCTGACGGGGGCGTCAGTGGGCCGTGGCGTAGTCCTTGGGCAGGACGCCGAAGCGGGCCTTGAAGCACTTGGCGAAGTAGCTGCTGGAGGTGAATCCGACCTGCTCGGCCACCTCGTTGATGCGGCCGCCCTGGCGCAGCAGCTGTGCTGCGCGCTCCAGTCGCTGCGTCTTGAGGTACTCGATGGGCGTCTGGTCGGTCAGGGCCTTGATCTTGCGGTAGAAGCTGGAGCGGCTCATGGCCATCTGCTCGGCCAGCAGGTCGATGGAGAACTCCTCGTCGCGCATGTTCTCGCTGACCATGCGCTGCAGCCGCTGCATGAACAGCAGGTCCTGCTGGTTGATGCCCAGCGGGCCCTCGGCGGTGGTGGCAGCGGTGGCGCCGTCGATCTGTCGCATGCGCTCGTGGAAGTTCTGCCGCATGCGCAGCAGGCTCGTGATCTGGAGGTGTAGCTGCTTGACAGAGAAGGGCTTTTCGAGATAGATGTCGGCGCCGCTCTCCATGCCCTCGACCTTGGCCTCGACGCTGGTCTTGGCGGTGAGGAGAATGACGGGAATGTGGCTGGTGTTGATGTCCTGCTTCAGGCGTCGCGTCAGTTCGTTGCCGTCCATGCGGGGCATCATGACGTCGCTGACGATGACGTCGATGTCCTGGTGGCGCAGCACGTCGAGGGCCTCCACGCCGTCGCGTGCCTTCACGATGCGGTAGTATTGGCGCAGGGCGTCGGAGGTCATCTGGAGCAGCTCCTCGTTGTCCTCGACGATGAGGATGCGGTGGGGGGCTTGGGGGGGCTGGGAGGTTTGGGCGGTTTGGGGGGCTTGGGCGGGCTGGGCGATTTGGGCTGGTTGGGCTGGTTGGGCTGGCTGGGTCTTTATTGGGAGGGCCAGGCTGAAGTCGGAGCCGCCGCCGGGCGGGTCCTGCTCGGTGAGCTCGCCGCCGTGGGCCTCGGCCAGCATGCGGGCGTAGGCCAGTCCGAGGCCTGTGCCGAGGTTCTTGGCCGTGGCGTCGCCTGCAATCTGGTGGTAGACGTCGAAAATCTTCTCCTTCTCCTGCGGGGGCACGCCGGGGCCGTCGTCGATGACCGAGATGCAGAGGCGGTCGTCGTCGGTCTGCTCGAGGCGCACGATGACCTCCGAGCGGGCATACTTGAAGGCGTTGCCGAGCAGGTTCATCAGCACCTTGAGCACCTTTTCGCGGTCGAGGGCCGTCGTGATGGGTGCGTCGGGCAGCTGCAGCTGCAGCCGCTTGCCCTGCACCTGCATGGCGTCGTCGAACTGCGCTGCGGCCTCGCTGAGCAGCTGTCCGACGTCGCAGTTGCGCAGGTCGAGGTCGATGCGTCCGCGCTCAGCCTTCTGGAAGTCGAGCAGCTGGTTGGTGATGCCCAGCAGGTAGTTCATGTTGCGGCGTATGGCGGCGGTGTGAGATTTAAGTGAAGACTGTTCACTGATGTTCTCGATGGCCTCGAGGGGCAGGCTCATGAGGGTCAGGGGGGTGCGTATTTCGTGGACGAGGTTGATGAAGAAGCTGATCTTCGACTCGAAGTTCTCCTTCTCCTGGCGGCTCCGGAATTCCTCCATGCGGCGGTTGTAGCGGCGGGTGAGCAGCCGGTTGTAGCGGCTGACGGCCAGGACGACGGCGGCCGCGATGAGCAGCGCATAGACGATGTAGGCCAGGGTCGTGCGGTACCATGGCGGCAGGATGGTGATTTCGAGGCGGGCATAGCTGTCGGGCTGGTCGCTGCCGGCCTCGCGCAGGATGAACTCGTAGTGGCCGGGCTGCACGTTGGCGTAGGTGGCCTCGGCGTTGCGCGTGCCGCGAGCCCAGGTCTGGTCGACGCCGCTGAGCATGTATTCGTAGCGCACGTCGTCGTCGGCCATGAAACGTGGCGAGGCGAAGTGGAGCGTGAAGCTGTTGTCGGCGAAGGGCAGCGTGAGCGCCTGTCCGGTGTAGAGGCTGGCGGCGGGCTGCCGGTCGGCGGGGCTGTAGGGCAGCGAGACCGAGGTGATATAGACGGGCAGCCGCTGGCTGCTGACGACGATCTGCTCAGGGCGGAAGTGGGCGAGCACGCCGTTGCGGCCGGCATAGATCTCGCCGCGGCTGGTCATGACGGCCGAGTTGTGCGGCTTCTGCTCGCGCATCAGGTTGGCCGCGCTCTTGACGATCTGTATGTCGGCAGGATTGCGCTCCGGCCCCACTTTGGCGATGCCGCTCTCGAGTCCTATCCAGAGGTTGTCCTGCTGGTCCTCGATGATGAAGTAGGCCTGCTGCTCCTGTAGGGGCGTGGCGAGGTTGCCGAAGGACTCAAAGCTGTTGGTCGGGGCCATGTAGCGACAGATGCCGCTGCCGTTGGTGGCAGCCCAGACGGTGCCCTCGTGGTCGGCAAAGACGGTTGTGACGTAGTTAGAGCTGATCGTGCCGGCCTGATGGCTGCTGTAGAGGTAGTTGTGGAATCCTGCTCCCGGCACCGTCTGGCGGAACAGTCCGTGGTTGGAGCTGGCTGCCCACACGCATCCGTCGGCATCCTCGGTGAGCGAGGTGACGTTGGTCATCGAGCCTATTTCGGCAAACCACATGAAGTTCTCCGTCTGGCGGTCGAAGCGGCAGAGGCTCCATGAGGTGCCCACGTAGATGTCGCCCTGCGAGGTGCGCAGCAGGGCGTTGATCTCGTTGCTGGTGACGGTGTAGGGCGTGGTGGCCGAGTATTGGTAGTGGCGCATCGGTGCGCCCTTGGTGCTGACGACGTAGATGCCGTCGTGGCGCGTGCCTATCCAGAGGTCGTCGCCGTCGGCCATGAGCACGTTGATCTCCTGGCGCAGGGCGGTGGCGGCCTCGGTGAGCTGCTGCGTCTGCGGGTCGAAGACCATCAGTCCGGCGTCGGAGCCCACCCAGAGGCGCCCGTCGGGCATCTCGCAGAAGGAGCGGAGCATCATGCTGCGTCCCGACCGCGGGTTGCCGACGCTGACGGCGGTGACGGGTGTGCGCGATGTGGGCATATAGCTGACGCCGCCCATCTGGGTCATCACCCAGAGCGTGCTGTCGGCGTCCCACATCATGCGGTTGACGGTCAGGTCGCTCAGTGCGCCGCCCTGGTGGTCGTCGGGATTGTCGAAGCGCTGCAGCCGGAGGCCGTCGCCGAGGTCGAGGGTGTAGATGCCCTCCTCGGTGCCGATGAGCAGCTCGTGGCTGCCCTTGGCGCAGAGCGAGCGTATGGCCCTGTTGGCCAGCGGCGTGGGCACGGGCTCTATGGTCTGGCCGTCGGGCAGCAGCCTATAGAGTCCGCGGTCGCAGCCGATGTAGAGCTGTCGGCCGACGTGCTCGAGGCAGATGCTGTTCTTGTCGGACACGTAGCCGGGGATGGCATACTGCGCGATATAGTCGCCGCCGGCGGAGCAGACTACGACGTTGCCCTGCAGCGTGGCCAGGAAGACGCGCCCGTCGGCAGCCACGATGTCGCTGAAGAAGGAGCCGTGGCGGCTGTCCTGCGTGAGCCGTCCGGAGGCGGGGTCGTAGGTGAACACGCCCTGTCCGAGCGTGCCGATCCAGATGAGCCCGTCGGGGCCCTCGGTGATGCGCTGCACGGTCGACGCGATGTTGACGCCGTAGTGCGTGCGCCGGCTGAACTGGCGGAAGCTGTTGGTCAGACGGTTGTAGATGTAGAGTCCGAAGGAGCCGCCGAGCCATATCTCGCCGTCGTATTCGAAGACGGCGGTGATGGTGTTGTTTTCGTAGCTGGCCTCGTTCTCCACCATGTTGCGGAAGACGGTGTTCTGCCGTCCGTCGAAGCAGTTGAGCCCGTTGTTGGTGCCGAGCCAGACGAAGCCGTAGCTGTCGCGTAGAGCGCAGAGCACGGTGTTGTCGCTCAGCCCGTCGGCAGCCGTGTACTTCTTGAACATGGCCTGCGGGGCGCCGTCGACAGTGACGGCCAGCAGGATGGCTATATATAATAATAAGGTTCGCGTGGTCAGTTTCATTATAGTCTTAGTTGAGATTCTGCTTGCAAAGATACAAAGAACAATTGAAACGACCAAACATTTTTGCAGCATTATGGCGATAAAAAAGAGGCCGTGTCAATTTTGGCACAGCCTCTTGTAATAAAGGACGAAGTCAGACTTACTTGACGATGACCTTCTTACCGCCAACGATGTAGAGACCCTTGGCGGGCTGGGCTACGCGGCGGCCCTGGAGGTCGTAGACGACGAAGGCGCTGCGGTCGGCCTTGAGGTCGTTGATGCCAACGACGACGGGATCATCAGGATAGAGCCAGACGACGTTCGACATGTTGGTCTCGCCGCCACCGTTGTAGATGCTCTGCACGCCGATGTTGGTCCATGAGGCGATGACCTCGGCATCGTGGTTCAGGTAGACGCGCGTACCGCCGACGTAGATGTCGTAGTCGTCGCCGAACATGTAGGGGATGACGGTCATGTCCTCGTCGATGATGTCGTAGTCAGCAGCGCTGAACACGAGGGGCAGCATCTCCTCGTCCTGCACGACGAACAGCTGATAGGCCAGCTTGCTCTTCAGCAGGGCGTTGCCTTCGGCATCCTCAGCGGGGATGTTGAGCTGAATGCTGGGATAGCTGCCGTTGGGGTTGTAGCCGACAATCTCGGGATCAGCAGGCACGGCGGCCACGTCCTCCATCTTGGTGATGACGACATTCTGGAAGAGCATGTAGTAGTAGAGGCTGCGCTTGGCGCCGTTGAGGGCCAGCAGCTGGTCGGTCGTGAAGGTCTGAGTCTCGGCGTCGTAGTTGAGCACCACGTCGGCGAGCTTGCCCTCCTCGTCGAGAGCCGTGAAGTAGTAGTCGTAGACGAACCAGCCGAAGCCGCCCACGTCAAACGTGCCCATGAACTGGTTGGCGGGAATGACATACTGTCCGGCCTCGTTCTTCGTAGCCTTAACCCAAAGGGTGGGGCAGTCGGCAGCAAAGCCCTGGAAGTAGACGTCGTCGCCATCGAATCCCACCTCGACCTGCGTGGAGTAGTCGGTGAAGACGGGCTCTGACTCGCCTTCTTCGCCTTCCTCGCCTTCCTCGCTCTCGGAGTACTCAATGCTGGTGCCCTTGAAGAGGTAGGTCTCGGTGACAAGGTCCTCGGGAGCCTCGACGGGCTCAAGGATGATGGGATCGCCTGCATAGAGGAAGGCGTTGGTCCAGAGAGCCCAGGGCTTGACAGTGTTTTTCAGACTGTTCTCATAGATGACGTAGGTCTGCTGAGTCAAGGTCTTGGCCTCGGCGTCGTAGACGAACTCGATGTCGCAGATGTTTTCATCCTCGTCGGCGCCGACCATGTATTCCTTGCCTTCGTCATCCTGGCCCATGAACTGTCCGCTGGGGAAGGTGGCGATGCCGTTGGCGATGGTGCCCTTGATCCAGGCATCCTGCATGTAGTAGGCCAGGCCCTTCACGTAGATGTCGTTGCCGTCGAAGGCCACCTCCGTGGCATACTGCACCTCGTTGCTGCCCCGGCTTGTCTGGAAGGTTCCCTCGATGGTCCATGTCTCGCCCTCGATGCCCTCAGGCAGCACGACGAGCTCGTCGGGCACATCCTCGTCGCCGAGCACGACGGCGATGCTGTTCAGCTGGGTGTTGCCGGCGATGGTGACCACGAGCTTGCGGGTGGAGCCGGTCCAGACGTTGCCGTCGAACGTGCCGCTGTCAGCGCTGTTGCCGTTGTTCCACTTGCCGTTGTTGAACGTGATCTGCGTCATCGGCTCCTCATATTCGGGCACGGTGAAGGTCAGCGTGCCGCCGTAGACGCGCAGCTGGATGCCGTTGGTGGCTTTCCAGTAGCGGTTGGCAGTGCCGCTGGTTGAGGGCGAGACGGTCAGCGTGACGTTGCCCTCGACGATCTCTGTATCCTCGGTGATGTCGCCGTCGTGGCTGCTGTTTGTCGAAACAGGCCAGTCCTCGGGCAGTGCGTTGAAGTCGAACGTGACGCCGGCGCCGGAGGTGTAGTCCTTGATGTCGAACCACTGGATTTCGGTCACGTTCTCCTCGCCGCCACCGCGGTAGATGCTCTGGATGCCCAGCTTGTTCCAGTCGGCGGAGTAGAGGCTGTTCAGGTAGATCTGGTTGGCGTAGAAGTCGTAGTCCTCGGTGAATCCGAAGGGAATCTCGGTCATCTCGGTGGTCAGTCTCTGATGCGTGGCAGGGCCGAAGGTGAGCGGCTGCACGTCGTGCTCCACGTCCGTGTAGAACTTGTATGCCAGCTTCGAGGCCACCATGCCCTCGCCGTTGACGTCGATGTTGGGCACGCTGAAGGTCACGTAGTAACCGTAGTCGGTGTCCTCAGCAAGATTCTTGATGACGGGATTGGCCGGCATGGCGGCACGCTCGACGACGCCCTTCAGCACGGGGCTGTAGTAGTTGACGTCGTACCAGCGGTTGCCCAGCACCGAGAAGACTTGATCCTCCGACGTGTAGGTGTCGGTTTCCTCGTCGTAGGTGAACGTGGCCGACACGTAGAGGTAGCTGTCCATGCCCTGGTAGGAGCCCAGATACTGGTCAGCGGGGAAGGTGATGACGTTGCCCTCCTTGGTGCCCTTGATGAGCGCCTCGGGAATGAAGCTGCTGAAGCCCTGGAAGTAGACGTCGTTGCCATCGACAGCCACGGCGGCTGCGGCGCTGCCTTCCGACTTGTCGCTGTTCTGATAAACCAGGGCATACTCCTTGAGCTCAACGCCGGCGGGCAGCACGACAGCCTCGGGAGCGACCGGTGCTTCGGTCGAGAACACCGGATTCATCCAATAGGTATAGGGTGAAACGGAGGTGGTGTTCCCATTTTCGAAGATGTAGCTCGTGACTGCCGTCAGCAGACCTGCGGCCTCGTCAAGGGTGAAGACGATGTCGCAGAGGGTGCTGCCGTCGTTGCTGCCGACGATGAACTCATCGCCTTCGCTGTCCGTACCGATCAGCTGTCCGCTGGGGAACGTGGCGGTGTTGCCTTCCAGACTGCCCTTGATCCAGCCTTCCTTGAACCAGTAAGCCAGACCCTGCACGTAGATGTCGCTGCCGACGACGGCCACCTCGACGGACGGCATGTCGTTGGTGGCGTTCACCCAGCCCGAGCCGCCGTAGAGGGCAAACGTGCCTGAAGTGGTGTAATACGTCACGGTGGTGGCCTCCTCGGGCAGCGTCACCAGCTCAGCGGCGCGCCGGGGCGCCTTGCGTGCCTGGGTGGCAGCCTTGCGGTCAAGCCCCATCACCTTCGTCTGCTGTGCGCTGAACGGCACGGCATCCTTCAGCAGCCGGGCAGGTTGCTGTGCAAATGCAACCACTGACATGAGGGTTGCAAGAGCCAACAGTGTAAACTTTTTCATAAGCGATTCTTTTTTAGTGAATGGTAATAAATATTGTATAATGATAACGTTGTCGGTCACTCATTTGGGCTCCCGGAATGGATTGTAGCTGCAAATATATAACAAAAATCTGAAATAGCGCCAAAATCTGCGAAGAAAAATTTCAATCCGCATGGTTTTTGGGTCAAAAAACGGAAATTTTCGTTTTCTGAACAGATATTTGCCTGCCGTCAGGATGAAAAGGCCTATCTTTGCAACCAAACTATAACAACTGCTAATTATTTCGCGATGACTAACCATTTCCGCCACGTGCTGGCGCTCGCCTTGACGGCCGCACTCAGCACGGCTGCACTGGCCCAGACGGCCACCTACCAGAACCCCGTGATCGACACCTCGCTGCCCGACCCGACGGTGATCCGGGCGCAGGACGGCTACTTCTACCTCTACGCCACGGAGAACATCCGCAACGTACCCATCTACCGCTCCAGCGACCTCGTCACGTGGCGCTACATGGGCACCTGCTTCACCGACCGCACGCGGCCGCAGATGGTGCCCGGCGGTTCGGTGTGGGCCCCCGACATCAACTACATCGACGGCCAGTACGTGCTCTACTATTCGAAGTCCACCTGGGGCGGCGAGTGGGAGTGCGGCATCGGCGTGGCCACGGCGCAGAAGCCCACCGGGCCCTTCACCGACCACGGCAAGCTGTTCATCTCCAGCGAGATAGGCGTGCAGAACAGCATCGACCCCTTCTTCATCGAGGAGGACGACGGCCGCAAATACCTCTTCTGGGGCTCCTTCCGTGGCATCTACGGCATCGAGCTCAGCGCCGACGGCCTCAGCGTGAAGCCCGGCGCCGAGAAGGTGCAGATTGCCGGCACGCTGACCGAGGGCACCTACATCTACAAGCACGACGGCTACTACTACCTGTTCGGTTCGGCCGGCACGTGCTGCGAGGGGCTGAACAGCACCTACCGCGTCGTCGTCGCCCGCTCCGAGGAGCTTTTCGGCCCCTACCTGAACAAGGCCGGATTCGAGGCCCTGGAGAACAACTTCACCCCGCTGCTGCAAAAGAGCAACAAGGTCGTCGGTCCCGGCCACAACTCCGAGATCGTGCAGGACGACGCCGGCCAGTATTGGATGCTCTACCATGGCTTCGACGCGGCCGACCCCGACGCCGGCCGCAAGGTCTACATGGACCAGATCACCTGGGACAAGACCGGCTGGCCGCAGATTCGCAACCGCCAGCCCTCGTCGTCGGCCGCCGCCCCCATCTTCGGTGAGGCTGCCGTCAGCCAGCCGAGTGTCCCGGCTGCTGACGACGTGCGTGCCGTCTACAGCCTGACGGGTCAGCTCACGGAGAGCCCCGCCGCCAGCATCGTCATCGAGCAGTATGCCGACGGTAGGGCCCGCAAAGTGGCCCTGAAGTAAGGGTTTGGCGAAATTTTTTCGTTTTATGATTAGCAATTTTCCCCCTGTCCGGCTGAAAAGGCGTAATTTTGCCGCAGAATTGAAACTGATAACTCTAATTAATAACAAAAGCTTATGAAAAAGAACCTTTTACTCATCGCAGGCCTCATGGCAACGACCGCCATCGGGGCTCAGACCTCACCCTGGGCCGGCAACGACCTGCCTGCAGAGGGTGGCACCTACTACCTCTATCAGGTGCAGACGGGCAAGTGGCTGCAGAACAACAACGTCGTGCCCGAAGACTGGACCACACGCGCACAGCTGGGCCCCTACGGACTCGACATCGAGATTGTGGCCCAGGACGGCGGCTACCGCCTGAACCCCAAGTTCGGCCATAACCACAGCATCAACGGCTGGGACGACTTCCTCTATCTCGACACTGGCCGCGACGCCACGATCTGGACCCTGGAGAAGCAGGCTAACGGTTACTACTGGATTTATACCGGCAACCAGGAGCATTTCATCAACACCAACGATGAAGGCTTCCTCGACGACTTCGGAATGAACTACGACTGGCAGCTCGTCACCCGCGAAGAGCGCATGGCCGACCTGACCACCGCCACCAAGGCCAACCCGAAGGACGCCACATGGCTCATCGGCGGCCACGACTTTGCCAACCAGGACGAGCGCAATCAGTGGGACGTCATCCAGGAAGGTGACGGCGTCTACGCCCAGGGCGGCGACGGCATCGTCCACGGCAACCGCGCCGTGGAGTGCTGGAAGAAGACCAACTTCCGCCTGTCGAAGACCATCACGGGCCTGCCCAACGGCACCTACCGCTTCCAGCTGCAGGGCTTCTATCGCGACGGCTCCGAGGTGAACATCGGCAACAAGCGCGCTGCTGGCGAGGAGGTTATCCGTGCCTCCTATTATATCAACGACGTGACCCGCCCCTTCATGTCGATTCTCGACGGCGGTGCCGCTGAGGAGGATCTCGACTCCTACGCCGTGCCGCAGGGTGGCGTCTACATCCCCGGCAACTCGGTGCCCGGCAATGCCCTCGACCGTGCCTCCAACTGCTTCTTCAAGGGTGGCTACTGGAATGAGCCCGTCGAGGTCGTCGTCAGCGACGGCACCCTGACCATCGGCATGCAGAAGATCGGCGGCGGCGACGACGACTGGCTCGTCTTCGACTCGTTCACGCTGACCTATCTGGGTTCTGAGATCGACCTCGGTCCCGTGCTGGCCAACCTCAACGCTGCCATCGCCGACGCTGAGGCCTACGACGGCGCTGCCGTGGCCGTGCTGACCAGCGCCCTGGCCGAGGCCAAGGCCCTGACCAATAGCACCGACGCCGTTGCCATTGCCAACGCCACGATGGCCCTGCGCAATGCCCTGGCTGCCGCTCAGAACTACAGCAACATCCTCGCCGACGCCGAGGCCTTCGACGGTGTCAAGACCGACTTCTTCACCGCTGCCCTTGAGGCTGCCAAGCAGGCTGCCGCCGAGCAGACGGACCTCGACGAGTTCAACAAGGCCGTCGAAGCTCTGAACAATGCCCTCAACGACGTGCGCGGCGCCCAGGATCCCCTGCGCTTCATCGAGCTGACCATCCCGTTCGCCCGTGAGGCCGGTGTCGATGCCGACATCATCGCCCGTGCACAGGCCGTCACCGAGCATGCCGAGAGCCTTGGCGACATCAACAATGCCCTGAACCAGCTGCGCATTGCCCGCAAGATCAAGAAGGCCGACAAGCAGGCCGACGTCTATCAGGGCAACACGCCTGAGGACGGCGATTTCTACATCTATAACGTCGGACTGCAGCGGTTCCTCTGCGGCGGCGGCGACTGGGGTGCACACGCCTACGTCGGATTCCCCGGCGTCGAGGTGACCCTCATCAGCAGCACCGAGTTCCCCGAGGATGCCGAGTCGTTCAGCGGCTATAAGATTGACACCCACCTGAACAACGGCGGCGAGAGCGAGTACCTGAACTACGGCGGCTACATGGACACCCCGACCCAGAACCTCTGGGAGTTCGTCCCCGTGGAGGGTAAGACAGGCGTCTACGTCATCGCCCGCGCCAACGGCGAGCAGGGTCCCGACGGCCGTCGCATGCTGCTCGGCTATCGCCCCGGCACTTATGGTAACATCGACACCGACATGTATGGCGAGGAAGATCCCAACAACCAGTGGAAGCTCGTCAAGCGCGCCGACCGCGACGCCCTGCTGGCTACGGCTACCGCCGACAAGCCCCAGGATGCCACCTACCTGATCCAGTCGCCTAACTTCAACCAGCGCGAGGACGTCTCGGCATGGGTCAGCGCCTACAGCAACGGCGCCATCTTCGGCCGCCTCGACAACCATCCCGACTTTGCCTACGAGTGCTGGAACCAGCCTTCGTTCGACCTCTCGCAGACCGTCTACGACCTGCTGCCTGGCTTCTATGCCGTGGGCGTTCAGGGCTTCTATCGCGACGGCGACCATGAGAACCAGATTCGCGTCATCGCTGCCGGCGGCGACGCCCGTCAGGATGCCGTCCTCACCTCGTTCGACATGGTCGACAGCGAGACCATCCTGCCCAACATCACCACCGAGGTCGACAAGGCTCCCGGTCTGGGCGACCGCCGCACGGTGCTGCCCCTCATCCCCGACCTCGACGAGAACGGCCAGGAGCAGTATGACGACAACGGCAACCTCCGCATGAAGGAGGACCAGTCGGTCGACCGCCAGTATCTGGGCGAGTTCCCCTACAACATCGACCAGGCTTGCGAATACTTCCAGAACGGTCTCTACAAGAGCCACCTGCTCGTTGAGGTCGGCGCCGGCGGCGAGCTGATGTTCATCATCCAGAAGGAGCGCGGCGACGTGGAGCGCGACTGGGTGGTCGTCGACAACTTCCGCCTGACCTACTACGGCACGACGAAGCCCACCGAGGAGCAGCTCGGCGTGAAGGACGTCCAGATGCTTCTGCCGGTCACGGGCCGCACCTACAACCTGCAGGGTCAGCAGGTCAGCCTGCCCCAGAAGGGTCTGTTCATCCGCGACGGACGCAAGTTCTACGTGAAGTAATTTAACGGATCGCCAATCATAAAATGCCGCTTCTTGAAGGTAATATACCCCTATATTACATTCGAGAAGCGGCATTTTTCATTATTTTAACCCATGAAACGACTCCTTACAATCTGTGCTCTGCTGTCGCTCATCGGACTTGCCAGCGCACAAACGGCCAAGAGCGTCGTGCCCCTGGCCGACCCCTTCATCCTGCTCGACGGCGACACCTACTATGCCTATGGCACCAACGACCCCGACGGCATCGCCGTCTGGACCTCCACCGACCTGCTCGCCTGGCGCAGGCTCGGCCAGCTGGCCCTGCACCGGCAGAACACCACCGAGACGCAGTGGTTCTGGGCCCCGGAGGTCTATCATAAGAACGGCCGCTACTACATGTACTATTCGGCCAACGAGCACCTCTACGTCGCCACGGCCGACCGGCCCGAGGGCCCCTTCCGCCAGGTGGGCGGCCGCATGATGGAGAACACGCTCGGCGACGAGAAGTGCATTGACTCCAGCGTCTACTTCGATGACGACGGCCAGGCCTACTGCTTCTTCGTGCGCTTCACCGACGGCAACTGCATCTGGAGCATCGAGCTCGACGACGACCTCGTGACGCCCCGGCCCGCCACGCTCCACAAGTGCATCAGCGTCGAGCAGCCTTGGGAGAACCTCCTGGGCCGCGTCAACGAGGGGCCCTTCATCCTGAAGCACAACAACATCTACTACCTGACCTACTCAGGCAATGACTACCGTTCGCAGGACTATGCCGTCGGCTATGCCCAGGCCCGCAACATCGCGTCGACCGCGTGGACGAAGTCGGCCGACAATCCCATCGTGCGCCGCGTCGAGGACCTCGTCGGCTGCGGCCACCACTCGTTCTTCACCGACAAGGAGGGTCGCCTGCGCATCGTCTTCCATGCCCACGACTCCGCCACCGACGTGGCCCCGCGCCGCCTCTACATCGGCACGATGGAGTTCTCGGGCAACAAGCTCCGCATGACCGACGAGCCCGTCATCCGACCCGTCCTCGCCGCGGGCGACGACCAGCATGTCTACCTGCGCGGCAATATCGCCGGCGACGGCTTCGAGCTCAGCCGCACGGACGACCAGACGTGGGGCGCGACGGTCACGCTCGACGACTCCCGCGTGTTCCTGTTCAGCGACAAGTACGTCTACTTCGAATGTCCTGAACAGAACTACCGCTCGCAGAACATCCGCATCAACGGCGGCACCTACGACGTCAGTCTCCGCCTCGCCGACGGCCACTGGAGCTTCACCGCCCCCGAGGACCCCTGGCGCATCTCTGCCTTCGGTTCCAGCGTCTGCAACGGTCAGGGCGCCACCGGCAACAAGGGCTATGCCTACCTCTACGGCGAGCAGCTCCGGCAGCGCTATGCCGACGGCGTCACGGAGAATCCCTTCTACGTCTCGGGCATCAGCATCGGCGGCAACACCACCCAGATGCTGCTCGACCGCTACGACGAGATGACCCGCGACCACTCGCGCTACGTCGTCGTCGGCCTCTCGATGGGCAACGAGGGCATCCACGAGGCCACCGACAAGCAGCGCGTCCTCAACCAGTTCTCGCAGAACCTGCAGACCATCGTCCGCCAGATCAGGCAGGACGGCAAGGTGCCCGTCGTGATGAACAACTACACGCGCGGCGACTTCACCGCCGACGACTACACCTATATTAAAAAGATGAACCTGCAGATCCACGAGTGGGACGTCGCCTCGGTCAACACGCTCGGTGCCATCGACGACGGCGCAGGCCACTGGGCTTCCGGCTACATGCAGGACAATGCCCACCCGACCACCAACGGCCACCGCGAGTTCCTCTATGCCATGCCGCCGTCGCTCTTCGACGCCCTGGCTGCCGGCAAGCCGCAGCCCGAGCGCGACCAGAGCCAGAGCATGACCCTCGGCGACGGCGCCACGCTCTGCTGGGCTGTCGAGGGCACGGTGCACCCCTTCACCGTCAGCCTCCGCTTCCGCGGCGCCGACGCTGGTCGCCTGCTGCGCTTCCAGCTGACGGCCGCCGCGCGCCAGGGCAGCGTCGACATCGACGACGAGGGCCATCTTGTCTACACCAACCCCGCGGGCCGCAAGATCACGACGGCCAGCGTCGTCACCCCCGGCCAGTGGCACACGGTCACCCTGACCCACTACTACGCCCAGGGCCGCACCCTGCTCTATCTCGACGAGGAGGCCGCCGAGGCTGAAGTGCGCGAGCGCCTCAGCTCGATCAGCCAGGTGTGGGCAGGCGACAGCGACCGGCCGTCGCTGAGCCGCGACGTCAGCGAGCTGTTCTTCTGGCGGTCGGCCTTCACGCCCGAGGAGGTTGCCGCCCATTGCCAGGGCCGTCTGCTCAAGTCGAGCCTCGAGATCTACGTGCCCTGCCGCTCGGCCGTCGACCTGGTCAACCGGGCCCAGTCGCTCAATGGCGTCGTCTACGTCCCCCTCTCGTCGGCCAGCATCAGCACGCCGTCGTTTAACCCGTCGCCCGCCGCCCCCGTCTACAACCTGGGCGGGCGGCGACTGGCCTCGTCGTCACGTCGCGGCATCCACGTCCGTGGAGGCCGCCTCGTGGCGGAATAAAGCGCCGCGTTTTTGTCTCTTTCTTACAAAATGAGACAATTTAACATCATTTAAGGTAAGCAGAGGCTCACCTGACAGTTTCCTTTGTATTTTTGCGTCAAGTATAAAAACTAATATAAAGGAATTATGAAGCATTTCAGATTTTTAGCAGCTATCCTGATGGCCGTTGCCTGGGGCCAAATGGCATGGGCAGACTCCTTGGCGACTGACGGCCTAATCTATTATACGGATGACGCCGGCATCACTTACGAATGTGATGCGAATACGGCTATGGCCCTGATAGTAGACATACCTGATACAAGGACGACGATAGTCCCACTTGAAAACCTTACCGCCAGCGATGGATATATCTATTATGTGCGCGGGTTCAGTGATCAATTGTTTTCAACAGCTTATGGAGGACACACAACCACCAGCGATAATTGGCAGAAAGTCATTCTTCCGCCGAACTTCACCATTAATCTTTCTTTCTTGTCTGAATGTCAAAACCTTGAGAGCGTAGAGTTCTCATCGCAGTCACTCATGGTGGAGCTTCCCGGCGGGTGCTTGAGGGATAACCCCAAGCTGAGCCGTGTCGTGCTCCCTCCGCTTTTGTCGTCGATCAGCCGAGGATGCTTTTACAATTGCAGCAGCCTCACCACCATCACACTGCCCGATGCAGTCCTTACGATAGAGGAGAATGCTTTCGCAAATAGCGGACTGACCACGCTCAACACGAACAAAGTGACGGCCGTCGGTGACGCCGCATTTATGAATACGAGCCTGGTGAGCATCCAGATGCCAGAGGTGACCACCATTGGCGTCGGTGCCTTCAATGGGTCAACCATCGGCAGCATCCAGATTCCGAAGGTGACGAAGATTGACGACTATGCGTTCGAAGGCTTAGCCAATTCGACCTTCGAGATTCCGTCGCAGGTGACCGAGATTGGCGAACATGCCTTCGCGAATTCGAAGCTGACCGTGCTCAACGCTCCCAATTTGGTGAGCATCGGCAGATCGGCATTCTCCAACAGCCAGTAGCTGACCACCATCAACATTCCCAAGGTGGAGACCATCGCAGATGAGGCTTTCGAATCATGCATCAGCTTAACCGGTTTCAACTGGGATCCGAATGTGCTGCAGTCGATTGGCAAAAGAGCCTTCGCTGGCGTATTGCCAAATGTGAACCCGGTCACCCTCCGCTTTTCCAATCCCGACCTCCTGATAGGCAGTGAGGCTTTCTACACGTCAGTGACCTACCCCACACGTGAAATCATCATCGACTGTCTCACGCCGGCCGTTGAGGGCTATACGATGCCTATGAATTCTACGGCGTTCAATAACGCACAGAAGAAATATATCGTCGTCAATGTGCCGGTCGGCACGGGCAATCGCTATAGGGAGATGTATGGCTGGCAGGGTTTCAAGATTGCGGAGGACCTCTCCGGGGTGACCCTGTCGGAATACGAGGAGGTGAACGGGATTTTCGGCACCTGGTTCGGACAATACACCGCCAGCCAGCTCAGCGCCGTGAAGCGTCTGAAGGTGTCGGGAACGCTCTCCGAGGATGATTGGGCAGAGCTGCGGCAGATGTGCGACGGCACCGTGAGCGGCGTCAGCCTGCGCACGCTCGACTTGTCGGAGGCTCAGTTAGCTAGCAGTGAGGAGCTGACCTTCAGCGGATTCTCAACCCTCGACACGCTCTATCTGCCCAAGTCGGGCCGCTATCTGGCCACGGGGTGCCTGCGTGGCTGCAAGAGCAACCTGGTGGTCGTCGTGCCCGACCAGACCCCGCCTAACGCCATCGACGAGTATTTTGCCGGCGATGTGGAGGGCATGACGCTCATCGTGCCCTCAGGCACCTATAGCCTATACAGCAGCCGTACAGGCTGGAAAAACTTCGGCAACTTCCAGGTGGAGAACGTCGTGAGCGAGTCGCCCTGGGTGAGCTATGCCTTCCGCAGCCTCGAGGCCGGATCGCTGGCCGCAGCACTGCAGCGCATGTCGGACAAGGAGCAGCACATGCTTGCCGGACTCACCGTCAGCGGTCCGCTCAACTCGGCCGACCTCAAGGAGATTCGTCGCCTGTGCGGCGTGCCCTTCGTGCTCGGTGGAGCCGCTACGGGCTACAACGTGAGCTTCCTCGATCTGGCCGACGCCACGTTCGTCGTGGATGCGACGCCGTTCTGCAATAACGGCAACTACGACTGCAACATCGCGGAGGCCAACACCATCCCAAGCTATGCCTTCTGCGGCATGACGCAGGACGACACGCTCTGGCTGCCCTCTGCCCCCAGGACGTTGAATGCCTCTCTCTTCAAGCAGGCCAACGCCACGATGAAGGTGTTCGCCCTCTGGAACGATCCCAAGCTGGTCGTCTACGAAGGCACCTTCGCGACCGACGTGGCGCAGATGACCCTCGTCGTGCCTGCAGGACGTCAGACGACCTATCAGAACGCGACGCCCAGCTATTCATTCAGTAAGTTCGGCAACATCGTCGCCGGCTCGTTCGAGGGCCTTGGCGCCGTGCCTGCCGAAGCCCCCGACAATCTGACGCTGAACATCTGTCGTGGTGGTGCCGGAGCGCAGGTCGGAATCCAGTATTATGCATCGAATCGCCTGAAAACGGTATTCGTCAGTAATCCTGCCACCACCACGAGCATTCCGCGCTCCGATGTGGCCAATGGCGGTAATCCCTATCTCCACCTGCTCATCTATACAACCCGCGAAGTCAGTGTCTATCTGGACGGCAATGACATCACGTCGCGGGCCGTCACGACGGTTCGCGAGGACAAGCACGACACCTGTTACGACTTCGACTACTACACCCTCGGATTCGACAATGGGAACACCTATGAGGCCGACGTCGTCATCCAGTTTGCCGATGCCGTCGTGACCGACGTGCGCACCGTCCGGCTCACCAGCAACACCCTCGATCAGGAGGGCATCGTCTTCACCATGTACAACAAAAAGGACGATGGCACGGCCGACTACGACACGGCTGAGTCGCTGCGCATCAACGAGTTCCACAGCATTCCGGCCACGAAGGTCATCCAGATGTACCTGCCGCTGTCAAACAACAATCCGTGGGAGAGCGGCGTGCTGACCCTCAACGGCGTGGAGGTGCAGCAAGCCTCGCCCGGCTATGAAAGCAGCAACTGCCAGTATGAGGTGACCGACCTGTCGTCGCGCCCGGTCTGGGACTTCAAGCTTACGGTGCGTCGCGACGGCGATCCCAGTCCTGACCATGTCACTCACAACGTCAACTTCATCGACGCGAGCGGACAGGCCTCGATGAGCTATAGCTACAACACCTCGGCCGGCGAAGCCGAGACGATGAGCGTCAACGAGGGCATCAACACCTTCCAGCTGCCCAACGTGACCTACGATGAGGCAACCTGCTTCGTCGACATGGCCGTCAAGGTGCCCACGGGCTATCTGCTGACGGTCAGCAAGGCCGATATGAACATCGGCTGGCGACTCACGAAGGACGACCAGACCACGGTGGAGAACGGCGTGGAATACGACGTCTATCACGTGCACGACAACAGCTACGAATACCGCATGTCGAACCAGGCCTTCGTCGTCATGGTCAAGGAGCCTGACGCCGTGAGGGAATGGAACGTGGTGCTGACGGGCGAGGCTACAGCCGTCTTCAGTCTCGAGCAGGCCAACGGCAGCAGCCTTGGCGAAGATTATGTCTGGGAAAGCCGCACCATGGCGGTCAGCGAGAAGGCCGCCTCGGTCAGTCTGGCCGTCGGCACACGTCAGCAGAGTGATGATTTTGGACCACCCACGAGCTCGTGGTGATTGCCGACGGTCAGGACCTGAGCTCGCTCTTCACGACCGAGCCCGCCTGGGTGGGCAACACCTACGGCGTCGGTACCCAGCAGCCCTTGACGGGCGACATCCTCAACGCCACCAACTGGATCATCGGCTTCAAGGCCAAGGACAGCAACATGGCCACGTGGACGATGCAGACGAAGGACGAGGTGCCCGCGGGCGCTGAAGCCGAGGTCAGCCTGGCCACGATGAAGCTGAGCGTCGACGCCGAGAACGGCTTCGCCAGCAACAGCTACAGCGATGCCGACCCGCTGACGGCTCAGAAGACGGCACGCGTCGTCGTGCCGGCCGGCTATGTCTTCAAACTGTGGTTCAACGGCACGGACTACACGTCGAGGCTGTCGCTCTCATCGACCGACGCTCAGGGCCGGAAGGTCTTTACGGCCGACTTCGGCGATGCCGACGAGTTGGGTGTCGACGGCTCGTGGGTCGTGCTGTTCATGGACAAGAACAAGAACTACGACGTGAACGGCGACGGCCAGGTGACCATTGCCGACGTGACTGAGGTGGTCAGCGTCATTCTTGGACAATAGGATCCAGAGTCTGTCAGAGCAATTTCTTCTGAAAGTGTATACCCCGGCTAAACACAGTGTATAGCCAGGGTATACACGTTGTATAGCCGGGCTATACACTCTGTATAGCTGGACTATACACTATGGAGTCAGAACGCTGCCTCCGAGGCATATTCCACCGGCTTTCCGGTCGCGGGATGGACGAAGCGGAGCAGCGCGGCGTGCAGGCAGAGGCGCGAGGCTGAGGGACGGCCGTAGAGGGCGTCGCCGACGATGGGTGTGGCTAAGCCCAGGGCGTGGGCACAGTGGACGCGCAGCTGGTGGGTGCGGCCCGTGTGGGGCGTCAGCCGGACGAGGGTGCGCCCGTCTGTCCGCTGGCTGACGGGCACATAGTCGGTCGTGGCCTCCTTGCCGTGGTCGGGGTCGACGAGCTGTCGCGGGCGGTCGGTCAGGTCGGGGCGCAGCGGCAGACTGACGGTGCCGCCCGCCCTGACGGTGCCGTCGAGCAGGGCGACGTATTCCTTGTGCACCGTGCGCAGCAGGAATTGCCGCTGCAGGTCGTGGTAGGCGGCTCTGGTCCGCGCCACCACCATCAGCCCCGACGTGTCCATGTCGAGCCGGTGCACCATATAGACCTCGCCGTAGCGCTCGCGCAGCAGTTCTTCCACCGACGCGGCCCCCGTCCGCCCCGGCACCGACAGCAGTCCCGAGGGCTTGTCGACGACGATAATCGCGTCGTCAGCATCAACGACCCTCAGCCCGTCGCTGCTCGTTGTTCGCCCGCTCCCCACTTCCCCAAGCATCCAGCTGAGGATGGGCAGGCACTTGCCGCGGCAGGCCGTGTAGAACTGGCCGTCGTGGCGGATCTCCATGCGCGGCGACCGGCCCTGCCAGAATTCGGCTATCTGCAGCGGCCGCAGCCCGTGCTGATAGGCATACTGCAGCAGCTTCGGCGCGCAGCATTCGCCTGAGCCGGCCGGCGGCACGCGCTGGGGCGTCGCGGCGAAGATGTCGGTCAGCGAGCGGCCCTCGCCGCTCGCATTGAGCATCACGAACCGGTCGAACAGCCAGCGCTGCAGGGCGTCGCTGCGCTCATGGCGCTCGCGGCGCAGCGCCCTGATTTCGCATTCCATGGCCTCCAGCCGTGCTTCCGCCTCGGCGATGCGCTCGCGCCAGCGCTGCTTCATTCGCCGCAGTTCCGCCTTCTGGTGCTGGCTCTCGCGGATGAGCGCCTCCGCCCCCGGCGCCAATTCTTCGCCCCCAACTGTGGTCGGCGGTTCAGCCGCCGACGCCCCGCCGAGCCGTTGGCGCGCTTCCTCGCGTCGGGCCTTGGCCTCGCGCATCATCTCTTTATAATCGTCAATCTCGCGCTCGGCCTGCCCCCGCAACTGCTCTAAATGGCCCCGTGCCGACACAAGATCACTGGAACTATCGAGCGCCCCTATCCGGCGGTTCATGGCCGTGATGCGGGCCTCCTCCTGCTTGAAATAGCCCTCCGGCTGCAGATAGTCGAACACGGCGGGCACGAACCAGGGCCAGTCGGAGCGCCCCAGGATCTGTCCGCTGTAGGCCGCCAGGAAACCTAGCCGCCCCTCGCTGTCCTCGCAGACGAGCACACCGAACATCTTGCCCTGGCTGACCTCGTCGGCCCAGTCGGGCAGCGCCCTCAGGTGCGCCTTCACCGCCTCGGCCGCCTCCCGGCACAGCGGATGAGGCTCATAGCAGAAGGGGTCGTTCATCGTCAGCGGCCGCTCCGCCGTGCTCTCAAATAAGTGCAATCGTTCAGTCATGTCGGCAAAAATACAAAAAAACTATGAACTATGGACTATGAATTATGAACTTTTTTGTAACTTTGCAGCAAACTTTCAGAAAATGAAACAAACACTGCTACTAATGGCTATGCTGACCGCCGGCATCGGTGCCACAGCACAGCGCATCGACATCAACAACTCGCAGAACCGCACGGAGACCGACTATACCGGCTGGGTCGTCGGCACGCAGACTGAGGCCACGACCACGGTCGACGGCCTGACCCTGACGCTCGGCATCGACGGGGCGGCGACGGGCCGCACGCTGAAGGGTGAGTGGTGGAAGGACGGCGTCAACAAATACTCGAAGCTCGTCAGCGACGGTGTCGGCGTCTATGGCATCGACGCCAATGGCAACACGCCACAGCTGCAGGCCGGCGAGCAGGGCATCGTGCTGACCGTCAGTGGTTTATCTGCCGGCGAGCATTCTCTCTTAGCCTATCATAACAATCCCTCGGGCTACGACGGACCGCTGCTCAATGTCTATGTCGACGGTGTGCTGAAGCTCGAGGGCGTTGCCCAGACCAACCGCGCGCAGACCACCACCGCGAGCGGTCAGTCGTATGTCAGGTTCACGGCCTCGGAGGGCCAGCCCGTCCGGATTGTCTATCGCACGACGCCCGACCCCGCCGTGGACTATACGCAGGGCTACCGCACGACGTCGCTGTTCATCGATGCCCTCGTCTTCGACCGCCCCCACCCGCTGCCCACGGCCAGCGAGCCTTATCCCGCCCATGAGGACTGGCACGCCGACTGCGACGGTGGCGTCTGCACGCTGATGTGGACGCCCGCCGAGACGGCCAAGCGCCATCATGTCTACGTGGGCACGGCGCCCGACGACCTGCAGTTCGTGGCCACGACGACGGGCGACAATATGAAACAGCACGACCTCTCGCCGATGAAAACCTACTACTGGCGCGTCGACGAGGAGACGGCCGACGGCACCGTCTACGAGGGCGACACGTGGACCTTCCGCCCGCGCCGGCTGGCCTTCCCCGACGCTGAGGGCTACGGGCGCTTCGCCATCGGCGGTCGCGGCGGTGCGGTCTATCATGTCACTTCGCTCGACGACGATGTGCAGAATCCCCAGCCGGGCACGCTGCGCTATGGGCTGACCCGCGTCGCCGGGCCCCGCACCGTCGTCTTCGACGTCGCCGGAACAATTACATTGAAGGGCCGACTGACCTGCTCGGACAAGTATGTCACCATCGCCGGACAGACGGCGCCCGGCCGCGGCATCCTGCTGCGCGGCGCTCCGCTCGGCATGCAGAGCGACGGCATCACCCGCTTCCTGCGCATGCACTTAGGCTATCATAACGGCGACGTCAACCGCGGCCTCGACGGTCTCGGCATGGCCGGCAACGACCATGCCATCATGGACCACTGCTCCATTGCCTGGACCATCGACGAGGGCTTCTCCTCGCGCGGCGCCAAGAACATCACCCTGCAGCGCACGCTCATCAGCGAGGCCCTTAACATCGCCGACCATCCCAACTACGAGAGTGGCAAGGCCCACGGTTTCGCAGCCACCATCGGCGGGGGCGAGATGGGCGGACTGGGCTCGTCGTTCCATCATAACCTGCTGGCCCACAACGAGGGGCGCAACTGGAGCATCTCGGGCGGACTCGACGGGCAGGGCGCCTACGACGGTCACCACGACATCTTCAATAACGTGGTCTACAACTGGGGCGGACGCGCCACCGACGGCGGCACCCACGAGGGCCAGTTCGTTGGCAACTACTACAAGATGGGGCCCGCCACGACGCAGACCTTCATCCTCAATGCCCAGCTTGAGGGCACCGGCACCGGCACGCAGGCCTACTACGTCAGCGGGAACATCCGCGAGAACCTGAACGGCACGAAGACCAATGATGCCCTCAACAACACCTATAAATACACGCTCTCGGGCGGACAGCAGCTGTCGTGGGACGTGTTTGTCAATGAGCCCTTCTTCCCCTCGTATGCCAATGTCCAGACGGCCGAGGAGGCTTATCTCGATGTGCTCTGCGACGTCGGTTGCAACCAGCCCGCGCTGACCAACCACGACGAGCGCATGGTCAGTGAGACCCGCGAGGGCATCACCTCGACCACGGGCTGCAAGTCGCGCAAGAAGGGACTCATCGACCGCGAGACCGACGCTGAGGGCTTCGACGGTCTGAACATCATTGAGGAAGTACGCCCCGCCGACTGGGACACCGACCAGGACGGCATGCCCGACTGGTGGGAGCGCCTCGTCGGGACCGACCCGGCCGCGCCTAACAACAACGCCGACCGCGACCAGGACGGCTACACCGACCTCGAGGAATACCTGGAATGGCTGGCTCATCCGCACTATGCCGTCCAGCCCAACGACTCGATGACCATCGACCTGCGCCCGCTCTTTGCCGGCAGCGCCACCTTCGAGGTTGAGGACGACGCCGGTCTGCACCCACGCAACGGCTTCTCGTTTAGCTACGACGGCCCGTTGCTGAAGGTGCGTCCCGTCATCGGGGGCCTCTTCCCGCTCGACGTCACCGTCCGCGACGCTGCCACCGGCCTGACCGTCGTGCGCCGACTGAACTTCGCCGTCACGCAGGATGCCCCCAAGGCGCAAGGCGTCCGGTCGGTTGAGGCTGAGCCGCAGTCTTCGCGTCGCTACGACCTGCAGGGCCGGCGCGCCACCGCCCCCGGCCGTCAGGGAATCACTGTTGAAAAAGGAAAAAAGACACTCAAGAAATGAACACTCCCACCGTTGTCTTAGACCAGCTCGCCATCGGCTACCTCACGAAGCAAGGCACGAAGGTGGTGGCCGAGCACCTTAGTGCCAATATTAACCGCGGACAGCTGACCTGTCTGCTCGGACAGAACGGCATCGGCAAGTCGACCCTGCTGCGCACGCTCTCGGGCTTCCAGCCCAAGCTGGGCGGCAGCATCACCATCGAGGGCCGCGAGCTCAGCGACTACACCGACCGCCAGCTGGCCCGCATGATCGGCGTCGTGCTGACCGAGCGCCCCGACGTGCAGCAGATGACCGCCCGCGAGATGGTCAGCCTCGGCCGCTCGCCCTACACGGGCTTCTGGGGCCGTCTGTCAGCCGACGATGAGCAGGTGGTCAGCCAGGCCATGCAGCTCGTCGGCATCGAGCCTCTTGCGGAGCGCCTCGTCTCGACCCTCAGCGACGGCGAGCGCCAGAAGGTGATGATTGCGAAGGCCCTGGCCCAGCAGACCCCGGTGGTCTATCTCGACGAGCCGACCGCCTTCCTCGACTATCCCTCGAAGGTCGAGATGCTGCTCCTGCTGCGCCGCATCAGCCGCGAGGCGCAGAAGACCATCTTCCTCTCCACCCACGACCTCGAGCTGGCCCTCCAGGTGGCCGACGTGCTGTGGCTCATGGAGCCCGGACAGCTCCACATCGGACAGCCCCGCCAGCTGGCTGCACAGGGTGCCTTGGCCCGCTTCGTCGAGCGCTCGCCCGGCGTCAGCTTCGATGCTGACCGCCTTTCGGTCAGCGTTGTGCTTTAGAGGGAATCCTTACTCTGAAATTCCAGGATGAACGTGGTGGCATAGCCGTTTCTGTGTGAGTCAGAAAGGGCCATGCCACCACCTTGTTGTATCATCATCCGGCGCGACAGCGAGAGGCCGATACCGCTGCCCGTTCGCTTCGTGGTGAAGAAGGGCACGAAGATGCTCTGGCGGGCCTCGGCCGGTATGGGCTGTCCGTTGTTGCTGACGAGCAGTTGTCCGTCGGCATATTCGCATCCGATGCAGTCGGCCCCCGCCTCGATGGCGTTCTTCACCAGGTTGATCAGTATTTGGCGCATCATGCTCGGGTCGGCACTGACGACGGCATCGTCAGCCAGGCGAAGCTCCCACCTGACGGCAGGGTAGAGCAGGCTGACGTCCTTCAGGAGGGCCTCGAGCCTGACGTCCTCAATTGCCGGCTGCTGCAGTTGCGACAGCTTGCGGTAGGAGTCGATGAAGTTGTTCAGATGTTGCGAGGTGTGATAGATGGTCTCGACGGCCTCCTCTATCGGCGTCCCCTTCACGTCCGGCCGGCTGAGCATCGACTGGCTGATGCTGGCGATGGGCGCCGTGGCGTTCATGATTTCATGCGTCAGCACGCGGGTCAGCCGTTCCCACGACTCCACCTCATTCTGGTTGATCAGCTGGCGGATGGTCTCGCCCATCTGGTTCATCGTCTGCTGCATGGCCTGTTCGCCCGGCAGCAGCCCGTCGGTGGGCAGCCGGAACGTGAAGTCGCGGTTGCGGATGGCCTCCTGCATCAGGTGGGCCCTAAGTTTCAGCGACCGCTGCCTTCGCACGAGCCAACAGCCGAAACCGACAATTGCAACCCCTAATAATATATAACCGACCATCTTAATTCTTAATTCTAAATTCTTACTCGGCGAAGCCGACACCTCTTAATTCTTAACTCTTAATTCTTAATTCACTAAATTCTTTTCATTTTGTTATAGAGCGTCTGTCGCGTGATACCGAGCAGTTCGGCCGCCTGGGTGAGGTTGCCGTGGCAGTGGTCGATGGTGCGACGGATGTGCTCCTTCTCCACCTCGTCGAGGCTGACGATCTCCTGCTGCATGTCGAGCACGTCCTTCAGCTTGCGGATCAGCTCGTCGTTGTCCCACGGCTTGGTGATGAAGTCGGCGGCCCCGCTTTTCAGTCCCCTGACGGCCAGCGCCACGTCGGCGTAGGCCGTCAGCAGCACGACGGGCGTCTGCGGATGCTGCCTGCGGATGGTGCGCAGCCAGAACAGCCCCTCCTGCCCGCTGTTCACGCCGAGCGTGAAGTTCATGTCGAGCAGCACGATGTCAATCTCCTCCTGCGCCATCGTCTTCAGGATGGCGTCCGGTCTCTCCAGTGTCAATACGCGCTCGAAGATGCTGTCCAGCAGATAGCGCATCGCGGTCAGAATCGACGCATTGTCGTCCACCACTAATATTGTTCCGTATTTCATATTGCGTGCAAAGTTACGAAGAATCTGTCAATAAAACATACGTCGGACTGTCTAATTTTTAGACAATCTGCACCCTGGCGCTTCATAAAATACCGAATAATAAAGAATAAATGCTAACTTTGCAGCGCAAATCTGAAGTGATATGGACAGAAAGATTGAAAAGACACGGGCACAACGGCTGATGAAGCACTGGCCTTACATGGCAGGCGCAGCATTGCTGTTGGCCGTCGGGTGTTGGTTGTTGTTCGGCAATCATGCCTCGACGCTGCGCATCAGTGCCGACGACGTGACCGTCAGCGAGGTCAGCCGGACTGAGTTCAAGGACTACGTGCGCACCAACGGACAGGTGCTGCCCATCCAGGTGGTGCAGATCTCGCCCGAGGAGGGCGGCATCGTCGTGGAGAAGGTGGTCGAGGAGGGCACCCACGTCAAGAAGGGCGACGTCATCGTCCGGCTGAGCAACTCCGGCCTCGACCTGCAGATCCTGAATGCTGAGGCCGAGCTGGCCGAGAAGCAGAACCTGCTGCGCAACACGCAGGTGGCCATGCAGCAGGACCGGCTCAACAACATGACCGAGCAGGCTCAGCTCGACATGGACACGGAGCGCAAGCAGCGCGCCTACGAGCAGAGCCAGCGCCTCTACGAGCAGAAGCTCATCAGTCGTGAGGAATACCTGCAGGCGCAGGAAGACTATCAGCTCTCGCAGAAGAAGCGCTCGCTGGTCACGAAGCGCCTTAGGCAGGACTCGCTCTACCGCACCGTGCAGATGGACCAGATGGAGGACAACCTGGAGAACATGCGCCGCAACGTGGTGCTCGTCCGTCAGCGCAAGGACAAGCTCGAGGTGCGCTCGGCCATCGACGGCGAGCTGGGCCTGCTCGACGTGGAGCTGGGCCAGAGCATCTCGCCGGGTCAGAAGATCGGACAGCTGAACGACCTCTCTGACTATAAGGTGCAGGCGCAGATCGACGAGCACTACATCGACCGCGTGCGCCAGGGACTGACCGCCACCTTCACCCGCAGCGACAAGCAATACGAGCTGCAGGTGCGCAAGGTCTACCCCGAGGTGCGCGAGGGCAAGTTCCGCTGCGACTTCGTCTTCCGCGGCCCGCGCCCGGAGAACATCCGCACCGGCCAGACCTACTACCTCGACCTCGAACTGGGCCAGCCTGAGCAGGCCGTGCTCATACCCCGCGGCACCTTCTTCCAGACCACCGGCGGACAGTGGATCTTTGTCCTCTCATCCGACGGCTCTCGGGCCTACCGCCGCTCAATCCGCATCGGTCGGCAGAACCCGCAGTACTACGAGGTGCTCGAGGGCCTGGAGCCCGGCGAGCGCGTCGTCACCAGCGGCTACGAGGCTTTCCGCGACAACGAGGTGCTGGTCATCCGATAGTTTTTCCTTCGTTTGCAACTTTCTTCGGTTGTTCGTCGTCTAATGGGTGAGAGTGTAAAGAAATCATACAGAAAGGTGTCTAATCTTTAGACATACCAGCCGGACTGCCGATTTTTTTTATTGTTATTCGCGTAGCAAATCGTAACTTTGCAGCGTCAAACAAATAAACGTTGAACCCTTTAAAAATGATAACAACAATGAAGAAGTTAGTATTCGCAATGATGATGTGCCTCACGGCCACGATGACCCAGGCACAGGTGCTGGACAAGCAGACCGTAAGCAAGGTCTACGACGACGCTGTGATGCGTAATGAGTGTGAGTTTGCCTATGACGCCGAGTACGATGGCGATGCCATCACCACGCTCTATGTCTACAAGAAGAAGCAATGGCGGCGCGGCGACGTCACCCTGACGCCCACCTACCAGTATCAGTATGCCTACGATGCCGACGGACGGCTGCTCAGCCGCACCACCCTGCGCTGGTATAACGGCGAGTGGCTGACGATGGGCCGGCTGGACTACACCGTCGACCTGGCCACCTACAGCGTGGAGTACAGCCGCTGGAACCCGCGTCGCCAGCAGTTCGACCGCCCTGCGGAGAAGATGACCTACACGCTGATCGGCGACTGTGCAGTGGACCGCGTGAGCTGCTACCAGCGCCTGAACGACCGCGCCGACTATCAGCTGCTGTGGCAGGCCTTCATTGTCGGTCAGCCCATGGCCGACGACAACTATCTGACGCAGAAGTGACACTACGTACATTATTAATCCCAAGAGATTAGCGAATCTCTCTCGTTTTTTGAAAGGCGGGTCCCTGTGAAGTGGCCCGCCTGCTTTATATATGCAATAAATAGGAGGGTTTCAGCGTTTAAACAGAACAAGCGGAGTTATGAAGAAATCGATATACGAGAGCCAGAAAGCCTTTGCGGGCGAGAAGATACCAACGATGCACCGGCGTATGGTGGACCACGACTACCAGGAGCGCCGGATGTACATGATCACGATGGTGACCGAGGGGCGGCGTCCGCTGTTAGGCACAGTTGTGGGCAGGAGCGATGGTCTGCCAGGCACGCCCGACGAGCCGCGCACCGTGCCCACGGAGCTGGGTAGCAGGGTGGCGCAGTGCTGGCATGAGATAGCCGTGCGCTACCCGCAGATCGACGTGCTGGCACTGCAGCTGATGCCCGACCACTTCCATGGCATCCTCTTTGTCAAGGAGCGGCTCGACCGCCCGCTGGGCAAGGTGCTCCTGGGCTTCAAGCAGGGCTGCAACAAGGCCTTCCGCGCCCTTGTTCCGTCTGTTCTGTCTGTTGCTGTAATACAGCAACAAACACAACAGCAACGGTGCGACCGCAAGCACGGCCTCCTCTTCGAGCCTAACTACAACGACAAGGTGCTGCTCCAGGCCGGACAGTTGAAGCGCTGGAACGATTACCTGCGCGACAACCCCCGCCGCCTGCTCATGAAGCGCGAGTACCCCGACTTGTTCCGCGTGCAGCGAGGCCTGAAGGCTGCCGGCATGTCATTCTCCGCCATTGGCAACAGGTTTCTCTTGCAGCGGCCGGTCCTGATGCAGGTGCAGTGCTCGCGCCGACTGAGCGAGGCAGAGATACAGGAGCGCGTCGGCTATTTCATGAAAGCGGCGGCCGGAGGGGCCGTCCTCGTTTCACCCTCCATATCGGCTGGCGAGAAAGCTGTGATGCGGGCCGCCTTCGAGCGCGGCTACCCGCTCATCTACCTTCAGGAGAACGGCTTCACCGACCTGGCCAAGCCCGGTGGCCTGCGCATGGAGGCCTGTGCCCGCGGCCAGCTGCTCATCCTTGCCCCGTGGGAGCATCATAACGAGCGCACCACCATCCGTCGCGACCAGTGCCTCTCGCTGAACGAGATGGCGCGCGCCATCTGTTCCGTCTGTTGCTGTAATACAGCAACAAACACAACAACAGCAACAAACACAACTGCGGATGAGGGCGAAAGCGTCTAAAAATCATACGCAGGGGTGTCTAATTTTTAGACAATCTGCATCCGCCGGGGCCGCGAGCCTTGGCGGATTCGTTTTTATGCCTTAACTTTGCAGCACAAAAAGAAAAATGTATGAAGGTATTCAGAAATCTATGGTATATGGTGCGCCGCTTCAAGTCGGCGTACGCGCTGAACCTGCTGGGGCTGAGTCTGGCCTTCGCCTCGTTCTTCGTCATCATGACGCAGGTCAACTATGACTTGGGCTACAACAAGAGCTTTGCGGAGCACGAGAACCTGTTCCGACTGACGATGAAGTTAGGAGCCGGAATGGAGGACTACGGCACTACGCTGCCCCGGCCGCTGGTGGAGCGCCTGGCGGCAGCCTCGCCACACGTCACAGGCTATGGTGTGACTCAGGGCTGGACCAACTACGACCAGTTTTTGCTGGACGAGCAGGAGTATTCGTTGAATCTTGTTTATGGCATCCACAACTTCGTGGGCGTCTATAAGCCAACAGTCATTGACGGAGATCTGAAGGGCCTGAACCAACAGGCCAATATCGTATTGCCCCGTTCTGAGGCCGTCCGCATCTTCGGCACTGCCGATGCAGTGGGCAAAACCATGAAATACAAATGGGGGGACGGTTGGCTTTTCAATGTGTGCGCCGTGATAGAGGACTATCCAGAGAACAACTTCCTGCATGGCATCAGTTTTATTGGCATCAATTCCAACGAAGGCAACTATCAGAACTGGAACTATGAGGCCTACGTCCGAGTGGATGATGCCGCGAACCTGCCAGAAGTGCAAAGTGCCATGCGGCAGACGGCCATCGAACTCTTCAAGGACGAATTCAACATGAAAACCAAGGTGGAGGAAGAAGCCCTGCAAGTGGTGCTCACCAACGTGGCCGACACCCATTTCTCAAAGACTCTTAATAAGGCCGCGCCGGGCCGCAGCTCCGTCTATCTGCTCATCTGCTTCTCGCTGCTCATCGTGGTGATAGCAGCCGTCAACTTCATGAACTTCTCGTTGGCAGAAACGCCGATGCGTGTCCGAAGCATCAACACCCAGAAAGTGCTGGGGGCAACGACAGCCGGGTTGAGATTCAGCCTCATAGCCGAGGCGCTGTTGATCAGTCTGACTGCTTTCCTTGTGGCCTTGGGCATGATTTATATAGCCCACGACCTGGGCCTGCAGGAACTGGTGCAGGGCAGCTTCCTGTTGCAGGACCATCTGCCGCTCATCGCCCTCACCCTGCTGCTGAGCATCGTCGTGGGCCTGTTGGCCGGAGCCTATCCTGCTTATTACGTCACCTCCTTCCCGCCGGCCCTGGTGCTGAAAGGCTCTTTCGGGCTGTCGCCCAAAGGCCGCGTCCTGCGTACCATCTTGATATGCCTGCAGTTCGTGGTTTCTTTCATGCTGGTCATCGGCGTGGGCATCATGTATCTGCAGAGCTATTTCATCTATCACACCGACTACGGCTTCGACAAGGATGAAGTGATGGTGGTGGCCACGGCACCTGACACGCGCAATCATGCCGATGCCATCGACTCAGACCTGCGCATGATTCCCGGCATAGAGGGAGCAAGCCTCGCGCAGAACATCTTAGGCAGCAGCGACAATTACCAGAAGTGGGGCCGAGGTGAAGGCGACAAGCACATGACGTTTACCTGCATCTTCGTGGACTGGCGCTTCCTCGACGTGATGGGCATCGACGTCGTGGAGGGGCGCAACTTCCGCAAGGACGATGGCGACGTGTATATCTTCAATGAGTCGGCAAAGAAGAAATATCCATGGCTCGCCGTCGATAAGCCCATCAATGATGAAGACTTCCCTGTCGTCGGTTTCTGCAAGGACATCAAGTATTCCTCGCTGCGCGTGGATGACAGTGAGCGGCCGATAGCCTTCATGGTACCCAGCCCGAAAGGCTACTATTGGAATGATGGGTATTGGCGCAATGTGCTGATGGTGCGTGTGGCAAAGGGTGTTGACAAGCGCGAGGCCAAGCAGAAGGTACTGGAAACGGTGCTGAAGTACGAGCACGACAACGAGCTCACTGTGAACGACCTGCACTATATGGACGAAGAATTAGAGAAATCATACCAGCAAGAAAGCCTTTTCACCAAGCAGATTCTGCTGTTCTCCCTGCTGGCCATCCTCATCAGCGTCATCGGCGTGTTCGGCATGACCATGTTCGAGAGCGAATACCGCCGCAAGGAGATTGGCATCCGCAAGGTCTTCGGCAGTTCCACCAAGGAAATCCTGCTGATGTTCAACCGCCGCTACCTCTACATCCTGCTGGCGTGCTTCGCGGTGGCCGCCCCCATCGGCTACCTGTTAGGTGTGCACTGGCTCGACGACTTTGCCGTCCGCACCCGCTTCTCGCCGTTGCTGTTCCTGGTGTC